>JAJYUU010000042.1 GCA_021792405.1 Actinomycetes bacterium
GTGATGATGCTGCCGCCGACCGAGAATCCGGTGCCCCAAGCGGCCAGCCCGGACAGCTCAAGCAGCGGCGAGTCCCTGTCGACCAGCAATTCGAGCCGCTCCCTGGCCAGCATCTTGCCGCGGGCGTGGTGCCGGGCCGCATAGGTCTCCCCGCCGCCGGCCCTGGCCAGTTCCAGCTGCTCGGTCAGCGCGGCGACGGCGGCCAGCTGGACTTGCCGGTTCCGCTGATAGGTGTCGCTGCCGGTGTCGACCGACGAGCGCAGCACGGGCACTGGCGCTTCCCCCATCTCCGGTGGTACTTCACATCGGTGGCCGCTGACCCGTAGAGTAGCACCCTAGTGAACGGCCGCTCACTATCGCAACGGACATGAGGGGCTGCAGTGGACCTCGATGTGACCAGCCTGCACCATCGCCGCGCCGTGCATCGATGGGACCGGATGAGCGTCGGCGACCTGCTGGAGCGCGTGACCTGGAGCCGCCCGGACAAGGTGGCCATCGTGAGCCGGCCGGGCGCCTATGCCGATGAGCGGTTTGCCTCGCTGACCTACCGGCAGGCAGACGAGGCAGCCAACCAGGTCGCGCACGCACTGCTCGCCCGCGGCCTGCGGCGGTCCGACGTGGTGCTGTTGTTCTGCGAGAACTCCGCCGAGGCCTACCTGGCCAAGCTCGGCATCGCGAAGGCCGGGCTGGTGGCCGCGCCGCTCAACCCGATGATGGCGCCGGACCTGGCCGAGGCCATGATCGACCTGGTACAGCCGAAGCTGGCGATAGTGGACGCCGAGTTGTGGGCGCGGGCGGAGCAGCCGTTCGCGGCCAAGGGCCTCGCGGCTGCGGTCACCATCGGCATCGGCGGCCCGCCGGTGCCCGGCAGCGTGTCGTTCACCGAGTTGCTCGACGGACAGCCGGTTACCGAGCCCGACGTGGAGATCCACGCCGATGACATCTGGGAGATCCTCTTTACCTCGGGCACCACGGCGCTGCCCAAGGGCGTGATGATCTCGCACGCGTGCAGCTACGCCGCCGGGTTCGGGTTCGGGCTGTCGCTGACGCGCGGCCTCAAGCTCGAGTCCGACCTGCGAGTGGGCACCTACCTGCCGCTGATCTATCACGTTGGTGATCAGCCATTCACTTACTCCGCTTTCCTGGCTGGCGGGACGCTCGTAATGGGCCGTCGGCCGAATCCTGAGCACATCGCCGAGATGATCGCGGAAGAGCAGGTCACCGCGTTGTGGGCAGGCTCGCCTGCCATGGTGCGTGCGCTCGACGAGGTGCTGACCGCACGACCGGACCTGGACGGCAGCAGTCTCACGGTCATCGTGTACGGCTGGGCAGCGCTGCCGCCGGCGACGCTGGCGTCGCTGAAGGCGCACTGCGGTGAAGACCTCTGCGCGTTCGAGATCTTCGGCCAGACCGAGTGCATTCCCTGTCACCGGTTCTGGCCGGGCGAGTGGCCGGAACTGTACGCAGCGACCGCGCCGCAGCAGAACTACGTCGGCATCCCGAGCCCGATTCTCGCCGCCACCGTGCTCGATGCCGACGGCAATGACCTTGCCGGGCGGCCGGGGGCCGCCGGCGAGGCGGTGTACCGCTCGCCCGCGGTCATGGCCGGCTACTACCGGGATGAGGAAGCCACCCGGCAGGCCTTTCGGTTCGGCTGGTTCCACTCCGGCGACAGCTGCGCCTACGACGACCATGGCCTGCGGGTCATGCTCGACCGGTACAAGGACATCGTGAAGACCGGTGGCGAGAACGTGTCCAGCCTGCGGGTGGAGGCGGTGCTGGCCCAGCATCCGGACGTGGCCAAGGTCGCGGTCATCGGCCTGCCGCACGAGCGGTGGGGCGAGGCCGTCACAGCGGTAGTCGTGCCGCGGCCCGGTGCCTCGCCCGCCGCGGACGACCTGATCAAGCACTGCCGGGCCAGCCTGGCCGGATACGAGACGCCGAAGTCGATCGTGTTCGCCCCGGATCTGCCCGAGACGGTAGGCGGCAAGGTGCTCAAGTACATGCTGCGTGCCGAGCACGCCAGCCACTACGCTGACAGCGACCCGGCGCGCTGAATGCCCCCGGTCGCGGCTTCAGCATCGGCGGGCACGGCGCCACGATGACTGTCATGAGCCACCCGCTGGGAGAAGGACGGCAGCCTGTTGTGACGCTCAGCCTGCTTCCCGCGCGGTACTTCGTTGAGCACTGGTTCAGCTAGGTTGCCGTGGAGCGGTGGCCTGCCCTGGCGGCCCGCTTGCGTGCTTGCGAGCGGATCGTCGCCGAGCAGGCGGCGACGATCCACGCCAGCTACCCGGCGAGCAGGATGCCGAGGAACAGGGCGGCGAGGGCGCTCAGGCCGGTCAGTGCGCCGAACACCGCGAGTCCCGCGGCGCTGCGCGCACGGGCATGCAGTGCTGCGGTGACCCCGGAGACGGCGACGACGACGAGTTTCACGATAAGGGTGGTTTCGTAGCTTCCGGCGATCTGCGACCGGACGGCGATCACGTTCCAGACGCCGGTGAGGATGAGCACGGCGAAGGCAGGCCATGCGACCTGGCTGAACCGGCGGGCGGCAGCGCGGGGGATCTCGGCGCCGAAGCGGCGCAGCGCCGGGACCAGCACGGCGAGCGTGAGCTGTCCGCCAACCCACACGGTCGCGGCGAGCACGTGCAGGAACAGCCGGATCGTGGCCCAGCTAACGGCCAGCATCGGATGCTGCAGGCCGCGCCTTCAGGCAGACCCATCCCTCGGGCAGGTCTCCGCGGGCGATGAACGCCTGCAGCCGGTCGGCCGCTGCAGGCGGCAAGATGTCGTCGGCACGCGGATACAGGACTTTCTCCTCCTTCAGGTTGTGGTGCAGGAGGTGGCCGGCCAGCTGTTTGCCGAGGGCGAGCCGTGCTCTAGCGTCCGGCGCGTCTTCCAGCAACTCGAGAATGGCCCAGATCCGGGCGTGTTCGCCCAGCATGACCAGTGTCGGCGCCGCCAGTCCTGGCTCGGCCCGGCACAGCAGCGGGAACAGGAACTCCTCTTCCAGGTAGATGTGGCGGCGCAGCGCGCGGATCGCGCGTGTCAGCGGCTGCCGGTCGCCGGGTGAGGCTGCGAACGCCGCGATTCCCGCGTCGATCTCCTGGTGCTCCCGTTGGAGAGCCTGCGCCAGCGACTCGGTCTCCATGCTGTCCTCTCGTTCTGTCGTCAGGTCTCTTTATGTCATCAGGCAGCTATCCGCCCGATCTAGCAGGGCGCGAATCAGGGACTGCCGTCCCCAGGACGGGTAGCTGGTTGTGCGGCAGCGATGAGCGTGCGTTCCCCAAGGATGCGGCTCGGTCCGGGCGGGGCTAAATCCTATTTAGCCCATGGCGCATAGTATAAACTAGTTGGTCGCGGCCCTGTTTGCCGCGCATGCCGCCGGGGGGAGGGTTGGTGACGCTGCCGGGGGCACTCTGGAAGGCCAGGATTGCGTGCTTGGCGCGGGTAAGCCGTCATGGTGGTGGTCGGTTAGTGGCGTTTGCTGCCTGGAGGGGGTGTGCATGAGCATCGAAGTCCGCGCCCGCCGGGTGTATGAGGAACCCTTGCCGGAGGATGGCGCTCGCGTGCTGGTGGACCGGGTGTGGCCGCGCGGGTTGCGCAAGGACGCTGCCCGGCTGGATGAGTGGGCGAAAGATGTCGCGCCGTCGGCCGGGCTGCGGGCCTGGTACCAGCACGAGCCGGCCAAGTTCGGTGAGTTCGGCCGCCGATATGCTGCCGAGCTGGCGGCGCCGGGGCCGCGGGAGGCGCTGGACAGGATCCGCGAGCGGGCTGCGCACGGGCCGGTGACCCTGCTGACTGCCACCAGAGACCTGAGCCTCAGCCAGGCCGCGGTGCTGGCCGAGTTGCTCCGCCGCGGCTCCTGACGCCCACCCCGGGCGGAAGACCGGATCCGGATGGCCGCGGGCTACCGCGCTTGAGCCGCCGCGGGCTCACCGGGGCCGGGACCATCATTGAGTGTCAGCGAGGCGATGCACAGGGCGGGTTCCGCGAACGGGTCCAGCCGGCCTGCGGTCAGCGGGGCCCGCATCCGGTCCAGGGCGCCGCGCATCAGCCCTAGGTGCAGTGAGCAGATCACGTCCCGGTGGCGCTCGGCCACCTCCCGGAACGGGCACTGGCGCAGGTGCAGCAGGAACGGCCGGCCGTCATGGCCGGCTTCTGCCCGCGGCGCGAAGCCGAGGTCGTCCATGATGGCGGCGAGCCTGCTGACCGCCTCGGCGGCGCTGGGCTGCTGATAGGGCGGCGGCTGCTCGGCCAGGTAGGCGCCCCACTGCCGGCCGGCGTCCTCGGCGGCGCGGCCCGGCTCGGGCATGGTCGCGGCGATCATGCTGGTCAGCATCTCGGCGAGCAGCCGGTACCGGCGCCGCCCGCCCGGACCGCCCGGGCCGTCCGGGGCTGCCCGGTAGCCGATCTTCGGCCGACCCGGGGTCTGGCGGTCCTCGGTCTCGCGGACCGCCAGCCCGGCCTCTGTCAGTGCCTCGAGGTGGAATCGGGCGGTGTTGGGATGCAGGCCCCTCCGCTGCGCGACCTCGCGGACACCGAGCGGGCCGTCAGCGGCGCGCAGCATGTCCAGAACGCCGGCGCGGCTGCGGCCGAGCGGCGTGCTCTCCTCGGCTGCCAGCAGCTGCCCGGCATTCATCACCGTATTTTATCTCACAAACGTCAGTAGAAACTGGCCAGGCGGATGCCCCTGAGCGGCGGCCGCCGCCGCACGGTAGCGCCGCCGGCGGCTGGCTGCCGCGAGTCAGGCCGCCCGGACCGGGACCAGCGGCTGACGGTCCCGGCGCACCTCCGTTCCGGCGCCGGCCCGCGGCCGCGGCACCAGGACGGCGGACCGGGTCAGGTCTGCCAGGTATTCCAGGGCAGCC
Organism: Actinomycetes bacterium; assembly: GCA_021792405.1. Taxonomy (GTDB): domain Bacteria; phylum Actinomycetota; class Actinomycetes; order Streptosporangiales; family Streptosporangiaceae; genus JAJYUU01. The sequence continues at coordinate 4,875 of JAJYUU010000042.1, forward strand.
ACCCCGGATCGCACGGCCTGGTCCGGGCCGGTGAGCGCGGGAATGACCTGGCTGGGCAGTGCCAGCCACTCCTGCCGCCATTGCCTGATCCGCTGCCAGCCGATAGTGGTCAGCGGTCCGCCGTCCTGCGCGATTGTGCCGCCCGAGCGGCGGCCGATCCGGACCGGATCAGGGTCGCGGATCAGCAGGCTGGGGATCTCCGGGCTGGCCAGCCGGCTGGTGATGTCTTCTGGCTGCCACATCAGGGCGGCGACCAGGCGGCGTACCTCGGTGGCGCTGCTCAGGTGCATCCCCTGCGCCCAGATCGCGGCGAACAGGCGACGGCGCAATTCGCCGGCTACGCCGTCGCTGATCGCCTCGGCGTAGGCGGCCACGGCGGCCTGGGTGTTGCTGATCAGCGTCGGCGGGCTAGCCGGCACGTGTTCTCCGGGCAGGGCGATCGACGCGATCTCGGCCAGTTCCCGATCCCATGCGGCCCGGTCAGTGTCGGAGCGGCTGCCGGTCAGCGGCAGGCCGCGGTCGTGCTCGACCGCCCGCCAGTCAACCTCGGTCCCCATGCGGCCGAGCAGGTCAGCACGCTGGCTGGCCAGATAGGAATACGGGCAGTTGAAGTCCCCGTAGATGATGACTGCCATGACAACCTCCTCCTCCTCCGGACCCGCTGCGCTCAGTCCTGCCCGTGCCGGAGTGAGAGCGCTAGTGCCTCGTGTCCGCGACGTCACGACGCGGCAGTGCGGCGACGACTGGAGTATCGGCGCCCACCACGCCAAGCCTCGCCGCCCCGCCCGGTGAGCCGAGCGGCTCATTGCGGCCGGGCAGCGGCCCGGCAAAGAAACGGGCGTTCTCCCCGGCGTACAGCTGCCAGTCGGCGGGCAGGTCGTCCTCGTAGTAGATCGCCTCGACCGGGCACACCGGCTCGCACGCGCCGCAGTCGACGCACTCATCCGGGTGGATGTACAGCATCCGCGCGCCTTCATAGATGCAGTCCACCGGGCATTCCTCGACGCATGCTCGGTCCAGCACGTCGACGCACGCCTCGCCGATCACGTAGGTCATCGCGCTCTCCCTTACCTCTCAATAATAATTTAGACTAAGTCAACAGTTTAAAACAAGAGGCTATCTGCGGCCCAGGTCTTCGCCGTCCAGGTTGACCTGGGCCGCGGAGCACGAGGGGCAAGGGAGACTGACAGGTGGACAGGCTGAAGGGGCATCAGCTCGATCTTCGGTACCAGCGGCGGGTTCGGTACCTCGCCGGCCTATCACGCCGATGGGACGGCTGGGCCATCGACGGCGGCTACACGGCTCGCTGAGATGCCCACCTGCCCTGGAGTTTCCAGAACGGCGCCCAACGTACGATTCCGGCTGTGGCAGACAGCGCCTTCCTGGAGCAGAGCTATGCCGCCTACTCCCAGGTCGAGAATGAGTTCCAGCGGGTCATGGACGAGAGCCTGCATCCGCGCCGGCCGGGCATGCTTGACGACATGGTCGCCGGGCTCGAGTTGCCGGCGGGCGCTGCGGCGCTGGATGTCGGCTGCGGTGAGGGCGGCCACGCGATCGAGCTGGCCAGGCGGTTCGGGCTGCGGGTCCTCGGCGTTGATCCGGTCCGCAGCCAGGTCGAGATCGCACGGCAGCACCTGGCTGATGCGGCCAGGAACCAGCCCGGCCTGAGCGAGATGGTGCGCTTCGCCCTGGGTAGAGCCGAAGACCTGCCCGCCGGAAGCGACTCGATGAACCTGGTGTGGTGCCGGGATGTCCTGGTGCATTCTGATGACTCCGGCAGCGCGTACCGCGAGTTCGCGCGCGTGCTGCGGCCGGGCGGCTGGGCGCTGGTCTACCAGATGTTCACCACATCGCGGCTGGAGCCAGCGGAGGCGGCGCTGCTTCTGCCCGTTCTGGGCTGCGCCGCGGCGAGCATGCGCCCAGCGGCCACTGAGGCCGCGATCGAGGCCGCGGGGCTGCGCATTGCCCAGCGCATCGTTCTCGACAGCGAGTGGGGAGAATACGCGCAAGAATCCTCGGGAGCGGGCGGCCGCCAGCTGCTGCACGCCGCGCGGTTGCTGCGCGATCCCCGCCGGTACGTACGCCGCTTCGGCCAGGCGAACTATGACATCGCGCTAGCCGACTGCCTGTGGCACATCTACCGCATGATCGGCAAACTCAGCGCCCGCGTCTATCTGCTGTCCCCGGAAGATGCCGGGTAACCAGGCGCAGGCCGACGGCGGGCAAGTCAGCGCGGCCGCAGTCTGCGCGCTAGCCCGGCGTTCTGCGATGCCCTGTCAACCAACGGCGAACCGGCGTAGCAGCGGCACCTTCACCGCGTCGAGGATGAGGGTGGCCGCGCCGACCGCGCCGAGCAGGATCAGGAGGTAGCCGAGCGGCACCGGTGCCATCAGGATGCCGAGTGAGGCGAGGAGCAGCACGACGACGAGGTCGGCGGCGGTGGCGGTGAGCATCCAGGTGCTGGGCCGTGAGTGCCACAGGTGGCGGCGCTCGCGCACCAGGTAGACAGTGGCCTGGCCGGTGGCGACCAGCATGACGAACACCAGCGTCTGGGTGGCGGGCAGGCCGAGATGCAGAACGTCGCGGCCGGCGTAGAAGGTGGCGAAGGACACCACGAGCCAGGGCACCGCGATGGCCAGCGCGGCCAGTGACAGCGCGGGCACCCGCCACCGGTCCGGGCGGGGGGAGAAGCTGACGTGGTCGGTGGCCAGCGACATGGTCACGAAGTCGTTGGCGAACAGCAGCAGCAGCACCAGCCGCGGGGTAGTGACGAACTGCCGGGTGACCAGCAGGCCGACGGCGAGGAACAGGGCGATCTGGAACGTCTTGACGACCTTGTTCAGGGTGTAGGTGAGCATCCGCTGGTAGACCCGGCGGCCGGTCTCCACCGCGGCCACGATGTTGGCCAGGCCGGGGTCGGTGAGCACGATGCTGGCTGCCGACTTGGCCACGTCGGTGGCGGCGGCGACCGCGATGCCGACCTCGGCGCGACGCAGGGCGGGCGCGTCGTTGACCCCGTCGCCGGTCATGCCGGTGACGTGGCCAGCCCGTTGTGCCCGTTCCACCAGGCGGAGCTTGTCTTCCGGCAGCACCCCGGCCAGGACGTCGAAATCCAGTCCGGCCTCCGGTCCGGCAGGGTCGTGCAGCGCGGCGGCGTGGCCGGTGCGCGTGCCGATGCCGACCTGGCGGGCTACGGCCGTGGCGGTGGCCGCGGTGTCGCCGGTGACCATGATCACCCGGATGCCGAGCTCGGTCAGGCGGGCGACCAGCGCGGCGGAGTCCGGGCGCGGCGGATCGGCCAGGCTGATCAGGCCGGCTAGCTCCAGCCCTGGCCCGCCGGTGCCGGTCGGCCCGCCGGTTCCGGTCGGCTGGCTTCCGGCCAGCGGACCGGAGGCCACGGCCAGCACGCGGGCGCCGCCGTCTGCCATCGTCGCCACGTCCTGGCTCACAGCGGGCGAGGCCTCGGCGAGAGCGGTGAGCACCTGCGGGGCGCCCTTGACTACCCGGACCCGGCTGCCGTCCTGACTGATCACAGCCTCGGAGCGCTTGGTGGCCGGTTCGAACGGGGTGAACGACAGCCGCGCGGCTGGCGGAGCCACCCCGGCCGATCGGGCGGCAGCCAGCACCGCCAGGTCGATCGGGTCCTGAGTGGCGTCGTCGGACGCGGCGGCGGCCAGCGCGAGCACCTGGCTGACGTCGGCGCCGCGGTACGGGTGCACCGTGGCCACAGCGAGCTTGTTGGCGGTGATGGTGCCGGTCTTGTCGGTGCACAGCAGGTCCATCGCCGCGGCTTCCTCGATCGCCGACAGTCGGGTAGCCAGCACGCCGGCATGGGCAAGATCCGCCGCGCCCAGCGCGGTCGCGAGCGTGAAGGTGGCCGGCAGCGCCACCGGCACCGAGGCAACCACCAGGATCAGCACAAACGGCAGCAGTTCCGCCAGCGGCAGGTGCGCTACGATCCCGTACGCGATGATCGCTACGACCAGGGCTCCGTCGAGGGCCAGCAGCGCCCATACCACTCGAAAGATGGTTTGCTCCAGGTGGCTGACGGTCTTGGCGGTGCGGACCAGCTCGGCGGTGCGCCCGTAGTAGGTCGCAGCCCCGGTCGCCGTCACGGTGCCGGTGGCCTCGCCGCGGCGCAGCAGCGACCCGGCGAACAGCCGTCCGCCCGGCCCGGCCTCTGCCTCTGCCGATTCGCCGGTCAGCACCGACTGGTCGGCTCGCACGGTCCCGTCGGTCACCGTCACGTCCGCTGGAACGACGTCCCCGAGCCGTACGTGCACCAGGTCGCCGGGCACCAGATCGCGGGCGTCGGTCACCTGCCATCGGCCGTCCCGGCGGACCCTGGCGCGTACCTGCAGCCGCTGCCGCAGCAGGGCCAGCGCGCCGTGCGCCTTGTCCTCCTGGACGAAACTGAGCACGGCGTTGAACACCACCAGCAGCGCGATGATCACGGCCTCGGCCGCCTTGCCGGCGGCGATCTCCAGCACGATCGCCGCCTCCAGCATCCACGGCACCGGCCCGGACAGCTTGCCTGCCAGCGCCCGGATCCGGTGCCGGCGCTCCTGACCGATCTCGTTCGGCCCGTATTGCGCCAGCCGCGCTGCCGCCTCCGCTCCAGTCAGGCCCCCGTCGCCCGGCGCTCCGCCCTCCGCCACGCTTCAGCTTCGCCCGGCCGGGCCCGGACCCGATAGTGGCGAAGGTCCCGCCAGCTACCTGGTCGGGGCAGCGCCGGGACGTTCGGCCATGGCAGATGGCCGGCTGCGGCGGCATAGTGGCACGAAAGGGGGTCGGGCATGGGCCGGATCATCGCGGGAATTGACGGGTCACACGGCTCGCGCATGGCGCTTACCTGGGCGGTGCGGGAGGCGGCGGCGCGCAAGACGATGCTGCAGCCCGTGATCGCCTGGCAACGCCCGGCTGAGCACGGCGACACGCCCCATGACCTGGTCAGCGATGAGCAGCTTGCCGAGAGGGCAGCAAGGGAACAGCTCGAACAGGTGCTCGAGAGCGTGGCCGGCCAGTCTCCGGTGACGATTGCGGACGCTCTGGTGATGCGCGGCGACCCGGCGCGGGTGCTGTGCGAGCAGTCGGCCGGCGCGGACCTGCTGGTGGTCGGCTCTCGCGGCCTCGGCGGATTCGCGGGCCTGCTGCTGGGCTCGGTGAGCGCGAAGTGCGCCCGCCATAGCCGATGCCCGCTGGTCATAGTCCGGGACGGCCAAGCCGGGGATGATCACAGCCAGATCAGGCGGATAGTGGCAGGCACCGATATGTCGGACGGGTCGGCCCGTGCGCTTGGCTGGGCGGCGGACGAGGCCGCGCTGCGCGGCGCGTCGGTCGAGGCAGTCGAGGTATGGGCGGACCCTTACGGCGGTGACATGAGCCTGGAACTCAACATGGAGCACTTCCGCGCGGAGCGCATTGTCCAACTCGAGCGGGCCGAAGATCGGCTGGCTGCGACCGTCGGGGAGACGGCGGCCCGTCATCCCGGTCTCGTTGTCGTTCCGGTTCTCCTCCAGGGCGAGGACCCAGCACAGATCTTGTGCGAGCGGTCGGCGGATGCCGACCTGCTGGTTGTCGGATCACGCGGTCACGGGGGCTTCCTCCGGCTCACGCTGGGTTCAGTGGGCGATGCCTGCGCGCATCACAGCAAGTGCCCGGTGGCGATCATCCCTAAAGCCCGGCGGGCGGGCCGGACCGGCATTCGGACGCTGGCCGGCGCCAGTCCCTGACGGGCGCCAGTCCCCGAAGGGCGCCGGCCCCTGACGGGCGGACGTGCGGATCAGTTCATGACATGGCACTGCGGAGAGCGACCTGGCATAGCTCGGGCATCTTGCCAACGCCGGCGGCGGCAGCCAGCCGAACGCCCGCGAACGCAAGCGCGAAGCCGTACAGCGCCGAGCACGGGAGCAGTACGCCGACCCGGACGGTAACCGGGTCGGCGGCGGTCAGCGCTGCGGCGACGATCACCGGCGCTGCCGCCGCGGCGGTGCCTGCCAGGGTGCCGAAGGTGATGCCGAGCCGGTAACCGCCGTATCCCTGTGCGGGCACGAGCATCGGGCTGCTGGCTCGCTTGGCCATCGGATGCGGCAGCACCACGGTGAACACATTGCTCAGCCCCAGGGCAGCGCCGAGGCCGGCCAGCGCGACCGGTGCCGCCTCAAGCCCGATTCCTGGCCGCCCGGCCGCGGCCGCCAGCGCGAAGCAGACCGCGACGACCAGCGGCGCACCGATCACGCCGAGCACGATGTTCTGGCCGGAGAAGTAGGCGCGCAGGTCGCGTACCCGAGCGAGCGCCATCCCTTCGAGCACGAACGGCGGACCCGTCAGCCCGGCAGAGTTGGCGTGGAAGATCCCCACGAACGCGGCGCCGAAAATCGCGCTACCCAGGATGACCGCCGGGTGATGCTGCTTGCCGAGGATCGAACTAGCCGACACGGCGGCCGTGATGACCGCGACCACCGCCCAGTAGACCAGCGACGCCGGCTCGCGGCGCTGGTAGAGCCAGAACCGGGAGGCCACGGCACCGCGCAAGCCGAGCCCGGCCAGCGGCAGTTTCGCGCCGCGGACCCGGGCCGACTGGGTGGTCGTGTCGGCCGTCACCAGTGCCCGGTCGAGCGCAAAGACCCAGAGCCAGCCGAGCACGGCGGTGGCGGCGGCCAGCGCTGCAAGGCGGGCGAACGCCACGCCAGGGCGCCCGTCCGAGGCATCCTGGATCGAGTGTGCCGCCAGGCCGGGCGGCAGCCAGCGCATCCACGCGTCGAATCCGGTGAAGCTCGCCGCAGTGATCTTGCCCTCGGCGGCCGCCCTCGGTACCACCTGGGTGAAGAACTCATACAACGCGAACAGCGGAATGACCAGGAACGCCGCCAGGTCCCGGCCGCGCCGCGAGCGCAGCAGGCCGGCTAGCGAGGTCGTCACGAACCGGGAGAGAGCGATGCAGAAGAGGACCTGCAACGCCACCGCGACCACCGCGACCGCCAGGCCAAGCGCGCCGTGTGCCAGTCCCACGGTGACGCCGAGCAGGCCGATCATGTTAGCCAGTGGCCAGGCACCGGTAGCCGAAGCCGCCAGCAACCCGGTGACGAGCTTGCGGGTGCGCAGCGGATAGAGGGCGAGCACCGACGGGTCAAGGGTGCTGTCGACGCCGAAGACCATGATCGGTGCTATCAGCCAGCCGAATGCGAACACTGTGAAGATGACCGCGGTCAGGTCCGCTGACGTGCTCTTGCCGCTGAGCGAAGCCAGAACGAGGAAGGTGAAGAACGCCAGCGCCGCGGCGAAGATCGTGCTGATGAGGAAGGTAATCCTGGCGGCGTTGGACGAGCGCAGCGCGTTGACCAGCAGGCGCAGCTTCAGCTGGACGAAGAGCCGAGCCATGACAGCACCTCCTCGTCGCGTGCCCGGGGGCCGACCAGGTCAATGAAGGCGCGCTGCAGCGTCTTGCCGCCGCGCACCTGGTCCGTGGTGCCGCTCACTATGATCGTGCCCTTGTCGATGATCGACACGTGATCGCAGACCTGCTCCACTAGCTCCATGACGTGGCTGGAGAACAGAACGGTCGATCCGGAAGCGGTGAACCGCGTCAGCAGCCGGCGGATCACATCGGCGGACACCGGGTCCACGCCTTCCAGCGGCTCGTCAAGGAAGAGGATCTTCGGGTTGTGAATCAGCGCGCAGCCGAGTGCGGCCTTCTTGCGCATGCCGGTGGAGTAGTCGGCGACCAGCCGGTTGGCGTCGTCCGTCATGTCCAGCACGCCGAGAAGCTGCGCGGCGCGTGAGCGCGCCTCGCCGGCCGGCAGGCCGCGCAGCCGCCCCGAGTATTCCAGCAGCTCTTCGCCGCTCAGCCGCTCGAACAGCCTGACCTCTGAGGGAACCACGCCGATGATCGCCTTGGCGGCCGGCGGATCCTCCCACACGTCCAGCCCCTCGACCACGACCTGCCCACTGTCAGGCCGCAGCAGCCCGGTCATCATCGACAGCGACGTCGTCTTCCCGGCTCCGTTCGGCCCGACCAGCCCGGCGAGTGAACCCGCCGCGATCTCCAGGTCGATGCCCGCCACTGCTACCTTGTCGCCGAACGTCTTCCGCAGCCCGCGCACCGCGACCGCCGGCTCGCCGGCCACCCGGCCCTGTTCCGGCCGGTAGCGGGGCAACTCGGTGGCCGGCGGGACGCCGGGCGAACTCTCGTGGTCCATGCCGATCTCCCCAGCAGCTGTCGCGAAATGTGATAGCACTATGACACTTCTTTATCATCAAGGCATCCAGAGCGGGGGGGGCTGGCGATGAGGCTCGCTGGCCGCCGCGGCCCCCAGGCGCTTTGCCGACCCTGCCAGCTTCGGCCCTCAGCCGTAGTGGCGACGCGCACTTCGACGGCTGGGTTGGCTAGCCACAGGATGGGTAACAACCGGGAGTTGCCACGGGACCCGGTTAACTCTCTGCTCATCGTCACCCACTGTCCCTAGTGTCTCGAGTGTCACTAAACCCAGGCTGACGCGATGAAACGCTTCGTACTTCCGTGCACGGCGGCCGCCATGCTCCTGGCCGCGGCGGGCTGTTCGGGCTCCGCCGGCTCCGTCAGTTCGCCCGGCCGCGCCAGCTACCTGGCGAACGGCAAGTCGGAGGTCGCCTTCATCCGCTGGCGGACCGTGCGGGCCGGCCAGGTGCGGGGCACCCTCATGACGGACACCATCGGCGGCGCGCCGCCGTCAGCTTCGGTCCTGGTGACTAGCGTGCCGTTCACCGGTGCCGTCCATGGCACCTCGGTCAGCCTGACCTTCTCTCGCGTGCTATTCCTGCATGGCGATGCGGAGGGGAGGCTTACTGGCAGCGGCCTGACGCTGGCCGTCCCGGATGCTGACGGAACAAGCCAGCACACGACGTTTACCCAAGCCAGCCGTTCCGGTTACGCCAGGGCTGTCGCTGCGCTGAGCAGCACCGCTGCGCACGAGAACCTGCTGGCCGCACGGGCGGGCAGCGGCCCTTCCGCCAATAGCAGGGCTCAGCAGCGCACTACGCAGCTAGATCTCGCCGCGCTGTACCAGGCCTCCAGCCTGGCGCCGCGGGGCAAGCTCGCGGCGGACGTGGAGAGCTTCGCCAGGGACGCCGCGACCGCGCGAGCGCGCCTGGCGGCTGAGAAGCAGAATGCCTCTGGCGACAACCATTACTGCGCGGCCACTGCTACGGTCGTCGGGGACTCGCGCGGGGTCAGTGGCGCGGTCCTGGCGGTAACGGGCGCAAGCGAGTCCCTGACCGCGGACCTCACCGCGATCAGGATGGACATCCACACAGCGGACGCTGACCTGCGGCGCCTGAGCAGAGCCGGGCTGCCGGCCCCGGCCTCAGCCCCCGCGCTGATCGCGACCGCCGACACCAGCATGGCGCAGGCGATCGCGAGTGCGAACTCCTACATCGATCAGGTCAACGCCATCGGCAATCAGGCCCGCCTTCTTGCCAACCGCATGGCGACCGGCACGTGCTCCGGGGCAGGACAAGCTCCCGTGACAGCGCCGGTCGCGCACGTCAAGTAGACGTCCAGTCAGGTGCCTGGGGTGAGGCCGACATCGAAGTGCACCTCAACCTCATCGCGCAGCTTGAGGGCGCCAAGGAACGCCGAATATGGCTTGATTCCCCACCGTGTCTGCGCGACGACCGCCGAGCCCACGGCGCGGCCCTCATCGATCCGGCCCTCCACCGTGACGGGCTGGGTGACTCCGGCGATGCTGAGGTCGCCTGTCACGCGGAACGACTCCGGTGTCCCGCTGACATCATTCGAGGCGAAGACGATAACCGGGTAGCGGTCAGCGCGGAGAACCTTCGTGCGCAGTGTGTTCTTGATGTCCGCACGGTCGGCATCGGTCAGCGGCTTGACTCCGCCGGTACCCTCGCGGACCTGGAACGAGTCAACGTCCGCCTCAAGGGTCACCGAACTGCTGCCAGCGCGGGTGGTGTCGATGACCGCCTTCCCGCGCCAGCGTGTCACTTCGATGGTGAGGTCGTGACCGGCCTTCGCGCCCAGGCCGGTCCGGGCCGTCTTAACCAGTAGCCGGCCAGATTCCGGCCCTAGCACGTAATTTCCAGAAGGAGTGCTCACCCGCCAAACCTAACAACTGGGTCAGCCGGGAAACCCGGGCTTGACGCGGAGATCGGCGTGGCACTGCCGCGGCTTTGCCATGATTTGAGCAGTCGGGCCAGGGGCGGCCAGCGCCGAGTAGACGGACTCCGGTCGCGGGCCCCGTGGTGTCGCGGCACTGCGGTTCGGCGACGACGCGGCCCGACGGTGGATCGAGTACCGGCCGAACCCCCGTCCTGGCGGCTGCCTGGCTTTGCTGAGCGTCGCTGGCCGGAAGGCTGCGCACCGGTTGCTGGCCACCGGGCTGAGCGAGCACTGCTTCGCCCAGGCGATGGCGATGGTTGCCCTCGAGGACGACCGCTCGGGCCCGAGGAGGACCTCGGGCACGCGTTGCTCGACGCGCTCGGGCCGACGGCGCGAGCACTGCTCGGCCAGATCGTGGCTCTCTACCTAGACCGGCTGCCGGCCGCTATGGCCGCGCGGGAGGCCGCGAAGATAGCTGGCGGCGAGCTGTACTTTGCCTGGGAAGGCCCGCTGACGCGGGACGACCGGTACTACTACCGGGTGCAAGCAGGCGACCTTCTGCGATGTGGCGGCTACCTCGCCGGCGGCAAGGCAATCAAGCCAGGCGACCCAGCGGCTGCCAGCGCGCTGTCCTGCGCCCCGGCGGGTGCAGCCGTCGCGAGGCCGCGGGCCAGATCGTCATCCGGCGAGACAGGCGAAGGCGTCACCTCCAGAAGGAGCAGAGCAACGTCATCGTCCAGCTTGCGCCTGGCGTGCGCCATCAGCCGGCTGAGCAACTGGTCCGCCGCTGCCTGCAGGTCCGGCAGGCGCAGCGTGTCGACCCAGTCTTCCAGCCGGAAGTATCGCCCTGCCCGGTCACGTGCCTCGAGCAGGCCATCGGTGTAGAAGACCAGCCGGTCGCCGGCGCTGACCGTGAACGTCGATGCCTGGATGTCGGGATGCAGGCCGAGCGGCGTCGCGAACACCGAGGGCGTCAGCGGCCGCAGGTCACCGTCCGCGGTCAGGCGCAGCGGCGGCGGATGCCCGCACACCACCAGCTGAAGCCAGCCGTGCGGGTCGAGTTCGGCAAAGACTGCGGTAACGAAGTCTTCCTCGCCGGCCGCCCGGCTGACTGACCCGTCGACAACGCGCGCGATCTCCGGCAGTGAGAGGCCAGGCTGCGCGCACGCATCGCGGAAGCTCGTCATCGCCACGCTCGCCAGTCGCACCGCTGGCAGGCCCTTCCCGCGCGTATCGCCGATGAGCCAGCGCGGGTGTCCCGGACCGGGAACGACTTCGAGCAGGTCACCGCCAACCCGTGCCTCGGGCGATGCCGAGAGGTACCGCGATGCCAGCCGGCCAGCGGTCACTGTCGCGGGGACTTCGGGCAATATGGCGCTTTGCGCGACTCGCGCGACAGCACGGACCTGGCTGATACGGCGCTTGGCCGCGGCCCGGAGCGCCGAGTTCACGACCGCGAACGCGGCGAGCAGCAACAGCACGCTCAGGTGCGAGGCAAGCATCGCGAGCCGGCCTGGCTGGCCGACGGCAAGTCCGATGCCGAGCACGACCGCCCAGCCCGCGAGCAGCGCGGTGCCGCGAGGAAACAGCACGAGCGAAGCCAGCAGCGGGCCGACCGCCAGCCACGCGGCCGGCATGAGGTCCGGCCGGATCAGGTACCCGGCCGCCGCGACCATCGTGATCGCCACGACCAGCACGAGCCCGACCACGCGCCGGGCGCGCTCGGTAGGCCACTGTGCGGACGCCGACGGATCCGGCGCACTCCTCTGGCCAGCACTCACAGACCTGACCCGGACTCTTGCGCTCATCAGAGGCCGCCTTCCGGTTCTTGTCACTGGCTCCAGCCGGTTACACCTAACACTATTGTCCCGGGTCTTCAGTGAACGCTGACCGCAAGCTCCAAATCGGCCCAGTGTGGCCGGTCAGGTGCTCGCTGATCCGGGACGACCGCTGACGGCATCAGCAGCCACTCGGCCGGGCGAGGTCGCCCGGCTGGCGATATGCGCAATCAGGTCCCTGGCCGCGCCCGCAGGCGGGCTCGCCGCGCCAGCCCAGACGACGCGCAGGGTCCGGCGCAGCTCAAGCTCGGGTGTCCGGACTTCGATCAGCCGGCCCATGGCCAGGTCATCGGCTACGGCTAGCTCGCTGATGACGGCGGGCGCCGCGGCGGCCAGCACGGCCGCGCGGACCGCCGCCGTGGTCGAGACGGACAGCGCGGCGGGAGCCTGGACGTAGCCAGCGCCCAGCGCGGCGGTCAGTGCCGCAGCCAGCGTATCCCGGGTCCCCGAGCCGCCTTCCCTGCTGACGAGGGGAGCGGCGGCAAGTTCCGCGGCGCTGATGCCGCTGCGGCGCCGGGTCCAGGGATGGCCTGGAGCGACGACGACTGCCAGCCGGTCATGGCCGATGACCCGGCTGTGCAGCCCGGCGGGCCGTCGCGGTCCCTCGATGAAGCCCAGATCCGCGGCGCCCTCGGCGACGTGGCCGACGACTGTCTCGGAGTTGACCGCGGTGAGCACGACATCGGGAGCACGCCCGGCCGGGTGGCCGACCGCCCGGAACGACGAGAGCCAGGTCGGCAGCAGCTGCTCGGCGATGGTCGAGCTGGAGCTGACCCGTAGCCGGCTGCGCCGGTCCGTGCGCAGCGCGGCGATCCCGGCGTCCAAGCCTGCCGCCACATCGAGCAGCCGGGAGGCCCACTCGGCGATAACCGCGCCCTGCGGGGTCAGGCTGGAACCGCGCGGGCTGCGGAGCACCAGCGGCACGCCAGTCTGCGCTTCCATGGCCCGGATGCGCGCCGAGACCGCCTGCTGGCTGACGCCGATCTGCTGGGCGGCGCTATTCAGGCTCCCGGTCTGGGCGACGCCGAGCAGCATCTCGAGCGCGCCGAGATCGGGGACGTGGGCGCTGAGGGGCATGCGGCCAGCATAGCCACCTACAAGCCAGCCTTGTACCACGTCAAAGCCAGGGCGCTGGGTCGCCCGAGCCGAGGGGGCAGCACGGCGCTCGCGGCTGACCCGCAAGCGGGCGTTTCCGCCCTGGCTATGGCGTCCGAAAGCGCCTGGCCGAATTCGGCCAGGATCCGATGATTATGATCTTCGGCAAGCAGGTGGCCGATTCCCAGCACGGCCGCCACCGGCCAGTCCACGATGCCGAACGCGGCCAGTGCCCCGAGTCCCGCGTAATAGGCAAGCCGCTGTGGTTCTGGCAGCCGGAGGGTGCCCAATGGCTGTGGCAGCGTGACAGCGATGGTGTGCCGGTCGAGCACATCGGCCGCTGCCCGCTCGCCTGCATGTCCCGCTGTCGGGCTGCGCTGGGCTGGCACAGCGCCCCTGGCCGGAGTGCGCCCGGCCGGGTGACCGTCGGCTGCCCGGGCCGCACCGCCGGAGGTAGCGGGCACGGTCCTAACCCCGCCGGGACAGCGCGTAGCCGATGGCGATGGCTGCGGCGACGGGCCAGTCCACGGCCCCGACTACCCCGGCGATGCCGAGGCCGGCCAGGAAGCCGGCGCTCTTGTACTCGACATGGCCGACGATGGGCAGGTTGATGCCCGGTTCTTCGCGCGGCTGCTGGCGTGGCTGGCGGTCCTGCTCACCGTTGTGCCCAGCCCGGTCGGCCGAGGATCCGCGGCGGGTGCTCGCCTGGGTCTTCGCGTCCATCATGACAGGCTGCCCGGCTGCGGCCCGGTATACACCATCCCCCCCGGGTGGTTGCCGCGCGCCGCCGGTGGCCGCTCGCCTGGGCCGCCCTCACCCGGCGAGGGTGATGCCCGGCGGGCCGGCCTCGGCCCACCATATCGGGATGCGCACAGCTGACTGCGGGTCGGCGCCGGCTGCGCCGGATTCCGACGGGCCGCCTGACCGGGACGGGCCTGACCGGGACGGGCAATCCGGGCCCGGTCGAATTGTCACGGGCACGCCCGGACTGGCACGGCTCGCCGGGTTCGTCGCGGCCGCCGGGCGGACCGTCCGTTCGCTGCAGTCTCCGCGCGTGCTGTTCCGCTCGGGCGACCGCATTCACATCAGGGTCAGCGGTGTGGCTCACGGCGCCGGCAGCGAACTGGCCGAGGCGGTGGAAACCGCTCTCGAACGCCACGATGCGGTCCGCTGGGCCGCCGTGAATGCGGCGCTCGGTGCAGTTGTGGTGCAATGCGACAAAGAGGTGCCAGAAGCCGAGCTTGCCGGGATCGTCGAGCGGCTCGAGGACAGCATGCAGGTTCCTGGTGCGGGCGGCGACGGACAGCCGGGGCCGATGAACCGGGTTCCCGCCACGGTGGCGCCGCTGGTGGCCACCGCTGCAGGCCTGGCGTTCGCGGGCGCGGGTCGCGCGTTCCGGGTCGCGCGGCTTCCGGCCGAGCTAGGCTTGCTTTTCCAGTTCGTCGACGCCCAGCCACGGCTGCGCGGCGCGCTCGCCGGAGCTGTCGGCACGGACCGCGCGGACCTGCTGCTGGCGGTCGGTAATTCGGCGGCACAGACGGCGGCACAGGGCATCAGCGGGCTGACGGTCGACGCCGGACAGCGCGTGCTGCAGCTTGCCGAGGCCGTGCTCGAGCGGAGCTCGTGGGCCCGGGCTGAGCCGAAACTGTGCATCTCCCGTGCGCGCGCTGCGGCTCGGCCGGTCACCCCGGAACGGCCGCAGGCAGTGCCGCCCGGAAACGCTGAGCACTTCAGCGACGCGATGGGGGTGTCCGCGGCTGCCGCCTTCGGCGGGGTGCTGGGCATGTCCGGAAGCGCCCGGCGCGCGGGCGGGGTGGCCGCGGCCACGATCCCGAAGGCGGCGCGAGTTGGCCGGGAGAGCTTTGCCGCAGCGCTCGGGTGCCTGCTGGCCCGCCGCGGCGTAGTAGTCACCGATCATCGTGCGCTGCGCCTGCTGGATCGTGTTGACGCCATCGTTATCGACGAAGATGTCCTCTTGACGGGTGCGCTGCAGGTCGGGGAGGTGGTCGGGGTCGGCAGCGCGGATAGTGCGAGCCTCGGCGCGGTGGCGCAGGCGCTGTTCGACCCGGGCAGGGTGGCTGGCATCGTCACCGGTGGCGGCTTCGCGATGGGCCCGCTTGACGCCCTCGGCGTGAGCTCGAGAACAGCGTCGCAGCTTGCCGCCCGGCTCACTGACGGCGCCGCGGTAACGGTGCTGGGACTGGCCGAGGCAGGCCGGCTGCGCGCGGTCATCGGAGTTGCCGCTGAGCGGGCGGGAGCGGCGGACATGCTGCTGGCCGCCGCGCAGCGCTCCGGCGTCAGGTACTTGCTGGCGGCGTCGGCCACCCCGGCGGTGACCCTGCCCGATCCGTCGCTGGTCGTGCCGGGTGGCAGGCGCCTTGTCGCGACTGTTCGCGGGCTGCAGGCAACGGGGGCGGTCGTTCTGCTGGTGTCAGATCGGCGCCGCGCCCTGGCCGCGGCGGACGTTGGTGTCGGGATTGTCTCGGCCGACGGCCGGCCTGCCTGGGGCGCCCATATTCTGGCAGTCTCGGGACTGGCCTCGGCCGCGCTCACTGTCGAGGCGGTAAAAGCGGGCAGCGCGGCGTCCCGCCGGGCGATGAACCTGTCCCTGGGCGGCACGGCGCTTGGCGGCGCACTGGCGGCTGGCGGCGAACCGGGAACGGCCGCACGGCGCAGCTTGCTGGCGGTGAACGGGGCCGCGGCGGCCGCGCTCGCGGCCAGTGCCTGGTCGGTATCGGAGCTGGCCCGGCTGCCGGCCAGCGCCCCGCCACCGCCGCCGCCCTGGCATGCCATGCCGCCCGAGGTCGCGCTGGCCAAGTTGCGCAGCCGGCCGGGCGGCCTGACGACCAGGGAGGTCCGCGGGCGCTGGCGGCCTGATGAGCGCACGCCCGCGCGGCTGTCGCTGCCCCGTGCCTTCCTTGGCGAGCTGGCTAACCCGCTGACGCCCATACTCGGCGGCGGGGCAGTCCTGTCCGCCTCGATCGGCGCGGTCGCCGATGCCATCGTGGTGTCGGCAGTGGCCGGGATATCGGCTCTCATCGGCGGCGCTCAGCGCGTCTATACCGAGCAGTCGATGCGCCGCCTGCTGACGGAGTCCGCGGTCACCGCGCGAGTGCTCCGGGATGGCACCGAGCGCATCATCCCGGCAGTCGGCCTGGTCGGTGGCGATGTCGTTGTGCTGGCCGGAGGCGACGTGGTTCCCGCCGACTGCCGGCTGCTGGATGCTAGGTCGCTGCAGGCCGACGAGTCATCGCTGACCGGCGAATCGGCGCCGGTCGAGAAGACCGCGGCGCCGGTGTTCGCGCCGGCCGTGGCCGACCGACGGTCGATGCTGTACGAAGGCACGACGGTGGCTGCCGGATACGCCACGGCGGTGGTGGTCGCGACGGGCAGCGGCACGGAGCTCGGCAAGAGCCTGAAGGCGCT
Source organism: Actinomycetes bacterium (assembly GCA_021792405.1). GTDB lineage: Bacteria > Actinomycetota > Actinomycetes > Streptosporangiales > Streptosporangiaceae > JAJYUU01. The sequence goes on from JAJYUU010000042.1 coordinate 21,330, forward strand.
AGCGCAGGCTGCGCCGCCGACCGGCGTGGAGTCGAGGCTGAGCCAGATCACCCGCACGACGCTGCCGCTCGCCCTCGGCTCGGCGGCCGCCGTGGTGGCAGCCGGGCTGATCCGCGGGCATCCGGCCAGGGACACGATTGGCGCGGCAGTCGGGCTGGCCGTCGCCTCGGTCCCCGAGGGCCTGCCGTTCCTGGTGACTGCCGCTCAGCTGGCATCGGCTCGCCGTCTGGCCAGGCACGCCACCCTGGTGCGCAGCCCGCGGACCATCGAGGCGCTCGGCCGGACCAACGTGCTGTGCTTCGACAAGACAGGAACGCTCACGCAAGGCCGGATGGCCGTCGCGGCGGTCTGCGACGGGACGACGACGCGCCCGGCCGGCGCGCTGCCCGCCGCGCACCGTGACGTCCTCGCGGCAGCGCTGCGAGCGACTCCCAGGGCCAGGTCCCGGCGCGGCCACGAGCATGTGACCGACCAGGCCGTCATCGATGGCGCAGCCGCGCAGGGCCTCCGACGCCGCGACGGCTACGCCGGCTGGCGGCAGGTGGACTCGCTGCCCTTCGAGCCCAGCCGGGCCTTTCACGCCACGCTTGCCGAGACGAGCCAGCGTCCTGTCCTGTCGGTGAAGGGAGCGCCGGAGGCGATACTGCCGCACTGCGCGAGATGGCGCGGAGGCGATCTCAGTCCGGCTGATCGCAAGCGGATCGACAGGGCGCTCGGCAAGCTCGCTCAGCAGGGTTACCGGGTGCTGGCGGTGGCCGAGAATCAGGTCAGCCCAGACGGTCAGCAATCGGTCACGGTCGACGACATGACTTTCGCCGGCCTGGTTGGCTTCGGCGATCCGGTTCGGGCCACGGCTGGCGCATCGGTCAGCGAGCTCCGCGCCGCCGGCGTCGACGTCGTCATGATCACCGGCGATCACCCCGCCACCGCTACGGCGATCGCCACCGAGCTGGGCGTGCTGAACGGGGGAGGGGTAGTAACCGGTGCGGAGATCGACCGGCTCGATGACGCCGCGCTGGCCGCCGCGCTGGCCGGCGCGACTGTCATCGCCCGCTGCACGCCCGAGCAGAAGGTCCGCGTCGTCCGCGGCTTCCAGCAAGCCGGCCGAGTCGTCGCGATGACGGGTGACGGCGCCAACGACGCCGCGGCCATCCGGCTGGCTGATGTCGGAATCGCGCTCGGGAAGCGCGGCACGCCGGCCGCCCGCGCGGCTGCAGACCTGGTGGTCACCGACGACCGGCTGGAAACGATCATCGCTGCCGTGATCGAAGGCCGGGCCATGTGGCGCTCGGTCCGCGAGGCGATCGGCATCCTGGTCGGCGGCAACATCGGCGAGATCGGCTACACGCTCTTCGGCACGCTGATGGCCGGCACTTCACCGTTGTCGGCGCGGCAGCTCCTGCTCGTCAACTTGCTTACCGACCTTCTTCCGGCGGCGGCGGTCGCGCTGCGCACGCCGCAGCCGGGGGCGGCGCAGAGCCTGCTCGCCGAGGGGCCCGACACTTCACTCGGATCGGCGCTCACCCGGGAGATCGCCGTGCGAGCCGCGGCCACCGGAGCGGCGGCCAGCGTCGCGTGGATCGTTGCCCGGATGACCGGCTCGCCCGCCCGAGCGCGAACGGTCGGACTGGCGACCGTGGTCAGCGCCGAGCTTGGCCAGACCCTGCTGGTGGGTGGCCGCAGCCCGGCCGTCGCCGCCGCGAGCCTGGCTAGCCTGGGAGTGCTGGTGGGCGTGGTGCAGACCCCCGGTGTCAGCCAGTTCTTCGGCAGCACCCCGATCGGCCCGGTCGGCTGGTCGATTGCCGCCACCGCGGCCGGCGCGGCATCTGCTGGCTCGGTGCTGCTCCCGAAGTGCGGCCGGCTGCTGACGCCGGCCATCGACTCGCTGCTGCCGATGTCGGGCCGGGTGCTCGCCCCAGCCCTCGGGCCGCTTCCTCCGGCAGTCCGATCGCTCGCAGGCGCCTTGACCGGCTTGGCCGACAGGTCAGCTGCGGCCGAGTAGCGGCCCGAGCGGCCCGAGATCCAGGTTCAGGTCTTCCCTGGCCACCTTGAAGTAGTCGCAGAGGCCGGACATGCGGTCATCGAGCGCCATCAGGGTCGAACCGATCTGCTCGATCTGATCGTCGGTCAGATCGCCCTGGTCCGCCCGGCGGATGGCCTGGCGTTCCATCAGCTGCCTGAGCAACTCGACGATTGTCAGCACTAGCGTGGCCAGGCTGCGCTCGACAGTGGCACGATCCATGGGGATATGCGCCGATATACCGGAAACGGGGAAGAAGGGGCTGGTCATCTCATCCGACTGCACCGGTTTGCGGTGCAGTCCGCTGTGGCCGCCGGTCAAGTCGGTGTCTCGCGCAAGCCGCCGTCATGCTCCGCGATGCCGCCCGTCACCGAGTGCACGAGCGCGCGCAGCGAGATCCGCACGAGTTCGACATCGGCGATCGAGAGGGTCACATCGCCGGCGATCACGACGCCGCCGGCGAGCACACGGTCGAGGAGGTCGACGAGTGCTACGTGCGGATGGGGCGTGCGGGTGGCCAGTTCCCCGGTGGTGAGCGCCGACATGATCAGGCGTCCGGCCGGTCGGCGAATGAATAGGCGGGCCACGGTCCGGTCACGGCTACCTCGCAAGCTCCTGCCCGCGCCGCGACCGCTCTGGCGCTTCCGGCGAACGCTGGCAAGCTTGCGGAGTCGACCAGGTAAGCCGCGTTGAGCACCTGCAGGCCGGCCTCACCCGTTGCGCGCGTGTCATGCAGCGGGTGCAGGCGGGAGGCAGCGGCGAGCGGGACGAGCGAGGCGTGTATTTCCTCGCCACATCGGGCGGCCAGGCGCTGGCCCTCCGCACGCGCGGCCAGTTCGGCGCGTCGCCGTGCCAGGTAGGCTGCGCCGGAGTGGTCGGCAAGTCCCGGCCGGGCCAGCTGTCCATCAGGACTTCGAGCTGATGGCTGCGTCCTGCGAGCGCGATTCAGGGCGTCCGGGTCAGCCCAGGCCTTGACCCCGCACTCGGTGCGGTCAGCGAGCCAGCCGAGCGCCCGGCAGAACTCGTCGCAGCGCTCGGAGAGCAGGGTGCGCACGCGCTCGTCGCTCAGGTAGACAGTGGCCAGCCGGAATGGCAGTGCCGGCCCGAGCGCTGCGACGGCGACGACCACGTCGTGGTGACGTCGCGCGACTAGCTCGAGGTCGGCCGGGTCGGTCAGCCGGTCCTGAAGCTTCTCCGCGCTGAACACGCCCGGATCTACCGACTCGACGACTGCTGTCAGCTGACTGCTGGCCAGTGCGCGGACCTGCCCGCCGCCAATGCCCCGCAGGCCATCTAGCCCAGCCTGACCCAGGTTGCGGGACAGCGCGTAGACCCAGGTCGCCCCGGCTGGCGGATTCATTCGGCTGACTTTCTGCGCCGCGGCGCTGTCCCGGCAGTTGCGCCATCGTGGCCGTCACGGCGGTTGGCGCCTGAGCTGCCGGCCTCGAGCGCACCGATGCGCTCTCGCAGCAGCTGGTTCTCCGCTGCCAGGTCACGGGCCGCGGACGAGAGCGTGGGATCATGCTCCCACCAGTCGATCCCCATTTCCCTGGCGCGCTCGACTGACGCGATCAGCAGGCGCAAGCGGATGGTGAGGAGCTCGACGTCGAGCAGGTCAACCCGGATGTCGCCGGCGACGACGATGCCCTTGTCCAGTACGCGTTCCAGGATGTCGACGAGGCTGGCGGGTTCCGGGTGCGTGGGAAGCCGCTCCCGGCTAGCTGGCGTCGGCCTCCATTCGCGGCTCATACGCCCCCCTAGGCCCGGTCACAGGTCCTCCTCGACCTGGCCGCGGTGGTAGCGCTGCCCCCGCTCACAACGGACTAGGTCGCCGTTGGTGTCGAGAGCGACCTCGTAGATGGCCATGATGTCGGTGGTCTCCGGTATGCGATGCAGTTCCAGCACTTCCACCGCGACCTGCCAGCCGTCGTCGTCACGTACCACCGCGACGACGTTCTCTGGGGGCCGGCCGGTGAGCTGCAGAACATGCTGGGCGGCCACGCGAGCCGCCTCGATCCCGTCGGGTCGCCCCCGGCGCGGCTGCCGGCGCTCGCGGCCTTCGTCTTCCTCACGGTGCTCGCTCCGGCTCTGGCGCTCCTCGCCGTCCCGGGAGCGGCGTGGCCGGCTGGGGCGCTCGGCGTCGTCGCGAGAGCGACCCTGCCGATTCGGGGCTCGAGTAGTGGCCTGGTCAGTCACGGTACGCCGCCGATATCCCGGTCGCCTCGCCACGCGCTCGCATGAGCCTGGCGATGAGATCGTCCTCGGCCGCCGCGCACTCCTCCGCCGATATCTCGCCGGCCTCCAGGGCCTCGTCGAGTTCCGCTAGCCGCTGGTAGGTTTCCGCCGGGTCGTAATCCGCCCGCGTAGCCAGGTCGAGCACCTGCTCGCCCAGCCAGGCAACGCCGCGGACCGGCGCGAGCGGCAGCAAGATAAGTCCACTCAGCAGGCCCACTGTTCGGTCTCCACTGTCTGCGCGAAGTCGTAAGCCGGGAGCGGACCCACCAGGCGCAGCCGGATCCGGTTGTCCCAGCGCATCCCGAGTTCCTCGGCGGCTTGTTCAAAGGCCGACCGGTCCGGGCGGTCTACCAGAAACGCCGCGTCAACCGCAATCTCTGGCGATGTCGGCGCGCGCTCGCTGATGGCCGTGACACGCGGTTCCAGGAGTTCTCTCATGAGCGCCAGGTCGGCTTGCTGCTTGCGCTCCAGAGCACGCGCGACCAGCGTGCCGAGCCGGATTGCCTCGAGGCGATGCGTGTCTGCGTCGCGTTCACGCAGCCAGGCGCTCAGGCGCGCGACCTGCGGGTCCTCGGCAAGCACTTCGGCCAGGGCTGCCCCCTTCAGGTACCTGCCCCGTAGGACGAACTGCTCGTGATTGGCGATGCGCCGCAGGGCGCTGGCAAAGGCATCGGCATTCGGCTCCAGCAGCTCCGCTACCACGGCGCCCGCGTTCTTGAGCGCGCCGCCGAATCGCATCGGCAGCACCGCACAGGACTGGTGGACTGTCTCGACTACCCGAGCGTGGGCGCGCAGGTCGGCCCCGGTGCCCAGCGGCCGCGACAGCGACAGCTGGCTGGTCAGAGCCGCGACGGAGCCGTCCGCGACGACCTGGACCTGAGCGTCGCCGATGCCATGCAGCTCGCCGGGTACCGGCACACCCGCGGGAATGATGCCGTACACGTAGAGTGCAGATCCGGATGTACCAGGCCGCCTGGACCGGCCCCGCCTCGGGAGGGGGCTAGCTGAGGCGATCCGCGTTCCCCGCAGGCCGATGCTCATTCGTCATCGTCCTGTCGACGCGGCCGCGCGCGGCGCTCCCCGGATCCGTTGCCCTCCGAGTCGCGCCGGCCGGCTATCTCCCGAGCCGTCTCCCTGACTCCTGCCAGGGCCCCTTTGGTCTTGTGCCGGGCGCCGCCCTCGGTGATGCTGCCCAGGAGATCCGGCAGGCCCTTCGGCCCGTTCTCGCGCAGATCGAGGCGGTTCACAGCTTCGGCGAACCGCAGGTAGGTATCCACGCTCGCGACGACTATCCGCGCGTCGATGGTGAGGACTTCGATGCCGACCAGGGATACCCGGACGTAGACATCGATGACCAGGCCCTTGTCAAGGATGAGATCGATAACTTCGGCTAGCCCGCTCGGCGTCGGCCTCTCAAGGTAGCCGCCACGCTGCCGCCGCGTGATCGTGGTAGTAGTTGTCATCCCTATCTCGCCCGGGCCTTAACCGGCTCGCGCCCACGCGACGACCTGCCACTGCCGCCGCCACCGCGCCGCGCTTCCCGCTGCTCCCCGTCGCCCTCGTCATGGTCCTCGTCCTCGTAGTCGCGGTCGTAATCCCGGTCTTCGCCTTCGCCTTCGCGTTCGTCGTAGTCTTCTTCTTCTTCTTCCTCCTCCTCCTCCTCCTCCTCCTCGCCTCCGCGTGCCTCGTCCTCGTAGTCCTCGTCCTCGTAGTCCTCGGCCTCGTCATAGTCCTCGTAGGCCCGGTCCTCGTCGCGTCGGCCGGCGGATTCCCCGGCCCTGTCGCGGGACTTCCGGCCGTCGTCTTCCTGCTCTCCGCTTTCGCCGTCGCTGACTACTTCGCCGTCGCGTATCTCGCCACGCCAGCCGGTGACTTCGTCCGGATTGGTCAGCACCTGCGTCATCACATGCCGACGGAAATGCTTCAGCTCCAGGCGGACGCGCCGGCCCTGGGCTCGCCAGAGATTGCCGATGTTCTCGATCACGCCCCCTGGGTGGTACTCGAGAACGACCAGGATCCGGGTAAATTCCGGATCGCCGATCGCGTGGAACGTGACGGTGCCGTCGACGTGGCCCTTGTCGCCCTCGGACTTCCAGACGATCCGGTTGTCGGGGATCTGGTCCATGATCGTGGAACGCCAGCTCCGGTGTGACCAGAAGATCTGCGCCTTCCAGCTGAGCTTGGCATCCTCTTCCTGGTTGACTGTCTCGACTTTCTTCATGAAGGTCGGGAAGTCCTGGAACTGCGTCCAGACGTTGTAGGTCAATGTGAGCGGTGCGCCTACGTCGATCTGCTCGACGATGTTGGTCACCTTGAGGCCCTTGCCGCCGCCTTTGCCGCCGCCGCCGCCAAGAGCCTTGCCGAGCTTGCCCATGACGCCCGAGGCGCCTGCCTTGGCCAGGCCGCGCAGCGGCTTGCCCTGGAGGAGGTCGGGTGCACCTTCCTTAAGCGCCTTCGCGGCCGGACCGCCGTTCTCCGCGTAGTCAGTGAGCCGCTCCGTCGCGCGCTGTGTCAGTGCCCCGAGGAATGACCCGAGTTCTCCCTTCAGCCGGTCGGTTGGCAGTTCGGCGATAAAGCTCTTCAGCATGCCACCACGCTCGGCCTGCGCTGTCTGCTCATTCATTCACTGTCACCCCCGCTCCGGGACGGTGCGGACGGCGGACGGGATCGTCCGCCGCCGCCTTGCCGCTCGCTGCCTGCATCATCACGATCGCCATCGCGCTGCGATGGCTGGCCAGCGCGAGCATGCGCGGCCTTCTCTTCCGCGCTGCGCGACTGCCGGCTGGCAGGTGCGCCGTCCGATTCAGCGCGCGATGCCGGACGGCGTGGCGCCGGGACGCGATCGCCATCGCGTTCGGCTGGGCGGCGTCTCGAGCTCGATGCTGCGGGACGCCGGTCTTCGTCGCGCTGCCGCTCTCCCTCGTCGCGCTGACCTGCCCGTTCGTCGCGCTGACCTGCCCGTTCGTCGCGCTGACCTGCCCGTTCGTCGCGCTGCCGCTCTCCCTCGTCGCGCTCGGGCATGCCTGCGGCCGATCCCTCGCCGTCGGCGCCTCCGGCGCGCATTGCGTCAGTCCGGTCCCGCAGGCCGTCGCTGAGCGCGTTGATCTTGCCGCTCACGACAGCAAGGGCAGCTGCCTTGCCGGCCTCGACGAGCCGGCCTTTCATCTCCTCGGTCAGCTGCGTGAACTCAGGGGACGAGCTAAGGACCTTTGCCCCTTGCTGGAACAGGCCGCCTGCCGCGCCGCCGAGGCGTCCGCGCCGAGCTAGCGCTGCTACCGCTAGCGCCCACTTCATCTTGTGGAATCGGCCCAGTGCGTAGCCCGCCGCGACGGCAAGGCCCAGGCGGGCTCCGCTATTCATCGCATCCCCCAGAACGCGAGGGCACGTTTGCATGAGAACCAGCCGCTGGTGGCACTCCGCCGGCCCCCGACTACGTTGCGGCGCGCCACCAGCGGGCTACCCGATTACCTCCGCCGCAAACAAGACTCAACAGCCTCGGTTACCACGACCGCTACGCAAGAACCACCGTCGGCCAGGGGCGAACCGCCCTGCAGGCATGTCCGGATGGGTTCAGGGGGATTCGAAGCCGCGCTGCATGTACTGGTGCCAGCCGGACAGCCTGGGCGACTGCCGCCTCGGCGCTGCGGTCCGCCCCGGCCTACGTGGTCGGCCGGAGCCATCTCTCGATGCAGCCGAGTAGTTCCTCGATGTCCACAGGTTTGGTGACGTAGTCGGTAGCTCCGGCGGCGATGCTCTTGTCCCGGTCTCCCTGCATGGCCCGCGCCGTGACGGCGATGACGGGCAGCTGCGCGAATCGTGCCATCCGCCGGATCGCCCGGATGGTCTCGTGCCCGTCCAGTTGGGGCATCATGATGTCCATCAGCACCACGTCAAAGTGCCCGGCGCTGAGTGCTTCGACAGCCTGCCGGCCGTCAGCCGCTCGGGCGACCGCCATCCCGTACAGTTCCAGCACATCGGTGAGCACGAACGCATTGCGCGGGTCGTCATCGACGATCAGCGCCCTGCGTCCCTTCAGTTCGTCGTGCCGCAGGGCCGGGCGGAGCGCGCCGGATGAGGCGGGAGCTGAGGCGGCGGGCCTGGCGTACAACTGAGTGGCAGCGGAAATGGCGCCGTCGTGCCCGCCCGTTTCCGTCGTGGTGGCTGTTACCAGCCCGTGCGCACCAGACGGCTCAGCCGCCAGCGCCTCGGCGCCTGCCTCATGCATGGGCAGGTACAGCGTGAAAGTGCTCCCGGCGCCCTGCTCGCTGTCGACGGTGATCTCGCCGCCCAGCTGAGCTGCGACTTCCCGGCAGATAGCCAGGCCGAGGCCAGTGCCACCGTACCGGCGGCTCGTGGTGCCATCCCCCTGGTGGAACGCGCCAAAGATGGCGCCGATGTTGTCGCTGGCGATACCGATGCCCGTGTCAGTGACGGCGAACGCCACGGCCGCCCTGCCGCCGGGCACTCGGCGGTGAGCGGCCTCGATCCTTACCCCGACGCGGCCGTTCTCGGTGAACTTCACTGCGTTCGAGAGCAAGTTGTGCAGGATCTGCCGAAGCCGGTGCTTGTCCGTGATCAGCTCGGCCGGCGCGCCGGGAGCCACTTCGATGGTGAAGTGCAGGCCCTTCTCGGCAGTGAGCGGGCGGAAGACAGAGTTGAGTTCCTCGGCCAGGCCGCCCAGCGGGAAGCGCTCGGGGCGGACATCCATCTTCCCGGCCTCAACCTTGGACAGATCGAGGATGTCGTTGATGAGCTGCAGGAGGTCGGAGCCGGACATGTGGATGACGTTGGCGTACTCGACCTGCTTCGGCGTGAGGTTCTGGTCGGGGTTCTGAGCCAGCAGCCGGGCGAGCACGAGCAAGCTATTGAGCGGAGTGCGCAGCTCATGGGACATGTTCGCCAGGAACTGAGACTTGTACCGGGAGGCGAGGTCGAGCTGCCGCGCCCGTTCCTCGATCTCCTGCCGCGCTTGTTCGATCTGAGCGTTCTTCTGCTCGATGTCGCGGTTCTGCCGTGCCAGCTGCTCTGCCTTGTCCTCAAGTTCGGCATTCGACCGCTGCAGCTCGTCCTGGCGGGCTTGCAGTTCGCCCGAGCGCGATTGCAGCTCCGCGGCCAGCCGCTGTGACTCGGCGAGCAGGGCATCGGTGCGGGCGTTGGCAATGATGGTGTTGACGTTCACCCCGATGATTTCCATCAGCTGCTCGAGGAAGTCACGGTGAATCTGGGTGAAGCGGGCAAACGAGCCGGCTTCGATCACGCCGAGGGCCTGTCCCTCGAACGCAATCGGCATGATGATGATGCTTGCCGGGGCCGCCTCGCCGAGCCCTGAGGAAATCCGGACGTAGCCCGCGGGGACCTCGTCGAGCACGATCGGCCTGCCGGTGCGTGCCACCTGGCCGATCAGTGACTGACCGAGCCGGAACTGGCTGGGGGCGTCCTTGTCGGCGCGCAGTCCGTAGCCTGCGATGAGCCGCATCCGGGTCTCGCCGGCGCCGTGGTCTGCCAGGAAGAACGTCCCGTGCTGCGCGCCGATCAGCGGGATCAGCTCATCCATGATGAGCTCCGCCACCGCTGGCAGATCCCGGTGACCCTGCATCAGCCCGGCAATGCGGGCCAGGTTGGTCTGCAGCCAGTCCTGCTCCTGGTTCGCCCTGGTCGTCTCGCGCAGCGATTCAACCATCGCGTTGATGTTGTCCTTCAGCTCAGCTACCTCGCCCTGAGCCTCGACCGAGATGGACCTGGTCAGGTCGCCTCTGGCCACAGCGCTGGTGACCTCGGCGATCGCCCGGACCTGGCGGGTCAGGTTGCCGGCTAGCTCGTTCACGTTCTCGGTGAGCCACTTCCAGGTGCCCGAAACGCCCTGGACTTCAGCCTGGCCCCCGAGCCGCCCCTCGCTGCCGACCTCGCGTGCCACCCTGGTGACCTCAGCGGCGAAGGACGACAACTGGTCCACCATCGTGTTGATGGTCGTCTTCAGCTCCAGGATCTCGCCGCGTGCGTCCACGTCGATCTTCTTCGACAGATCGCCCTGGGCGACCGCGGTAGTGACCTGCGCAATGTTGCGGACCTGGCTGGTGAGGTTGTTGGCCATCGAGTTGACGTTGTCGGTCAGGTCCTTCCAGGTGCCCGCGACATTCGGCACGTTAGCCTGGCCGCCGAGTTGTCCCTCGGTGCCGACCTCACGAGCGACCCTGGTTACCTCGCCGGCGAATGCGCTGAGCGTGTCGACCATGCCGTTGATGGTGCCGGCGAGTGCCGCAACCTCGCCTTTCGCCTCGACGTGGATGCGCTGGCTCAGGTCGCCGCGGGCCACAGCGCTGGCTACCTGAGCGATCGAACGGACCTGCTCGGTAAGATTCGAGGCCATCACGTTGACGTTGTCGGTCAGGTCCTTCCAGGTGCCCGACGCGCCCTGGACGCTGGCCTGGCCGCCCAGTTTCCCCTGCGTACCGACGTCACGAGCGACCCTGGTGACCTCGCCGGAGAAAGCAGACAACTGGTCGACCATGGTGTTGATGGTCTCTTTCAGTTCCTGGATCTCACCGCGGGCGTCCACTCGTATCTTCTGGCTCAGGTCCCCCTTCGCGACGGCGGTGGTAACGGTGGCGATGGCGCGGACCTGGTCGGTCAGGTTCGTGGCCATGACGTTGACCGACTCAGTGAGGTCCCGCCAGGTGCCGGACACGTCCAGAACGTCGGCCTGGCCGCCGAGCCTGCCTTCGGTGCCAACCTCACGCGCCATCCGGGTGACCTCGCCGGCGAACGAGGACAGCTGATCCACCATGGTGTTAAGAGTCTGCTTAAGCTCCAGCAATTCGCCCTTGGCGTTGACCGTGATCTTCTGCGTCAGGTCGCCCTGGGCGACAGCAGAAGCCACCTGGGCGATGTCCCGTACCTGACCGGTCAGGTTGCCCGCCATGGCGTTCACCGACTCGGTGAGATCCTTCCAGGTGCCGGTCACGCCGGGCAGGTGAGCCTGCCCGCCGAGCTTTCCGTCGCTCCCGACCTCGCGAGCTACCCTGGTAACTTCCGATGTGAATAGCGCCAGCTGGTCATTCATGCCGTTGAAGACGGCAGCGATCTCGTTCATCAGCGCGTCGGGGCTGCCCGGCAGCCTGGTGCCGAAATCGCCGTCACGCACTGCCTTCAGCCCGTCTAGCAGCTGCTGCAAGCGTGAGTCAGCGGGGCCGTGTCCTGGCTGACCTGCTGATTCCATCCCGACCACCTCTGCTGGGTGCCGACCGCGGCGCACATCCGAGAAGACGCCGAATTGCCGGATGTAACGGGAGCCGATATGACGCTTCGATCATCCCATCTGAGCTTTGCCTAGTTGCCAGGGCTGCTGTAATTAAGCGCGTAACATGACGGCAATTGCGACGAACCGGGAAGCCGGCTGGTGACCGTGACAAGTTCAGACGGCGGGCTTGCCAGGCTCACTGAGCTAGTGGAGTGGCAGCGGCAGGAGATCAGCCGCATGCGCTCGGGCGCTGCGTCGCGCGCCGTCACCGACGTCGCCATCGGCATCCTGATGGAGCGCCTGTCCTGCTCTGCTGCCGAGGCGCAGACGCAGCTCGATCGCCTTTCCGCGGAAGCGCACGTCACCCAGGCCGACATGGCGAGCGAGATCGCCGGGGTCCGGCCGCCTGACCCTGGCGCAGGCGGCCGGCCCGGCCCGGACTGGCCCGTCCCGGACTGGCCCGGCCTGGCCTGGGCGGCCGCCCGCATTGCACCAGACGGGGGCGGCGTCGCCCGCGCGATACTCGACGAGGCGCTGTCCGGTGAAGGTGCGTCGGCCGTGGCGATCTGGCTGTTCGCTCCGGATGGCGGGCTCGAGCTGGCCGGCGAGGCGGGATTCGGATCGCATGAGGCGGGCCGCTGGCGGCGGATCCCGCCGGGCTTCGATATCCCGGCTGCGCGCGCAGCCCGCGATGACATCCAGACCTGGTGGCCGCAAGGTCCTCCGACCGGCACTGAGATGCCGCTGATCGGCGGAAATGCCGGGTCTGCACGTGCGGTCCTGCCGCTGCGCAAACTCGGCGCGAGCATCGGCGCACTCGAGGTCTGCTGGCCGGCCGGCGCTGATGGGATGTCCGCGCGCGCTCGGGAGCGGCTTGCGTCGATTGCTGACGTCTGCGCGCAGGCGCTGACCGCAGGCGGCGGAAGCGGCATGGCATCGGACTACTCGGCGGCCTGGCTCTCTGCGCTCCTTGACGCGCTGCACGATTCGGCCCTGATCGCCCGGCCGTGCCGTGACGATGGCGGCCAGCCGTTCGCGCTGGTGGTCGACTGGGTCAGCGAGCGCTTCGCCGATCCGCTCGGGCGGCCGCGGGCCGACCTGGCCGGCTGCAGGCTGACCGAGATCTATCCGGAGGCGGCGCGACCCGGTGGCTTGTCTGACCGCGCCCTGCAGGTGCTGGCTACCGGGCAGCCGCAGCGCCTGGACAGCGTGGTCCTCACCACGTCGGCCGGCGGATTCACGGTACAGGCTGACATAGCGCCGCTGTTCGACGGCCTCGTCATCGCATGGCGGGAGACCAGCGAGGCTCACCGGCTGACGGCGCTGCTCGAGCAGGCCCAGTGGCTCGGGCGCATCGGAAGCTGGCATGAGGATCTCGTCTCCGGCGAGGTGCACTGGACCGACCACACGTTCACGGTGCTGGGGCGCTCGCCAGGCAACCCGGTGCGGCTGATGAATCTGGACGAGCACGTGCTCGCGGACGACAAGCGGGCTCTGGCCGCATTCCGGGAAAGGGTGCTCAGCGGGCGGGAGGGAGCAACTGCCGCGTTCAGGATCATCCGCGACGATGGCACTATCCGGCAGCTCCGGGCGTTCGGCCAGCCAGTCGTGAGCTCGACGGGGGAGCTGGTCGGCGTTCGCGGAGCATATCAGGATGTAACGTCACAGTTTTCCACTCAAGTGGCTTTCGATGCCACCCGTGAGCAGCTCATCAGCGCCGAGGAACGTGCCAGCGAGCAGCACCGGCTCGCAGTGCGGCTGCAGGAGGCCATCACCCCTCGCGCCTCCCGCCTGGTCGAGGACGCTGGTCTCGAGGTGGCCGCGCGGTACCGGTCTGCCGGACCGGCCAGGCTGGTCAGTGGCGACTGGTACGACGCAGTCGGCTTGCCGGACAAGCGCGTCCTGGTAGCAGTCGGCGACGTCGCCGGACACGGGCTGAATGCCGTTACTGGCATGGTGGCGCTGCGAAACTACCTTCGCGGCCTGGCCATCACCGGCGCCGGTCCAGCTACCCTGCTCGGCTGGCTCAACACCGCCGCCTGTCATCTGTCCGACGGAATCTTCGCTACGGTCGTGTGCGCGATCTACGATCCGGACGACCGGACGCTGCGCTGGGCACAAGCAGGTCACCTGCCGCCTTTGCTGGTTCGCGACGGTGCTGCACGGGCGCTGCGGCCGCCCGCAGGACTACTGCTCGGCGCCGTTAAGGGCTCTCCGCTGAATTAGGCAGGTTTGTCTGGGACGGCTGGCTACCGTTGTGGTATGGGACAGCTGATGGTGGATGAGGACAGGTTCGCGGGGATGCTGGCTGAGGTACGGCCTCACCTGGAT
>JAJYUU010000043.1 GCA_021792405.1 Actinomycetes bacterium
GGCCGCCGGGGCCGGGGCCTGCGCGGCCACCGCGCTGCGGGCCTGGCCGGTGGCGCTGGGCTTGTGGCTGGCCAACCGGCTGCTCGACGGGCTCGACGGGCCCACCGCCCGGGCCGGGGCGCCCACCGACGCGGGCGGGTTCCTCGACATCGTTGCCGACTTCAGCGTCTACGCCGGGATCATCCTCGGCCTCGCGATCGCGGTGCCCGGCGCCCGGCTGGCCTGCGTGGCGCTGCTCACCGCGTACTACATCTCGGGGACCGCGTTCCTGGCCCTGTCCTCACTCGCCGAACGCCGCCGCCAGCAGCTCGGCGATAACAGGTCGCTGCGGTTCGTCGGCGGCCTGGCCGAGGGCACCGAGACCATCGCCATCTACGTGCTGCTGTTCCTGTCTCCGCAGCACGCGACGGTGATCGTGTGGGCGTTCACCGTCGTCGTGGCCATCACCGCCGCACAGCGGATCGTCACCGGCCTGCGGCTGCTGCGCACACCAGCCTTCCGCAGCTCGCCGGGAGTCCCTGTGGCGGCAGCCGCCGGCGGGCGCCAGCACCATGGCGCCGCTCCCGCCGCTCATCAAGAACCAGCGGCATAGCGCAACCCCCGAAAGACCGCGCGCTGACGCCCGCCAGGAACCCGCCCGCCGGGCTGGCTAGGCGACCCGCGGCGGGCCCGGCCGGTCGCTGCGCCGCGGCAGCCTGCGGTTCCTGTGCACCGCCGCCCTCCCGGCCGGCCTTCCAGGTCCGGCCCCTGGGTGTCATCACCGGCCCGGCGATCATCGCGGGAACCGCCGACGAACCGGGCGCGCTGACCCAGGTCCTGGCCCTGGCGGCGACGGGGTTCGCGGCGTAAGCGCTCGTGGTCCTCACCCGCCCGTCCGGCGCAGCCGACCGTTGTACGCGTTGAACGGCAGCACGCTGAGCCCGGCCACGACCTGGCTGACCTGACCTGCGTGCAGGTACGCGGGTCAGGTGCGGGCGGCGAGGCTGACCCGGTCTAGCACCTCGATGGTGCTGTAACTGATCCTGATCAGGCCCTCGCGTTCGAAGTCTTTAAGGACTTTGTTCAGCGAGGGCCGCTGCACCCCGAGCATCGCGGCCAGGGTCCGCTGCGGCAGTTCCACCCGGCCGTCCACGCTCTCCTCCGCCAGCAGGCCCGCGGCCTGGGCGGCCAGCGATCCGCCCAGCAGCGCCAGGATGCGGGCCTGGCTCGCCGCCAGCCGCTGCGCCACGCTGGACAGCCACCGGCGGGCGATCCCCGGGCGGGTGGCCAGCAGCTCCTCGAAATCGCCGGGCCCCAGGAACAGGCAGGTGACCTCAGAGAGGGCCCGGCCGGTGTAGGGCAGCGGCATTTCCAGCAGCAGCTGGATATCACCGTCCACGTCGCCCGGGCGCAGGAGCTGCACAATGGCGCGGCGGCGGCCGGAGCCCACCGACAGCTCAATCCGGCCATCGCGGACGATCCACACCCCGGCTGCCTTCCCGCCGCCGAACAGCACCGAGCCAGGCTGGAACGTGCGGACCGCCAGCATGGAGGCGAGCGTGGTCACGTCATCTGGGCGAAGCGGGGCGGACTGGCCGCGGCCCACGCACCGCGCTACCCAGGCGGCCTGCCGGATCTGCGCCTCGCTGAGGCCCGCGGGCACAGGCAGCAGCCGGGCCGCTCGCTGAGCCGCCGCCCCAGGGAGCCGCCGGAAAGTCATGGCATCATCTTGTCACCTCGCTGACAGTTCATTGCCAGTGGACACGGGCTGGTGCTGCAGTGGGTCTGGTGCCGGTCATCGGGGAGGAGCTGATAGCCATGGCCGACCGGATTGGGGCCTTGCCTGCCCGAGACGGCTGCACAGCCTCCGGGAATGAAACGCCCGACATGGGCCGCAGCCTGGCCGGCTGCACCTGTGGATGGCTGCACCGGACGGCGGCGCGGTCGTGACCGCGGAAGCCGGGATACCGGGTCGGGTGCGGGTGTACTGGCGGCCCGGGTGCCCGTTCTGCGCGATGCTGCGACTGGGGCTGCGCAGTTCGCGGATCCCGGCCGACTGGGTCAACATCTGGAAAGACCGGGCCGCCGCGGCGGCGGTGCGCGCCATTACCGGTGGCGACGAGACCGTCCCCACCGTCGTGGTCGGTACCCGGGCCATGGTGAATCCGTCGGCGCGACAGGTCATCGCGGCCGTGCGCGCGGGGCAGCCCGGCGTCATCCCGGCAGCCCGTGCCCGGCCCTCATCGTGGCTCGCTGGGGCGGCTGACCGCCTGACCCGCCGCCGCCGAGCGGGGGAACAGCGCTGACGGGCTCCCTGGAGGCCACACCGCGACTAGGCCGGGCGCCACAGCGCAGCATGTCCCAGGCCCGCATGAACGGGCCGGCGGGCGGGTGTGGTGAAGGAGAGTCATGAGAGTGGACATGAGCGCCGAGGCGGCCGGGCTGATCCGGGACCGCGGCGGGGTGCTGTGGGTCTGGGTCGCCCGCCCGCGGGTGTCCTGCTGGGGTACGCCGGCGTACATGCATGCGGCCACGGAGCGGCCGCCCGGTCTGTCCGGGTTCAGCCTGGCGTCGAAGGCGGACGTGGAGATCTGGTTCCGCGCGCCCGCGGGCCGGGTTCCTGAGGTGCTGGAGATCGGCCTGCGGGGCAGGCGCCGGCCCCGTGCCGAGGCCTACTGGGACGGCTGCCGGATCGCACTCTGACACCGCGCGCAGCACCGCAGCCCGATTCGCGGGCGCGATCGACCCGGCACGCCCCGGTCCGGTGCTGGTGCGGCAGCAGCCCGGCGCGGTGACGAGCAGCCCCAGCGCGGGGCAGGCTCCGCCGCGCGGGCAGTGCGTCCGCCGAACTGGCCGGAAAACTGGGCGGCCGCCTGCTGGATGGCCAGCGACCAGGTCGGGTAAGCGTGAACCGACTGGGCGAGCCGACCGGTGAACATGCCGGCGCGCACGGCCAGTGCGGGCTCGTGAATCATCTCCCCCGCACGGGAGGTGACGAGTGTAGCCCCCAGCACCCGCCCCCCGACAGGCCCCAGCACCCTGGTACCGGCCAGCGATGATCTGCACGAAGCCGTCGGTGCATCCCGCGGTGACCGCCCGGTCGACCTCGCCCATGGGCAGGTACGCCGCCTGGCCCCGCCTGAGCGCCGGCCTGGGCTGCGGTGAGCCCGGCCTGCGCGGTAATGGCCATGTGCCGGTCCGTCACGACATGGCCGCGCTCATCGAGGCGGACTCCCGCGGCCTCCAGGCCCAAGTGGCCGACAACGGCGGGCTGCCGCCTGGCGGCCCCGGCGCGGTCTTGTTAACGCGGATTTCCCACGCAGCCAGTCGAGCGGGACAGCTTCATGGACAAGAGCGCGTCTGACCTGCAGAGATAGGCTCGGCGACAGCCGGCGCGAAGGCCGATATCGCTGCATCGATGGAACACCGCAACTGTTATGTAACTGCGGCCGACACGCTGAGCCCATCAGCGGCGACCAGCAAGTGAGGGCAAACAGGCACGTTCGTAGTGGGTCCTGCGCTAGCGGAGAATCATCGCGGCGGGCCTCCATCGCCCGGTTTTGGGCGCTGCCCTGGGCGATCGCGGCCCGCGGGATCTGCGCTTCGCTGACGCCCTAGGCACGGGCCGAATTTGGGATACATCTACACCGCCTTCGGCGGGAAGCCGCCGGAAACTCGGGCCACCCACCTTGTCACCTGGCTGACACTCCGTCGCCCGTGCGGCCAGGCCGGTGCTGTACTCGGTGAGACACCACTCAATTGTGGAGGAGATCATGTTCAGGGCCGTGTGGAACGGCGGCGTGCTCGCCGAAAGCGATCGCACCGTCAACGTCGAGGGCAACCACTACTTCCCGCCCGAGTCGCTGCACCGGGAGTACCTCACCGCCAGCCCCACCACGAGCACCTGCCCGTGGAAGGGCCAGGCCCGGTACTACCACGTCCGCGTGGACGGCAAGGTCAACCACGACGCGGCCTGGTACTACCCCGATCCCAGCCCGGCCGCAGGCAAGATCGCCGGGCATGTCGCGTTCTGGCGCGGCGTCCGGGTCGAGCGCGTGACCGGCTCGGGCGGGGAAGCGGGCCGAACCAGACGCGGCCCGGCCGTCCGCCTCCTCGCGCGGCTGCACCCGATGGGGGCGCGCCCGTGACAGCGGCCCGGCAACGACAGGCTGATCAAGCTCATCGAAGACTCTGATCGCGCCGTCCTCGCGAGCACGACCTCAGTACGCAGCTGAAGCACCTGGGAAGGGCAATGAGAGGACGGCGCGGCAATGACCGGGATTATCTCGCCCTGGCCACGACGGACGCGGCCCGCCGACCAGGCACTGGTCCGCGGCCAGCTGGCGGGCGCGGCGGCCAGCGGTTCGCTGGCGCTCGCCTGGCTGGCGTTGTCGTGGTGGCATCCGAAACTGTCCTACCATTTCGGGCCGCCGCTGGCCGCTGCGGCGTGGCCGGTGCTGCTACGGGCAAGGCTGCGCACCCCCGCGCGGTTGGCAGCCGCGCTAACCGCGGTGTCCGCCGGGCTTCTGGTCGCGATGGCCGCGCTGAGCGTCGCGATGGCGGCGCACTGGCTGCGCGGGCCGGCCCTCATCGGGGCGGCGGGCAGCGTGCCCGCCGAGGAGGTGGTCCTTTCCGTGGTGGCGGGCGCGTGGGGTTGGCGGGTGGCCGCGCGCCAGAAGCGGGCATGGTTCCTGCCTACGGCGCCAAGTCTAGGAGGCGGCCCGCCGGCATCCCCGGCAGAACGCGGCCAGTGACCGGCCGACAGAGTCATTAAGCCGCCTCGCTCCGGTGAGCCGCGTTCGTCAGGGACGAGCGGCGGGCGCGGGGACGACGGGGATCAGATACAGGCGCAGATCGAACGCGGGATGGGCATCTGGCTGGACTACCCCTGCTGCTACGGAGCCGCGTACGGGTTCTGGGCCTGCGACCGCTGGTGCCCGCTGCACGACGGCTCCGACCCGATCGTGTTCGGCGACCTGTACTTGCCGGCCAACCGCCCCGACGGCAGCCTGCCGAAGTCCCGGCCATGGACCGGTCGGCCTCCCGCGTCTGCCCAGTGCTCACCTTTTGGAACGGGCTCGCCGGATGCCAGCATGAACATTGACGGTCATCTATTCAGTAATCCGGTGATCCTGCCATCTAGTAAACCCGTTGGGCCAGCGAGGCGCCGGGGATTGTCTGCCTGATGACAATCAGGCATCTCGTCCGCCTGTCCGCTTGGTTGCCTGCGGGAGAACGCAGGCCATGCCGTGCCGAGGCAACGACCGCGGCGAACAGGGTTGCGGGCCAGGAGGAGGAAACGATGCCCCGGGTTCCGGTGCACGCCATCGATGACGCGCCCGAGCAGTCGCGGGAAGCGCTGCGCGGGCTGGAACGCAGGATGGGCCGACTGCTGAACATTCACGCCGAGATGGCGCACGCTCCCGTGGTGCTGGCCGCCTACCAGGGCATCCAGCAAGCGATCGCCGTCTACGGCAGCTTCGGCGCCAAGACCCGCGAGGCGATCGCGCTGGCCGTGGCCGCGGTGGACAACTGCGCCTACTGCCAGTCCGCGCACACCGCGGGCGGGCAGGCCGCCGGCTGGTCGCTGGCGGAGACGGTGGCGATCCGGAACGGCACGGCCCAGCTTGACCCGAAGCTCGCCTCATTGCTGGCGGTGGCCCGCCAGATCGCCGGGAACACCGGCTACGTCGCGGACGCAGCCTGGCAGGCGGCGCGGGAGGCAGGCTGGAGCGACGCCGAATTGGCCGAGCTGTTCGCCCACGTGGCGGCGAACCTCTTCACCAACTACTTCAACCACTACGTGCAGACCGAGCCGGACCTGCCCGCCGCGCCCGGGCTGGAAGGCTGGTCACCGCGCGACTGATCGGGCCGCCATGGAGCCGGACCGCCCGTTAACCTGGCTTGTCACTCTTCTGACACTTTCTTCCCGGTTGCCGGCCCAGTCCGCACTACGAGTCTCCTGCCAGCTCTGCGCGGGATGGGCGGATGAACGCGAGACTCGTGTGGGCCGGGATCGCGGGCGGCATGGCGATGGCCGCCTTCTCGATGATCGCGATGTGGCTGGCGGGAGCGGGTTCTGGACGCCGCTAAACCTGATCGCGCGCGCGTTCTGGCGGGCGGCACCGCTGGCCTGCCCACTGCAGGCCGGCGGCGCCAGGCGGGCGGTTGCCCCGGCCGCGCCGCATGGACGCCCGGCAAGCCCGTGCCGCCGGGGCGCCGGGGCGCCGGGGCGCGGACCTGGCCAGCTAATGGGGCCTTAATCCACACAACGCCAGCATCCCCGACGCGGCTTCCGGCCCGAATCTCAGCTCTCGGGGTTTTCAGGTCGAAGTAGCAAGGCTCCCGCCGCGGGCGGCCAGCCTCGCCTGAGCCGGCACGATCAACACTGTCATCCGCCTGACACAGCACCCGCCGACTAGCGGGCGCCGGCGATGCAATGAGAGTGCAGGCCGAACGGGCTCGCCCGCCGGGCCGGCAGCCAGAGGCGGACCTGCCGCCACGGCGCTGGCGGCGTGGGCAAGCCCTCCGGCCCGCAGCCAGCAGGCACCCGGTTGCCGGGGTCGGCAGCCTGCCCGCGGGCCTTCGCAGGCAACGCATTTACGGAAAGGAACCGCAGGCCATGCAGGCTACGACACATATGGAACGGCTGGGATTGAGGAGCGACACCGCGGTGATGGCCCGGCGTCTGCTCGGGTCGGGGCTGCTCGCCGGGCTGGCCGGCGGGCTAGCGCTGATCGCGGTGATGATCCTGGTCATGGGCGCGGCTGGGATGGGGTATGCGACCCCGTTGAACGTCGGGATGGCCTCGTTCGTGTTCACGGTCACCCCGCCGATGTCGATGCTGCCCACGCTGGTGAGCATGATGGGCATCCGCCTGCCGGCCAGCGCGATGGCTCCGCTTGCCGCGGTGGCCCACGGCGGCCACCTCAGCCCGGCGATGATGAAGAACCTCGGCGCGATGCTCATGAGCATGCACGTGCCGGCGGCGACCGTGACCCAGATGGGCCTGCTGATGAGCGGCAAGGCCACCAACTCGACGATGGCCAGCCTGATGTCGGCAATGAGCCCGTCCGCCCGGGCGGCGGTGATGAGCGCGATGCCGGTGTCGGCCGGGCACGTGGTCGCAGGCGTCATCTTGCATTTCGCGTTCGCCGCGTTCCTCGGCGTGGCCTTCGCCGTCATCATCGGCATGGCTGCCAGGATGGGCGTACCGGGTCTGCGGACGTCCGCCGGGATCGTCACGGCCGGGGTGGCCGGAGGGGCGATCGTGTACGTCATCCTGCGGTGGGGGCTGCTGCCGGCCGTCAACCCGCTGATGGCGTTCGTCCCGCAGCTGGCGTTCTTCCTGGCTCACCTGCTGTTCGGGCTGGTGGCCGGGATCGTGCTCGCAGTGGCGTTCCGCCGGGCCGCAATGACCGCGCCGCAGCATGCCAGCCGGTGAGGGACGCAGAAGACCGGGGCTGCCGTCAGCCAGCGCCGGGAAGAGGGGCACCGCGGGTTCAGCTGCTCGCCGGGCGGCCGGTGCTGGCCTCACCCGGCGCGCAGGCGCGGCGGGCGAGGCCGGGCGAGGGCGGCTGCGGCAGGGGGCCTGGCGGCCGCCTGTGATGCTGCCGTCACCTCGCCGGGCACCCTCCTCCCGGGGCCTGGCGCATGCGCCGGCGTACCCAGCCAGCGCAGGTGCACCAGGGCGGACGAGCGCGGCATGAGGGTCGCAGAACCGCCGCCTCGGGAAGAGAGCACCGCGGCGGACGCCTACCCGGCCGCGAGGGAAACGGAACGGCTGCGCGGCGGGCGCCTGCGGTTCTTCCGGACGATTGCCGAGTCGGTCGGGGTTCAGGGTCCCACCGGCGGGGTGGTGATCGGGGCTGCCATCCTCGCCAGCATCTCCGGCGCGGGAACCGCCCTCGTCCAGGTAGTCGCGGCGGTCGCCATGGGCTTCGTCGCCTACGCCTTCGTCATCTTCACCCGCGGCTTCAACAGCGCGGGCTCGGTGTACGGATTCACCGGCGCCGTCGCCGGGCCGGTGTTCGGGTTCCTCGCCGCCTGGACGCTCATGCTGGTCTATGTCGACTTTGCCGGCGGGGTGTACACGAGCACGGCCGACGAAGCCCAGCCCGCGTTCGCCGCCATCGGCCTGCAGCTGAGCTGGCAGGTGTACGCGATCATCGCCTTCGTCCTGGTGATGGCGCTGGCCTACCTCGACATCAAGATCTCGGCGACTGTGATCTTGATCCTGGAGGGCACGTCGATGATCCTGGTGATCATCGCCTGCTCCGTCATCCTGGCGAAAGGCGGTTTCCACGGGCACGCATTCAGCTCCGTCCCGTTCCGGGCGAACGGAGCATCCCTGCCCGTGCTCGGCCTGGGCATCGTCTACTCGTTCTCGGCGTTCTCCGGCTTCGAGGCAGCATCCACGCTCGGCGAGGAGTCCCGTCAGCCCCGGCGGCTGATCCCGCTGGCCATCGCTGTCTCCCTGGCGGTGGTGGCCATCTACGAGATCGGCGTCGCCGCGGTGGTGACAAACGCCTACCCGGGCGTGAGACAGCTCTCCGCCTCCGCGGTGCCGCTGGTGACCGTCACGGACAAGTTCGTGGCCGGCTGGATGGGCGACCTGGTCAACTTCGGCGCGGTCGTCAGCTCATTCGGCGCCGCACTCGCCAGCGCCGTCGGCGCTTCACGGATCCTCTTCGCGCTCGGCCGCGACACCGGGCCGGGAATGCTGCGGCGGACGAGCCGGCTCACCGGCGCGCCGGCCGGCGCCCTGACCTGGGTAGGTGCGGGCAGCCTGCTCACGATGCTGATCTTCATCAAGGAGCCGCTGGCAACCCGCGCGGTCGCGATCAGCCTGACGTACGGGGCGGACCTGATCATCGCGGCGTACATCCTGGTCGTCGTCGCGGCCATCGTCTTCACCGTCCGGCGGCGCATGCACCGGGCCAAAACCGTGATTCTCATCGTCGGCCTCGCGATTCTCGGCTTCGTCGTGAAGGAAACCTTCGTCCCGTTCCCCGCAGCGCCCTACAACTGGGATGCGCTGGCCGCGGGGATCACCCTGGTCGCCGGGATTGCGCTGCCGTTCGCGTACCCGCCGCTGCGACGCGGGATCCGGAACTCACCGCTGCTCAGGGCCGGCGCCAGCGCGCTGCTCGGTAGCACTGCCGAGCAGACGGCCCAGCGGCATCGCGGATGATACATAGCGCCAGCCCAGCAGGATCCCGGTTCCGGCCGCGGAGCCTGGCAGCTTGAGGTGGCGGCGCCACCTGGCTCCGTTCAGCGGGGATCGTGCTCGCCAGGATCGCCAGAGCGCAGCGGCCCGCGGGTCTGATCTCAGGTCAGCCAGGCCCGAGCCGCCGCGACGACCTCGCCGGCCGGCGGGCGGTCGCTGGGCGTGCGGGGCCGCCAGATCTGGCGCACGACGCCGTCGGCCATGATCGCGTCGGCGCCGAGCTGGCGGGTGTCTTCGACCGCCCTGGCCAGCCGGTGCCCGTGCGCCAGGGCATCCGCGTAGGTGGCGAGCGTGCGGGGCGAGTACACCTGCCACAGCGGGGCCCGTCCTATCTTCAGGCGCCGGTAGAGCAGGCGCTGCTCGTCAGCCAGGATCCGGCCGGGCCAGCCGAGGTGGCGGGCGATGGCCGCCAGCGGCCGCGGCGGGCTGAAGCCGACCAGGATAAGGCCGGGCGGCGCATCACCGGATGTCTGGTGCACCTGAACCAGGTGCTGCTGGCAGGGCAGTCAATGCCGGTGCCGCAGCAGCACCAGCAGCTGGACGCCGGTGATCTCGCCGAGCATCACCGGCTGCCCGCCGGGTGCCTCAGCGAGCTCCAGGTCAGCTACGTTGATGCTGACGTCGCGGCTGCGCGGCATTGCTTGCTCCCCTCCCTCGGCAGGCACGCCGTCCATGGCGGCATGCGCGTGACGGTGCGACCTGGCGCGGGCCGGCGCGGTAGCGGTCGCAGATCTGCTGGGGCCGGCGCGGTAGCGGTCGCAGATCTGCTGGGGAGCGGCACCGTCGAAATACAGCAGCTTGAGGCACTGCATGAAGACGACCATCCGCCAGGCGTCGTTGGGCCGCAGGCGCCGCCACTCTCGGCTTGTTGTGCTGTCACAGTTCGAGCAGCGTCTGCTCGACGGCCTCGGTGAGCGCCGGGTGGATGTATAGGACGCCTGAGGCGACCTGGTCGACGGTGCTACCCAGGCACATGGCCTGAATCAGCGGCTGTATGAGCGTCGACGCTTGCGGTCCGATGATGTGCGCGCCGAGCAGCAGCCGGGTCGCCGGGTCGGCGAGGACTTTCACGAAGCTGGAAGTATCCTCCAGCGCCCAGCCGTAGGCCGCCTCACTGTAGGAACGCGTCGCGGCGACGAAGTCACGGCCCTGCTCCCGCAGTTCCTGCTCCGTGGCGCCCACCGTGGCGACCTGCGGATCGGCGAACACCGCCGACGGGACCACCGTGAACCGGGCGCGCCGTGGCCGGCCAGGGTGGAGCAGGTTCTGACGGACCAGCCCGGCCTCGGCGTTGGCCATGTGCTTGAGCTGGAAGTGGTTAGCTATGTCGCCGAGCGCCCAGATTCCCGGCACATTCGTCTGGTACGTCTCGTCGGTGCGGACGTGCCCGTGCGCGTCGGTCTCGATCCCGGCCGCGGCCACGTTGAGCCGGTCGCTGTTCGGAATCCGGCCGGTCGCCACGAGCAGCACCTCGGCTTCGGCGGCCTGCGCGCTGGACGGGCCTGCCAGATCGACGCGGATCCCTCGTCGCGTCTTCGCGACGTCCTTGACCTCCGCGCCCAGGCGTACATCGAACCGCTGCTGGTACAGCTCGGTGAACCGCGACCGTATGGCGGCGTCGTGGCCGGACAGCAGCTGGTCGCCGCGCGCGACGATCGTGACCCGCGTGCCGAGCGCGCCGAAGATATGGCTCATCTCCGCGGCGATGTACCCGCCGCCTAGCACGATCATCGACTTCGGCAGCCGGTCCAGCCGCATGACCGTGTCCGACGTCAGGTAGGGGACGTCTTCCAGCCCGCTGACCTCCGGGATCCGCGGGCGCGAGCCAGCTGCCAGCACGAACCGCTCGGCGTGGATCTCCTCATCCCCAGCGATCAATACCTTCGGCGCGGCGAACCGGGCCTCGCCGAGGAACACATCGACGCCGTGCGCCCGCCGGTAATCAACCGCCTGCTCGTGCAGCGGGTCGATTCGGTCGAACACCCGGTCCCGGATGGCCGGCCAGTCCGCGCCACGCCAGCAGGCGCTGATCCCGAACCGGGCTGCGTGCCGCACGGTCTCGGCGACGTCGGCGGTGTGCACCAGCATCTTCGACGGGATGCACCCCCGGTTCAGGCAGGTGCCGCCGAACCGGTCCGCTTCCACGACCGCGACCCGCCAGTCAGCGAACTCCTCCGTCGGCAGCATGTTCCCGCTGCCGGCGCCGACGATCACGAGGTCATAGCTGTGTCTGGCCACGCCCCAACCTCCTTCCCGGTCATCGTCGGGCATGGCGGCGGCTTGCTGCACTGTTCCTGTCACCTGGCTGACAGTCCTGGTCCTGCTGACCGCCGGTCCGCCGGTAGCGTGCGGTGTCATGGCCAACCGCCCTGTCGCCGTCGCGTTCGATGTAATCGAGACCCTCATGCCGCTGGAGCCGCTCCGCGAGCGGTTCACCCACCACGGACTGGCGCCTCATCTGCTGGAGTTGTGGTTCACGCGTACGCTGCGGGACGGGTTCGCGCTGGCCGCTGCCGGGGACTACGCGCCATTCAGTGACGTCGCCACGCAGGCACTGCAAGTTGTGTCGGGCTATCAGGCCGACAAGTCCGCAACCGCGGCCATCCTGGCCGGGCTGACCGAACTGCCCGCCCATCCCGACGTCCAGCCCGCCGTCCGTATGCTGGCCGGAGCCGGAACTCGGCTCGCGTGCCTCACAAACGGCAGCGCAGCTGTCACCTCCGCGTTCCTGGAACGGGCCGGTCTGAGCGACTACATCGAGCGGGTCATCTCGGTCGAAGAGGCCGGGATCTGGAAGCCGCCGGCACAGGTATATCAGCACGCCGCAGAAGTGCTAGGCGTAGAGTCGGCCGACCTCGCTCTGGTCGCTGCCCACGCGTGGGACTGCCATGGCGCCAAGCGGGCCGGGCTTGTCACAGGCTGGGTCAGCCGTCTGGAACGCCAGTACTCCCCGATCTTCGCCGCGCCCGACGTGACCGGCGCTGACCTCGCCGAGGTTGCGCTCCGGCTCGTGGAGTTGCCAGTCAGGTAATCCGCCCCGGATCAACCGCGGGGCCGCTTACCGTCGGTCAGCGGGCGTTTCGCACGGGTTCCGGCTGCTCGCTCTTCCCGGTCGCCTCAGCGTCCGGCTCGGCCGGGCGGGCGGTGTGCCCGCCGAACTCGCCGAAGAACTGGGCGGCGGCCTGCTGGATGGCCAGCGACCAGGTCGGGTAGGCGTGCACCACCTGGGCGAGCCGCCCGGTGAACAGGCCAGCGCGGATGGCGAGCGCAGGCTCGTGGATCATCTCCCCGGCACGCGCGGCGACGATCGTCGCTCCGAGCACCTTCCCGCCGCCGGCAGTCCCCAGCACCGGGCGGCGGCCGGCGACTATCTTGACGAACCCCTCGGCGCGGCCTGCCGTGACAGCCCGGTCCACCTCCCCGATCGGCAGGAACGCCACCCGCGCGCCTCGGTGAGCCCGGGCGGCCTGCCCCTCGGTAAGCCCGACCTGCGCCACCTCGGGGTCGGTGAACACCACCCACGGGATGGGAACGGGGTCGAACCGGGCTCGGGCGGCCCGGCGGCGCAGCGCATTACGGGCAGCGATCCGGCCCATCGCGAACGCGGCGTGCGTGAACGGCATCCGCCCGGTGACGTCCCCTGCCGCGTAAACGCCGCGGGCGGTGGTGGCCAGGTGCCGGTCGGTGCGGATGTAGCCGCGCTCATCCAGCCCGACCCCGGCAGCCTCATGGCCCAGGTCCCCGGTGACCGGCCGGCGCCCGGCAGCCACCAGCAGCCGGTCGGCGGTCAGTTCCCCACCCGACGCCAGCGTCACTACCACCGCCTGATCATGCGGCCGGACGCCGGCGACCGCCGTCCCGGCGTGCACGCCGATCCCCTCGGCACGCAGCACCCCGCTGATGACCTGCGATGCGGCCGGGTCAGCGGCCGGCAGCAGCCGGGCGGCGGCCTCGATGATCGTCACCTGGCTGCCGAGGCGGGCGAACGCCTGCGCCAGCTCGCAGCCCACCGCCCCGCCGCCCAGCACCGCCAGCCGGGCCGGCACGCTCTCCAGCCCCCAGATGGTCTCGCTGGTCAGGTACGCCACCTGCGCCAGCCCGGGCACCGGCGGGACAGCAGGCTGCGATCCGGTGGCGACGACGAACCGGCGCGCGCGCACCACCTGCCCGGCCACGCTGAGCGTGAGCGGCGCCGTGAACTCCGCACGGCCCCGCAGGACCGTCACGCCCTCCCTTGCGAGAACCTCAGCGGTCTCGGCAGCGGCGATCACCCGGACAGACCGTCGCACCGCCGCCATCGCCTCGCCGAAGCCGTCGCCACGCGCGGCCGCCCCGATCAGCGTCTTCGACGGCACGCACCCAGTGAACGTGCACTCCCCCCCGATCTCCCCCGCCGCCACCAGCAGCACGCTCGCGCCCGCCGCCGCAGCCGCCCGGACAGCGCCAAGCCCGGCCGCGCCGCCCCCGACCACGATCAGATCCCACCTGGCATTCACGGTTCAGCCCGCGCGCCCCAGGTCCGCGCAGGCAGGCGCGAGATCCACCTGCACCCCGTTCCAGAACGCCACGTGGTTTCTGATCTTGCGGGCAAGCGGACTCGGATGCGGGTAGCACCAGGCGGCGTTGCGGTTCTCCCGCCCGCCGGCCTGCACGGTGTAGTAGCGTGCCAGGCCCTTCCACGGGCACACTGACCATGCCCGGGTACTGACCAGATTCTCGCGCCGGACGTCTTCCGGCGGGAAGTACGCGTTGCCTTCCAGCAAGACCGGCCGGCGGGTCTCCGCCAGCACCACGCCGTTCCAGGTCGCCCGCGCCACCTGATTGTTCTCGGACTTCATCGCTGCTCCTGTCTTTGCTGTCAGCGCCGGCGTACCGGCCCCAGCGCTGCTGGTATCGCGGCACCAGGCCAGCATCCCGCACGCCGCCTGGGGGCAGCAGCGCCTTGTCACCTGCCTGACAATCCGGGCCTGCCGCCCGCCCGCGCGTTGCACCGGCAGGCTCCGGGCGCACTAGGCCTAAGCCTCACGAGAGGAGACGACGGTGACAGCAGACCGGACGGACATCTTGGTGATCGGGATGGGGCCGGGGACCTGGTAGTGGCCCCGTTCATCTACAGCGACATGACCTGCTCGCACTGCCAGCACGGCTCGACGATCTCCTGCAAGCTGGGCGGCAGCTTCGGCGACGGCACCATCGACGGCGGGCAGGGCCAGGCTGTCCGGGTTCCGCTGGCGGGCAGCGCCCTGGTGCGCGTTCCGGGCAGCGGCCACTGTGACCCGTTTCCGCGAGTAGGCCGGTGACACGCCCGCGCTAATGCTGATAGGTGCCGCTCTTAGCTGGGATGATGATCATTGCGACATGAAAGATCATCTCAGCTGAGAGGACACCTATCAGGTGATGAGGATACGCGGCGGGAAGCAGAATCGCCATCGTCCTCGGGTCGGCGCGCCGGACCCGACTTTGACGGCGAATGCCGGGCTGGCCGCGGTGAGCGAGTTGTGCGGGCGGCTGGACGTGATCGAGGTGATCGACGCGGCGGCCGGGCCGGTCAAGCAGCGCGACCGCGGCTTCGGCGCCGGGCAGCTGCTGACCGGGATCGCGGCGGCGCAGCTGGCCGGGGAGGACTTCCTTACCGGGCTGGACCGCCAGCGCGCTGATGCGGCCGGGCAGCTGCTGACGCCGGTGCCGGGACTGGCGCCGGTGCCGGGACTGGCGCCGGCGACGGCGGCGGCGGCGGGCCTGGCCCGCCGGATCACTCCGGCGCAGTGGCTGCAGGTGGAGACGGGCCTGGCCGTGGTCACCGGGCGGATGGTCGGGCTGCTGAGCCCGGAGCGGGCGGCGGCGCTGACCGATGGACCGGTGACCATCGACCTGGATGCCACCGACGTGGAGGTGTATGGCAGCAAGAACCGCGGGGTGGCGTGGAACCTGGTCCGCCGGGTGCGCCTGGACCCGGGCCAGGTGTCAGCGGACCCGCGGTCACGGCGGCGGCGGACCCTGCACCCCGCCCGGCGGGCGCTGCCGTTCCCCGAACTCGCCGAGGCTGAGGCCATCTACGCCTGCTCCTTCATCCTGACCAGCCTGGACGTGTCCGATCCGGGCAAGGCCGCAGCGGTGGAGCACTGGTACCGGCACCGGGCCACGGTGGAGAACGTGTTCCGCGACGGCAAGCACGGCGCCGCCCTCCGCCACCTCCCCTCCGGTTATCACCAGGTGAACATGGCGTGGATGTGGGGGGCGCTGCTGGCGGCCAGCATGGCCGGCTGGCTGCACCAGCTCACCTCCCTCACCCGCGGCAGGGACATCCTGGCCGGTCACGGCACCCGCAGCGGCAACGCCATGATCGAAACCCTGCGGTGGCGGCTGATCGCCGTTCCCGGCCGGCTGATCCGCCACGCCGGGCAGCTCATCCTCCGGCTCCCGCCCGGCCAGCACCTGCTCGCCGAGATACTCGCCAGGCTGCGCGCCCTGCCCGCGGCGTCCTGACCGCCCCGGCCCGCGGCCCCGACCCGGAAACCTGGAACCCGCGACCCCGGCGCGACACCCGGGCCAGCAGCATGGCCGCGCGCCGGAAAAGCCACGATCAAGATCATCATGACGCCCGAAGATCAACCCTGGGCGCTACTCGCGGAATCGGGTCTGACCAGACGCTCCGGTCGCTGCTCACGCTGTCGGACGTGATGGCCACCGGCCATCACGCGGCGGTCAGCGCGGGCGTACAGCCAGGCGACATCGTGGCGGTCGTCGGCGACGGAGCGGTCGGGCTGTCAGCGGTTCTGGCCGCCCGCAGGCTGGGCGCCGAGCGTGTCATCGCCCTGAGCCGTCACCCAGGCCGGCAGGCGGTCGCCAAGGCATTCGGCGCCACCGGCATCGTCGCCGCCTGCGGCGACGAGGCAGCCGCCGCGGTCATGGACCTGACACGCGGGATCGGCGCCGACGCGTCGCTCGAATGCGTGGGAACGCCCCAAGCGATCGCCACCGCATTCGCCATCGCCCGGCCGGGCTCGACCGTCGGGATCGTGGGCGTGCCGCACGGAGACGTGCCAAGGCGCAAACGTTCTTCCGCAACGTCGGCTGGCGCGGCGGCCCCGCGTCGGCCCGCATCTACATTCCCGAACTGCTCGGCGGCGTCCTCACGGGCGCGATCAACCCCGGCCTGGTGCTCGACTACGAGACCGGTCTGGACCACGTCGCGGACGCCTACGCCGCCATGGACCAGCGCCGGGCCATCAAGTCCCTCGTCCGCATCGGCTCGCTGTAGGAGAACGAGATGAATGCCGTGACGACATGGACATCAGAGGAACTGGACCGCATCGGCCAGGCCGAGGAACTTCACCTTGCCACCCGGCAGCAGGGCGGGATGAGCCGTTACGTGACCATGTGGGTGGCCCAGGCCGGTGACAGCCTCTACGTCCGCTGCGCGTACGGACCCGGCAACCCGTGGTACCGGCGAGCCAGAGCGGCCGGCGAAGGCAAGGTGCGGGCCGGCGGCGTCGAGCGCGACGTGACTTTCGCTTCCGCAGTGTCCGCGGTTCAGGGTGACATCGACGCCGCCTATCACGCCAAATACGACCGGTACGGGCCCCAGATCGTCGGGTCGGTCACCGGGCCGCAGGCGCACGCCGTCACCATCCGGCTGACCAAAGCCGGCCAGCACGACCGAACGGAAGGAAACAAGCCATGAGCGCGGTCACTGTCGTCATCGGCGCCGGGCAGATCGGCCAGGCGATCGCCCGCCGCGTCAGCGCCGGCAAGCACGTGCTGCTCGCCGATCTCCGGCAGGACAACACCGACACCGCCGCCCAGGTGCTGGCCGACGCCGGCTTTGACGTCAGCACCGCCACCGTCGACGTGTCCTCGCGCCCATCAGTGCATGCCCTCGCCGAGGCCGCCGCGGCGCGCGGCGACGTCAGCGGCGTCATTCACGCCGCCGGAGTTTCACCCAGCCAGGCGGCACCGGAGGTCATCCTCCGCGTCGACCTGTACGGCACCGCGCTGGTGCTCGAAGAGTTCGGGAACGCCATCGCGCCCGGCGGCTCCGCCGTCGTCATCGCATCACAATCAGGCCACCGCCTCGGCGCACTGACAGCCGAACAGGACGCCGCCCTCGCCACGACCCCGGCCGATGAACTGCTGTCACTGCCCATGCTTCAACCGGATAAGGTCACCGACAGCCTCCATGCCTATCAGCTAGCCAAGCGCGGGAACTCACTGCGCGTGATGGCCGAAGCCGTCCGCTGGGGCAAGCGCGGCGCCCGGGTGAACACCATCAGCCCCGGCATCATCATCACCCCGCTCGCCCGGGACGAGCTGACCGGACCGCGCGGCGAGGGATACCGGCGGATGCTCGCGCTGTCGCCGGCCGTGCGCGCCGGCACGCCGGACGAGGTCGGCGCCGTCGGCGCGCTGCTCATGGGCCCCGACGGGGCGTTCATCACCGGAAGTGACGTCCTGATCGATGGCGGCGTTACCGCCTCGTACTTCTTCGGTGAACTCGCCCCCGCCTGATCAACCCCGTATCCGCGCCGGGAGCACCGCTCACCGGCCATCCCGTTAGGAGAAGCAGATGGAACTTTCCCGCAAGCCAGCCACGGCGAAGGGACCCGAGGAAACCTTCACCGGAGACGTATGGGTTGACCCCATAACGCGCGGGCTGCCGCCCTCGCAGCTGAACGTCGCAGCCGTCCGCTTCACGCCTGGGGCACGCACCGCCTGGCATTCCCACGACGGCGGCCAGACCCTGTACGTCACCGAAGGCCGCGGCCTGGTCCAGGCCCGCGGACAGCAGATCACCGAGCTCAATCCCGGTGACGTCGTCTTCGCACCCGACGGCGAGGAACACTGGCACGGCGCCAGCCCGGACCACTTCATGACGCACCTGTCCATCACCGAAGGCGCGCCCCGCTGGGGACCGCACGTCACCGACGCCGAGTACCAGAGCCAGCACAAACCAGGAGAGTAGGAAGACGCCACTGCACAAGCGAGCACTGGGCACCAGCGGCCTCAAGGTCTCAGCAGTCGGGCTCGGCTGCATGGGCCTGAGCGCCAACTACGGCGAGCCCGTCGACGAGGCCGCCGGCATCGCGGTCATCCGGGCCGCCACCGACCTTGGCGTCACGTTCTTCGACACCGCCGAGGCGTACGGGCCGTTCACCAACGAAGAACTGGTCGGCAAGGCCCTGACTCCGGTGCGCGGCCAAGTGGTCATCGCCACCAAGTTCGCCTTCGACTACGACGAGGCCGGCAATCGGATCGGACCCGACAGCAGCCCCGCGCACATCCGGCACGCGGTAGAGGGATCGCTGCGCCGACTCCAGACGGAGCGGATCGACCTGCTGTACCAGCACCGCGCCGACCCCACCGTGCCGATCGAAGACGTCGCCGCAACCGTGAAGGAATTGATCGGGCAGGGCAAGGTCGCCCACTTCGGCCTCTCGGAAGTCGGCGCCCAGACCATCCGCCGGGCCCACGCAGTCCAGCCGGTCACGGCCATCCAGAACGAGTACTCGCTATGGACCCGCGACCCCGAGGCCGAAGTACTGTCCGCGTGCGAGGAGCTGGGCATCGGATTCGTCCCCTGGAGCCCGCTCGGCCAGGGGTTCCTCACCGGCACGGTCAGCCAGACTCAGCAGTTCCCGGCCTCGGACGTGCGCAACTGGTTCCCCCGCTTCACCCCTGAGGCACGCGCCGCGAACCAGCCGATCGTGGATGCAGTCCGCGAGATCGCCGCCGAGCACAACGCCGCCCCAGCGCAGATCGCGCTCGCCTGGCTCCTCGCTCAGCGGCCCTGGATCGTGCCCATCCCCGGAACCCGGCGGATGGAGCGGCTCCGGGAAAACACCGCTGCTGACTCCATCAGCCTCACCGACCAGCAGCTAGCCAGACTCGACGCCGCGACCACCGTCATCCACGGAGCACGCGGCACCGGCCGCGAGACCTACAGCTGACAAGCCAGACTCCGAGCCCCTTACCGCCGCCTCCCGACAGGAGAAGCGGCTCCGCACATCGCGGCGGCGCCCCAGTAGCTGCCGTTGTCGGCCCGCATCCCATTGTGGTACCATATCGGTATGAGCACGCAAATCGCAGTGCGGCTGCCCGATGACATGGTGAAGTTCGTCGACCATCTCGTTGAGACGGGCCGCGGTTCCAGCCGGGCAACGGTCATCACGCGGGCACTCGAGCGGGAGCGTCGTCACGAGATGGCCGTCCAGGACGCTGCCATCTACGCCGGATCAGGCGAGGACAGCGACATAGCTGATCTCGTGCGGTACCTCTCCGGGCATCCCGTGGGCCTGGATCAGTGAGGCCGATCCATATCGCGCACCTGGACAAGGCACGCCCGGTCCTGGTACTGACCCGGGAACTGGTCATCCCTGAGCGCACGCAGATAACCGTCGCGCCAGTCACGTCTACGGCGCGTGGCCTATCCGTCGAGATCCCGGTCGGCCAAGCTAACGGCCTCGGCCAGGATTCGGTGGTGAACTGCGACAACATAGTCACGATCCCGAAGACGACCCTCGGCGAGCGCATCGGCTACCTGCTGCCAGCACAGGAGCCAGCGCTGACAGCCGCCATCCGCGCTGCCTTCGACCTCGAATGAGCCGGCCGGTACCGGAACTGGAACGCGCTTGTAGGTGCCGAATATCCCGCGGGGCCGCCGGAATAGTGTCACCCCTATGCGACCTGGGAGTATTCGTGTATCACGCCGCCGAGCCGGTCCTGGCGCAGAACGCGCATACCGGCCACTTCGCGCTTGACCGGGCGGTCCTTTAAACACGAGGTAGTAGTCGCACGGATGCCGGCTGATGTCGAGCACGTATTCCTGGCGGCCGTACGTTTTTAAGTCAACCGTCCTGCCCGCCAGGATTCCGAAGATCCCGTAGTGGCGGGCGGTGATCTCGACGCGGATCTCCAGCTCTGCGCCGCGGCGATTGGCAGGCTCCGGCGGGCCGGTAGCGGTGAGGAGACGGCCGCTGCGCTGGCCGCCGCTGCAGGCGCCGCCCAGCAGGGCCGGCGTGCTGCACGCGGTCAACCATGGCGGCGACAGTGACAGCACCGGCGCGATCTGCGGCAGCCTGCTCGGTACGGCCCTCGGCGCCGCCGCGATCGACCAAGACCTTGTCGAAGGCCTGGAAGGCAGGGCCATCATCAGCCAGGTCGCCGACGACCTGCACGATGTGTTCGGCCTCGGCCAGCCTCCGCCAGCGCAGCGGTGTCCGGCCGGCCAGGAAGAAGACAGCTATGAATAGCGAGCACGGGCCGGGTGGCAGATTGCAGGGCGCGTCCAGTCCGGCGGGAACGCGCAGTGCCCTGGCGGTCAGGTTCGCCGAGCCGGCCGGCACGATCGCCAGCGGCACGCTCGTCCCGGCCAGCGCCTCGGCACAGGCGCGCACGGTGCCGTCGCCGCCGACGCAGATGACAAGCTGGGCGCCGTTCTCGACAGCGGTCAGGGCCGCCGCGGAACCGGGTCGGGTTGACGACAACGGCCGGCAGCCTCATCGCACTACCATCCGTCGCCGACGGCGCGGCACAACCAACTCCCTAGCTACTTGCTGGCCACGAAACGGGCAAATCGACCTCAGAGAGCCAGCAAGTAGCTAGGGAGTCGCACTCGGCGCCGGCGAGGCGCGTTGACCTGTCAACCGAGGAGGCCAGCCAGCAGCCGATGGCGCCGCTAGCCGAGTCGACCATTCGATCCTGATCCTGGACGACGCGATCACCCGGTACTCGCGGCTCATGTCATGTGCGGCGGGCAGCCCCGGCAGGTGCCGGAGAGCAGGTCTACCAGGGCCTGCGTGCGCAGATACTCGGGCTGGACCCGGCGACCGCCGGCCTGCAGCATGGTTCGGCGGACCGGGTCGTCTGGGGCGCGCTGATGGAGAGCGGCTACCCGCGCGGCACGGCGACCCTGGTAGCCCCCGTTAGGGGTCAGCACCAACTCAGCACGCTATCGGGAACTGACGGGAACCAACCAGGAATAACGGGCAAACGGCCGACCGCCAGGAACCCGAGTTCACGAGACCCTCCAAGATCCGCATCAGCGCCGTGACCTGCGGTTATTACCGTACGTCAAGCCCGGTGACGGCCCTGCCGATGATCATGCGCTGGATCTCAGACGTGCCCTCGAAAATCGTGAAGCTCATCGAGGTGCGGGCAGTTCCCGCAGGTAGACGCGCTCTCTCGGCCGGTGTTATGTCAGCACGAACTCAGCACCGAATGGGCTCTGCACTCGCGGCTCCCGATCGTGATCGTGATCGATCCGCGCGAGATTTAGACCGGCTGGATACGGGGGCAGCCGGGCGGGAGATCACCTGTGGCCGGGACTGAACAGGCGCCGCACCGGCTGGCCGGTCACTGCGGCAATCATGTCGTAGTCACTGTCGACGTGGAGCACCTCGGCCTCGTGTAGCTCTGCGGTTGCGGCGATGATCAGATCCGGGATCGGGCGTCTGTGGCCGTTGCCGGAATGCGCGGCCAGCAGCCGCTGGACTTCCAGGGCACGGTCCATGGCCGCCTCAGTGACGGGTAGCCATTCGAGTGCTTTCTGGCCAGCGAGGAGCGCTTCAAGGTCTGCCTGGCTGCGCGCGGAGTAACAGATCTCTAGTGCCGTTACGTGGCACGCGGCTATCACGTGGGTGGTGCGCAGGCCGAGGAAGGCAGCCCTGGCGCTGGCATCGCGCCGCGCCCACTCGAGGGCTGATTTGTCCGCGAGCAGAACGCTCATCGGCGCCCGCCGTCTCGCCACGCTCCGCGGAGAGTTTCGTCGGACAGGTCCGTGCCCGTCTCGTCGAGCAGTTCGAGCATCCGGGCCGCGGCCCGC
This sequence comes from Actinomycetes bacterium, assembly GCA_021792405.1. Taxonomy (GTDB): domain Bacteria; phylum Actinomycetota; class Actinomycetes; order Streptosporangiales; family Streptosporangiaceae; genus JAJYUU01. Next base: position 22,029 of record JAJYUU010000043.1, read on the forward strand.
TGGTTAGCTACGCGGCGCAGCGCGGCATTCACAGTTGCGACTTTGCTCGTTGTGCCTAGCTCCTCGCTGGCTAGCGAGAGGGCTTCATCATCCAGGTCAACCACAGTCCTAGACATCAATGTGCCCCTAGTTCTGACATCTTGATACGTGTTTACAGTATATCGAGTCGGTCCCTGCCGCGATACCATGTTGAGGCCGCGCTAGAGAACAATTCCACCAGAGGACAGCGGCGGGCCCTGGCGGCTCCAGTGCAACGACTCAGCACCTTGGGCGTGCAGGGTCTGCGCGGTTAGACCGCGGTTAGACCAAGCCGTCCATCGCTAAATCGCTGTAGTGGTACCGAGCTTTCAGGATCTTCACTTGCTTGTCGTCGGCGCGGTAGAGCAGGCGGTGTTCGTCGTCGATCCGACGCGACCAATACCCAGACAGGTCGCCTTTCAGTGGCGCTACACAGTCCTGGAGCACGTCGAGACGCCATGACATCGCTGCTGCCCTGGCTACTGCCGATCGCCGGCCGCGCACGAGGATTCGGTGCATGCCGGGCCGTCGCCGGAGTGGCTGAAGCTGGCCCGGCTGCTCTCCTGGGTGACGCTGGCCTGGATGGGCGTCGAGGGCGGCGTGGCGATCGGTGCGGCCATCGTCTCGGAGTCCGTCGCGCTACTCGGATTCGGGCTCGACAGCGGCATCGAGGCCATGTCGAGCGTCATCGTCATCTGGCGGCTCACCGGCAGCCGGCTGGCAAGCTCGACGTCCGAGCGGCGCGCCCAGCAACTCGTCGCGGTCAGCTTCTACCTGCTCGCCCCCTACGTCGCCGTGAGGTAAAGCTGAACTTCGCCGACGCCGCTGCGCAGGTTCTTAGGGAGAACGGCGGCCCGCTGTCTGTTGCCAAGATCGCGGGCGCTCGAACAGGGACTCATCAGCCCGAAGAGCGACGATCCTGTGACTTACGTCCGGGCCGCGATAAGGAAAGACAACCGGCGCCGCGAATCCAGAGGCGAGCCCGTTCGCTTCAGCACGACGGCTCTTGGCGTCTACAAGATCGTCCAAGCAACCGCCTACGCTTGCACGCTGAGCAGAACACGCCGGGGTCTTCTCGCGCTGCGGGGGCAGCCGCCTGGCAGGTTCTTGAGAGCGCTTCGATGTCGAGGAGACGCTCAGCGTCCTTCATCTCCTAGACACCGAACTCAAGTTCGCCGAGCCAGACTGGCCAGCTGATAACGCTCTAGCCTGGATGAAGGACAAAAGCTTCGACGCCGCGCCGCTAGACGATCCGGAGCCCTGGAGGGTTGGCGATGTCCGCGTTGCATTGTCCGCGCCCGCCGCTGCGCCGACAACCGCCGACGACCGGATCCCTGACCAGCGGCCGCGATCGCCCTATCGCCTGCAGGCACTTGCACTGTCTCGCGCCTTCACTGTAAGCCAATCTTGAACGGTCAACCCTTGCTTTGCTATATGCGTCCTATGAGGTACTGACGGGTCGGGCGCCGGGCCGAGGCCGCCCCGATCGATCACGGAGGCATCAGCGTGTTCGGCCGCCTGGCCGTTGCTAGCTCTGGCTGCGCGCTGCTGGTCGGTTCTGCCACCCCAGCGAGAGATCAGCTAGCCGCATGCCAGGTGCCTTCAGGCGAGGTTGCCGGAGTCGGAGGTAGCCTCCGGCCCGGACATCGGTTCGGCCGCGGGCTGCCAGGTTACTTTCAGGCGCTCACGCCGCCCGAACCCTTCCAGCCGTCTCGTGACCATCTGCTGCATCTGCGCGAGGCTGTCCTCTGAGCCGGCCTGCGCATGGATCGTGAGGATCCCGTCAGCGGCATGCAGGGTGCACCGGCCCAGGCTCAGCACAAGGACCCCATCGGTGTCCGACCACTCGGCGTGGCGTACCTCCGGCGGTCCGCTGTCGCCGGTGTGGCGGCGCCACTGCTGCCCGAGGTGGCCGCGCATCTTGCCGGCGTGCTGGCACAGCCGGATGAGGTAACGGGCCGGGTCGCGGGTCTGTATCTGGGCTTCGGCGGCGGGCATGAGGACTCCTCCGGCAGCACGGCGGGCGCGAGCCCGCTCCGACCCGGCGAGCTTATCAAGACACTGTGTCTCTATCAATACACAGTGTCTGGCTAGGCGTCAGTGTGTACAATTAGCGGATGCCGAAGCTGTGGACTGACACCGTCGGCGAGCACCGCCGCGCGGTGCGGGAAGCCGCCGTGGACGCCACAGCAAGACTGGTCGCCGAGCACGGTCTCGCTTCGGTGACGATGTCGCAGATCGCCGCCGAGGCCGGCATCGGCCGGGCGACCCTCTACAAGTACTTCCCCGACATCGAGGCGGTCCTCATCGCCTGGCACGAGCGCCAGGTCAGCGCTCACCTCGACCAGCTGGCTCACATAGCCGACCAGCCCGGCAGCCCCGGCCAGCGGCTCGAGGCCTGCCTTCACGGGTACGCGCGGATGATCCGCGGCCGGCCGCACGGCGCCGACATCTCGGCGCTGCTGCACCGCGGCGAGCACGTCGAGCAGGCGCACGAGTTGCTGACCGAGCTCCTCGCAGGCCTGCTGGCCCAGGCCGCCCGCAGCGGCGACGTCCGTGACGACGTCACGCCCGCCGAACTGGCCGCCTACTGCGTGCACGCGCTCGGCGCCGCCGCGGAAATGCATTCGGAGGCAGCACTGCGGCGGCTTGTCACCGTCACCTGCGCTGGGCTGCGCTCGCCGCGCTGACCAGACGCCGGTCCCGCGTGCACGCCGGAGACTCAGGTTCTCGGCGGGCTGTGACTGCCGTCGCGGCGCCGAACCCGGCGTTGAGCGCGCCAATCGGAGGCGCGCCTGCCGGCGCAAGCGCCTGTCCGTGTTCGGTGCCGGCGAGTGCCACTGCCCGGATGAGCTCGGGGTAGCCGCCCCGGTCAAACTCGGCGATGAAACTGCGCACTGCCGGGGCCAGTGAAACCAGGAGCTGGAGCCGGCGGGCTTTGATGAACCGGATGATGACGCACTTGGCGGTGACGTGCAGCGACCGGACGCCATCGTGACCGGCGGTGAACGCCGACAGGTACGCCGCGACCGGGCAGTCGCTGCCATCGCCGGGATCGGCTTGAAGGCCACGACTACTACGTCCGCCAGTTCCGTGACATGAAGATCATCCCGACCACCGAGCTTATCGCCCGAGACTCGGCATTTGCCAGACTCGTATTCGTACTGGACAGTGTGGAGGTGCTGGCGAATCTCGAAGCGCCCGCTTCTGTTCTGCGATGCCTGGTCCGGATCGACATGGGCGAGGTGGTCGGGAAGGACCTCGAAGGCATCCGCGGCTGGCGCGAAGTGTCTAAGCTCGCGACCGGAATCTCTGGCAGCGAGGATATGGGCCGGGTCTACTACAAGCCGGACGGCGAGCGCGTCTTGGTGAGCGTTCATGTCAAGAAAGACGCAAAAGAGCAGCGCCGTCACATCGAGCTGCTTCGCTCAATCTGACTAATTAGGCAATCGACACCATTCATCGTCTCGGTCTTGACCGTCCTCTTCACGTGGCGCTCCTTGCCGTGACCGGACCGACATCCGCGTACATCCAGGCGCCAGGCTCGGCGATGACGGCGGCGGCACGAACGGCGTCTTTCATCACCACCCAGGACGGCGACAACGGCTCCCTGTCCTCCACCAGATCGAGACGCCTGCCAGGCGCATCCGCGGAATCAGGCACAAGAGTATGCGGATGCGTGGGCATTGACACTGGTAGCACAAGGTTTACGCTCAGCGAGCGTGGACGCTGTCATCCCGTCGGGGTCACTTTTCGCCGACCGGTACCGCATCGATGAGGTTCTGGGCACCGGCGCGCAGAAGACGACCTACCTGGCTTGGGACACCAAGGCCGGGCGCCCGGTCGCGCTGGCTATCCTTTCCGCGGACGCCGAGCCGGCGATCGGGCAGCACGAGGCAGCCTTGCTGGCCGGGGTCGGCCCGCACGACAACATCGTCACCTTGTACGACTTCGGCGTCGAAGCCGACCGCCATTTCCTGGCGCTCGAATACCTGCCCGGCGGCGAGCTGCGCGATCACTGCCACAACGACCAGCATGGCGCCGGCCAGGTGCCAATGCCGGAGTTCTTCCGCTGGGCCCGCCAGTTGTGCCGGTCGATCAGCCAGATTCACCAGTACCGGATCATCCACCGCGACATCTCGGCGACCAACATCTGGCTGGATGCCCGCGGCGTCACTCACCTCGGCGACTTCGACACCGCGGTCTTCCTGGACGATCCTCAGCCCGCACCGCACGACTTTTCGACCACCGAGTCCTACCCGGCTCCCGAGCTGCTGGCCGGGGCGGTCGGCGACGTCCGGACCGACATCTACTCCCTGGGCGCGGTGTTCCATGAACTCCTGACCGGCACCGTCCCGCCCGCGCCGACAGGACCCGGCGTGGCCATTCCGCCTCCGTCTCAGTCACGCGACGATGTTCCGGCCAGCCTCGATGACCTGATCTTGTCCATGCTCGCCGAGGACCCCGCCGCCCGCCCGGCGAGCGCAGACGCGGTGCTCGCGGCGTTGCGCAAGATCGAGCCGACAGCAGATCTCGAAACGCTGATCGCCAACGGCGAGAACGCCACGGTGGAGTTCAAGCAGACCATGCGATGGGACATCGAGGCGTCGAAGACGAGCGCAGAGGTCCTCAAGATGGCCGTCAAAGCCGTCTGCTCCTTCCTCAACGGCGACGGCGGAACGCTGCTGATCGGGGTCTCCGACACCGGCGAGCTGACCGGGCTCGCTGACGACATCGGCGCCCTCACCAAGCCCTCCCTCGACGGTTTCGAGCTGGCCTTCAGGCAGGGCCTGGCTAACGGGCTGGATCCCGATGCCGGTCATCTGGTCACACTGTCCTTCCCGACCGTGCGCGGCGTGCAGATCTGCCGGGTAGAAGTCAAGCCAGCGCCGACGCCGGTGTTCCTGGTCGGCAAGAGCGTGCCACCCGAGTTCCGCGTCCGGAAAGGCAACGCCTCGCCGGCCCTGGACGTAAAAGATGCCTACGAATACATCCGCGAACACTGGGGCTGACAGCGTTGAACGGCTGGTGCCGGTGCCGCGCGTGTCGGCCGACGGCTTCGCCGTGTTCAGCGAGATCCGCACCAGCAGACAGCACCCGCTGGCGCTCTGCGACGCGGTCAGGGCGGGCAGGATCCCGGGAAGCGACCTCCCGGAGATCATCGCCAATATCTGGACCCGGGATGACTCACCGACCTCGGATCTCGCCGAAGCGGACTGGCTGGAGATCTTCCGCGCCACTGCGTTCTTCTCGTATCCGCCGCTTGTGGTCCGGCAGCCCGACGGAACCCGGCTCCCGCTGGCGCGTCCCAGCTCGGCGGTGACGCTCTACCGGGGAAGCCTGGCCGACCGGGTGCGCCGGATGTCGTGGACGTCCGAACGCGAACTGGCGGAACAGCTCGGAAGACGACACACGCCCTACGGCCCGGCGGTCCTGTACAAGGCGACGGTCGAGCCATGCGCGATCCTCGCCTACCTGGAGCGCCGCGGCGAGGGCTGGACCGTCGTGGTAGACCCCGCGGGGCTCGCGAGCATCGAGCGCCTCGGGGACATAGCCGGTCCTCGGTGAGGGCGAACATCGCTCCCGCGCAGGCGAGCCAAAATCGAGACAGCGTCGGCGATCTCCCCGTGGGTGCACTCACGCAAAACGGCAGGCGGCCGTGGGAGCATGGTCGCCGTGAAGACCGACCCCGGTGAGGCACTGTTCGAGCGCTACCTCAAGGCCAACGGCTACGACGTCCTCGCTTACGAGCCCGACCTCGGCACGACGAAACGCCCGGATTACCTCGTCCGGGCCGCCGGGCAGGACGTTGTCGTTGAGGTGGAGTCGTTCAACACGCCGCCCATGCCGCTCACACCACGGAGCGGGTTCGTCAATATGACACCGAAGCTCAAAACGGTACGGAACAAGATCACGGCCGGAGCAGAACAACTCAAGGGGATCGAGGGCCATCCGCTCGTCATCGTGCTGGCGAACCCGCGCAACTCGTGGGTGCCGCTGGAAGGCCCCGTGTTCATCGGCGCCCTGTTCGGCGACTCGCAGGTCAGCTTCACACCTGATGGTGAGCTCTTCTTCCGCTCGGGCCGCAACGGCAGGCTGCATGTCAAGGAGCCTGATGGCTCCATGCGCGGAAACCACCCATACCTAAGCGCAGTCGCTGTCCTCCGGCTCGTTTACCCGCAAGCTGCATGGGCGGCCGCCATGCAGCAGAGCCAGGACGTCGGCAACACAACCCCCCTCGCCATCCTGCGCGAGGCACATCACCTGCTGGGACAGCAAGACGATGCAGCGGCCGAAGCCATCTGCCTTGATGTCTATGAGTGCCTGAGCGAGTCGGCCGTCCCGTTGCCTCGCGAGGTTTTCGCCGGCCCGCACGACACGCGCTGGGGCATCACCAGTCCGGGCCAATACGGCCAGGTCGAGGGGCCGCCAGGGTAACCATGTCCTCTTGCTGTAGAAGCCGCCTTCAGCGAGCAAAAGGCGTGAGATGACCTGGTGCCCATTGTCAGTGCTGCTAGCCGCCGCCGAGGAATACCACCACTACCGCGCCTCGTTGGCATTGAGAGCACTGATCTGCTAGCAGAGCAGCGGACTATTAATCCGCGGGTTCCAGCAGGTCACAGCGCCGCCGGCTGCGTGCTGTTCCGAGTGTTCGCCACCGAGCAGAAGGACGCGGATCTCGCCTGACGACGAGGCCTGGCCGGCGCCCACCGGCCTGTACCAGGCGGCATTGCTGAAGATCGCCTCGTCCAGCACGCCGCACCGATGGCCGCCCCGGGCCGTGTTCAGCGCCGGGGACAGGGCCCGTTACGGGAATTCCCGCCATCACGGCCAGCCGGGTCGTTCCTGGCGTAGCCGAGGTAGTCGTCCAGCTCGCCTTCCAGGGCTCCCTCGAGCACCATCTTGGTCAGCTGGCCCAGCAGCCCGCCCTGGCCGGTCAGCTTCAGCCCGCCCGCGCAGGCCCGCTCGGTCATCTCCCGCAGCAGCTGCTCATCCGCAGCCCCCAGGACCGGCGGTGCCGCCTCCTGCCGCTGCTCCGCTGCCACGTCCGCGCTGTCTATCATGCTTGTCACTGGTGTCTCACTGTTTGTCAGGAGTTACACCGTTAAATTTACAGTCCCGTGACCCCACCACCGGCGTAGCGGTCATTCGGTCAGGTGGTACCAGTTGTGCTCAAGTTCTTCGTCATGATGGTTGATCCGGTTGTCGAAGATGATCCGCCGAAGCTCGACGGTGCGCGGGTCGAAAACCATACAGGCCGCGCGGTATGCCTTGACCTGGTATTTCTTGGCGGCCAGGTAGTCGGTCAGCTCCTGTTCCAAGTCCTCATCTGATTTGTCCGGCCCTGCGCATACCCACACGAGGACACACGGCCGGTCTGCCGAGTCAGCCATCAGCCACGTCAGCATGTGGTGCTGTCCATCGCGTTTGACCTCGCGGGCCAGCTTGGCGGCGTACCCGCCGAAGCTGTGCTGGGCCTTGGCACTGCCCTCAAGCAGCAGCGTGGCGGTCGAGAGCCACCCAGGCGCGCACAAGGCGGTGACCGCGTCGACGATGTGCAGCAGTTTCTGGTCGCCCGTGTATCGCGGCTTGTCGGCGGGCGGTTTGGCCGGGTCGAGGACAGAGGCGTACCAAGCGTCGAGTGGGCGGGTGCGGCCGGGGATCATCTCCGGTTGCTGCCTGGCGTACCTGCGCTGCGCCGCGACTGACGGCTGTCCGGTTCCGGGGAAGATCTCGGCGAGCCGGTTCGGGTCGGGCTCGACGAAGAGCCCTCTGGATTGGAAGAGCACGAACAGGTCGAGTTCGTCCACCGCCAGGAACATCGACGTGGTCTCGGGCTGGGTTCTGCGCCGTAGGTACAGCAGCAGTTCGCTTGGCCGTTCGGTCAGTTCGCAGATGATGCGCAGGTCGTGGACCGACACGGTCCAGGGGATATGGCCGCTTCCCAGCACGCCAGCATGCACCAGCAGCGAGGTCGCGGTCGTTACGCCGGAGAGGTCTTCCGCTGCGCGCGTCGGCTCGGATACGTTCGCGCGGTCGCTCCGCGCGCTGACTACCCGCTGTAACCGCGATCGGTCATTTGTCGGCGGCCGGGCCGCCCCGGGGTCAGCACCGATCTAGCACCACGTTGGGAACCGACGGCAACCAACGGGAAATAACGGGCACACAACCAGCCGCCCGACTCCCCCGCTCAGCCCGCCAAACCAACCCCGCATCAGCGCCATGACCAGCGGTTATTAGCGCACGTCAAGCCCGGTGACGGCCCTTCCGATGATCATGCGCTGGATCTCCGACGTGCCCTCGAAAATCGTGAAGATCTTCGCGTCCCGGTGCCAGCGCTCGACCGGGAACTCGCGGGTGTAGCCGTTGCCGCCCAGGATCTGGATTGCCTGTTCCGTCACGCGCACCGCGGTCTCCCCCGCCACCAGTTTGGAAATCGAGCCCTCGGCGTGCTCGAACGGCAAGCCGTGCCTGGCCATCCAGGCGGCGCGCCAGGTCAGCAGCCGGGCCGCGTCGACCGCCGCGTGCATGTCCGCGAGCATGAAGGCGACACCCTGGTTCTGGCCGATCGGGCGGCCGAACTGGACCCGCTGCGTCGCGTACTGCGTCGCGTACTCGGCGGCGGCCCTGGCAACGCCGACGGCCATCGCCGCGACACTCGGCCTGGACCGCTCGAAGGTCTTCATCGCGGCCTGCTCGCCGGCGCTGCCGCCACCGGCAATCCGGGCCAGCCGGGCGTCCAGCCGGTCCTTGCCGCCGACCAGGCAACGGCCGGGTACCCGGACGTCATCCAGGATGACCTCGGCGGTGTGCGAGGCCCGGATGCCGTGCTTGCGGAACTTCTGGCCCTGCGACAGCCCCGGCGTTCCGGGCGGCACGATGAACGTGGCCTGGCCGCGGCTGCCGAAAGCCGGATCGACCGAGGCCACCACGACGTGGACGTCGGCGATGCCGCCGTTGGTTGCCCAGGTCTTCGTCCCGGTCAGCACCCATTCGTCGGTTGCCTCGTGGTAGACCGCCCTGGTGCGGATGGCGCCGACATCGCTGCCCGCATCAGGTTCCGAGGAGCAGAACGCGCCCAGCTTGACGTCGCCGGGACTGCCGAACATCTGCGGCAGCCACTCCCCGATCTGCTCATCGGTGCCGTTACTGGCCACGGCGACCGCGGCCAGGCCCGACCCGGCGAGGGACAGCCCGATCCCGGCATCGCCCCAGAACAATTCTTCGAAGGAAACGACCATCCCGAGCCCGCTCGGATCCATCCACTGGGTGGCGAAGAAGTCGAGCGAGTACAGGCCGATCTTGGCTGCTTCCTCGATGATCGGCCATGGCGTCTCCTCCCGTTCGTCCCACTCGGCGGCCGCCGGCCTCATCACGTCCCGCGCGAACTCGTGCAGCCAGTCCCTGGTCTGCCGGACGTCGTCGGACAACGCGAGCGAAAACCCGGCCATGGTCTCGTCAGAGCCGCTCATCTCGCTCCCTGGCTCAGTAAGTTACCCCCTGGTAATAGAAACTGTATGCCGCGGCCCGGGGCCGCGCTACTTCGGCCCCGGGCTCCGCGCTTTACCGGGAACGGGCTATTTTGCGTCATGGACTCCAGCCCGGCCAGTGAAAGGAGAGCCGATCCGGATGGATCTCGCTAGCTATCAGCACCTGAAACTCGAGCGCAAGCCCGGCAACGTCCTGCTCATCACACTGAACCGGCCGGAGGTGCTGAATGCCGCGCACGAGGCAATGCACTCCGAACTGGCGGAAATCTGGGCGGATATCAGCCGCGACGAGCAGACTCGGGTGGCCGTCGTCACCGGGGCGGGGCGCGCGTTCTCGGCGGGCGGCGACCTGCACATGGTGGAGCGGCAGATCGGCAATTACGACCTGGTCACCAGCATGCTCAGGGAAATGAGCGACCTGGTGTACAACATGGCGAACTGCTCCAAGCCGATAGTGTCGGCGATCAACGGCGTGGCCGTCGGCGCCGGGCTGGTGGTGGCGCTCCTGGCCGACATCAGCATCTGCGCCAGCGACGCGCGCCTCGGCGACGGCCATGTGCGGCTCGGGGTGGCGGCCGGCGATCACGCCGCTATCATCTGGCCGCTGCTGTGCGGGCTGGCGAAGGCGAAGTACTACCTGCTGACCGGTGAGATGGTGACCGGCGAGGAGGCGGAGCGGATCGGCCTGGTGTCCAGGGCACTGCCCGCCGCGGAGGTGCTACCGGAAGCCATGCGGGTCGCCACTCGCCTCGCGGCCGGACCACAGCTAGCCATCCAGCTCACCAAGCGGGCGCTGAACGGGTGGGTGCGCGACGCCGGGCCGATCTTCGATCAGTCAGCCGCCTACGAGATGCTCACCTTCATGGGCGAGGACATCAAGGAGGGCCTGGCGTCGCTGCGCGAGAAGCGCGAACCGCGGTTCGGCTAGTCGGCTGCGTGCCGGTCGAAGGAAGTCGAGCACGTCGGTCTCGTCCACGCCGGGGAAGCTGCCGGACGGCAGCGCGAGCAGGATGTGCGAGTGGGCTCGCGCCGACGGCCACGCCATCCCCTCCCACCGGGCCGCGAGCGCGGCAGGCGGGCGCTGGCAGCAATCCGGATCCGGGCAGCGCGAGCGCGTGCGGATCGTCGTGTCCCGGCCGCGGCCGCGACGCCCCCACCGTCATCATCACCAACGAGCACCAGGCCACGCTAAGCCGAAGTTGCGGTAGCTCTCCGTAGATCATTCGCGTCCTGACCTGGGCGGACAGTGTTCTCAGGCCATTCTAGTGTAGCCATAAAAATCTTGTAATTCAATGGCTCTGGGCGGCGTTTCCCGATATCATCCGGGTATGGCAGCCCAGCCGCCCGCGATGCACGTGGCCAGGATCCGCAGCTCCTACACCGGCAAGGACGGGGAGCGCCGCGACTATGAGTCGGCCTACCTGCGGCGCACCTACCGCAAGGACGGGAAGGTCAGGCACGAGACGCTGGCGAACCTGTCCGGCCTGGCCGATGGCGTGGTGAACGCGATCGAGGCCGCGCTGAAGGGCACGCCGCTGGTCCCGGCCGGCGCGGCGGTGTCCATCAGCTCGTCGGTGCCGCACGGGCACGTCGCCGCGGTGCACGCGATGGCGGTGCAGCTGGGCCTGCCTCAGCTGCTGGGCCCGGCCGGCCGCCAGCGGGACCTGGCGCTGGCGATGATCGAGTCCCGGGTCGTGCGGCCGTCCTCCAAGCTGGCCGGCCTGGCCTGGTGGTCTGATGTCACCCTCGGCACGGACCTGGGCGTCGCCGGGGCGTCCACGGACGAGGCCTACGCGGCGATGGACTGGCTGGCCGGCCGCCAGGACGCCATCGAGAAGCAGCTCGCCGGCCGGCACCTGGGCCCGCAGGCCAATCCTTCGCGGATGGCGCTGTTTGACCTGTCCAGCTCGTGGATGGAGGGCACGCACTGCCCGCTGGCAGCGCGGGGCTACTCCCGTGACGGGAAGAAAGGCAGGCTGCAGATCGAGTACGGGCTGCTCACCGACCCGGCCGGCCGGCCGGTGGCAGTGCGGGTGTTCCCCGGCAACACCGGCGACCCTACCGCGTTCGCGGCCCTCGCCAGGGTGGTGCGGGAGAGGTTCGGGCTGGAGCGCATGGTCATGGTCGGCGACCGCGGCATGATCACCACGGCCCGGATCACCGCCCTGAACAAGCCAGACAGCGACAGTGACAGCAGTGACGCCGCTGCCGGCAAGAGCATGGCCGGCAAGGGCAGGCGCAAACCCGGCGCCGAGGCCGGGGCCGCGCTGCCCGGCGGGCAGTACGGGTGGATCACCGCGCTGCGCGCCCCGGCCATCAAGAAGCTGATCGCCGAGGACGGCCCGCTGCAGATGAGCCTGTTCGATCAGCAGAACCTGGCCGAGATCACCAGCCAGGACTTCCCCGGCGAGCGGCTGATCGCCTGCCGCAACCCGGTCCTGGCCGCCGAGCGGGCCCGCAAGCGCCAGGACCTCCTGGCCGCCACCGAGAAGGCCCTCGCCCCCATCATCACCCGCGTGACCGCCGGGCGGCTGTCCGGCAAGGACACCATCGGCATCGAGACCGGCAAGGTAATCGGCAAGTACAACGTCGCCAAGCACTTCGACGTCACGATCACCGACGACAGCCTCACCGCCGCCCGCCGCCAGGACCAGATCGACGAGGAAGCCGCCCTGGACGGGTTCTACGTCATCCGCACCAGCGAGCCCGCAGCCGGCCTGGACTCAGCCGCCGTAGTGGCCGCCTACAAGAACCTCAAATACGTCGAGCGGGACTTCCGCCACATCAAGGCCGACGACCTGGACCTGCGCCCGGTCTTCCACCGACTCGAGGACCGCGTCAGGGCGCACGTGCTGATCTGCATGCTGGCCTGCTACCTCACCTGGCACCTGCGCCGGGCCTGGGCGCCGCTGACCTACACCGACCCCCAGCCACCCCGCCGGGAAGACCCCGTCGCCCCCGCCCGCCGCTCAGCAGAAGCCGCGGCCAAGGCCGCATCCAGGCACGACCCGGACGGCCAGCCCGTCCGCAGCTTCCGCGGCCTGCTCGCTCACCTGGGCACCCTGACCCGCAACCAGGTCACCTTCGCCGGCACCACCCAGGCCGTCGCCATGCTCGCAGACCCCACCCCCGCCCAGCGCCGCGCATTCGAGCTCATCGAAGCCCCGATACCCCTCGTCCTGAAGTAGCCAGAACACAAACCCGCAGACCGAGCAAAAAAGCCAGGTCAGAGCCACATTCAGCTACCCCACGAGCCGTAACTTCGGGCTAAGGAACCTGATCAGCCAGTACGCCCGGCGGATGACCATCGAGCGGCAACCTCAACGTCGACCTCGACATCATGCTGTGCGTCCTGGCCCAGTCCCTGCTCGCCGCGTTCTGTACCCGGCTCGGCGCCGGCTACGCCGCCGCCACTCCCGACACCCTCCAGCGGCGCTTCCTCGACAGCTCCGGCACCATCACCACCGCCGGCGATACCGTCAGAGTGCGGATCGACCGGCGCGCCTACTCACCCGCCTCCGCCAGGCCACCCTCCCCCCGGACCGGCCATTCGCGCAGAACGGCGGATCCGGCGCGCAGGACGCCGATCAGCTCAGTCGACGAAAGGATC
>JAJYUU010000044.1 GCA_021792405.1 Actinomycetes bacterium
CGCGCCACCCGGCCCGAGGCGTTCCACGAGCAATGGTCAGCCTGGCGCCGCCGTCACCAGGCCACCGCCCGCAAAGCCCACTATGCCCGGCGAGCTAGAGATCACAGCCCGCCGCTGTAGTACTAGGAGTTGCAGCAGTTGGCCGGCGGCCGAGCCGGGCTGCGCGGCCTGAGCGATTATGCCAACGGTCTGGAAGCTGAGCACTCGCGTGGGCAGCGACGGTTCATGGCGCGCGGCGGGACGTTGTGCCACCAAATAGATCGTCACAGCCGCGCTGGCGAGTAGCAGCGCGACACCCAGCCCGGCCAGCCTGGCCAGCCTGGATCCGGCGACTCGCTGGCTGGCAGATCGGCGCTGACCGGGCATACCGAACGAATACCTCTATCTGTTTCCCGGTGAGAGTAGATAGCGCGAAAAAGTCAGCCGCGGCGCAGCCGCGAACGTCGCCGCCTGAGCATTTCGTTGGTCTTTGTCAAAATTCATACCGGCCCTGGCGTATCCGCGGGCGGTGATGGCTTCAATCTCGCGCACGATGGGCTAGCCTGCTTAGCCGTGCCAGTGCGCGGTCCCGACCTCGGTCGCCTGCTCGCCGCCGTCAATGGGCAGCGGGAGGCTCTCGGGCAGCCGGACTGGCACGGCCTGGTGACCGAGCGGGCGCTGGGCGCGGCCAGCCTCTGCGCGGTCCTGGCCGCCACGGCATCGGGGGCTGAGCCGCAGCGCGAGGCGCTGCGCGCTGCGGTCCGCTATAGCCTGGGCCTGCTGGCCGAGAAGGCGCCAGGCCGGACGGTGGAAGTTCGCGTGCCGCCCTTCGCCGCGATCCAGTGCGTGCCGGGCCCCCGGCACACTCGCGGGACGCCGCCGAATGTTGTCGAGGCCGATCCGCTGACCTGGCTTGATCTGGCGGCGGGGCGACTGCCCTGGGCGGCTGCGGTGGCAGCCGGCCGGCTGCGCGCAAGCGGCCAGCGAGCCGACCTCAGTGCTTACCTGCCGCTGGTCGCCGCCGCTGACCAGCCGCCGGTGCGCGCGGAGGAGTGAGGAGAGGGCTGCGCCATAGGTGCGCCGAAGCCGCCGGAAGTCAATAGACTTGACCAGTGATTAAGCCCGACGGCGTGTTGTCACATGATCCAGACCCAGCCGACCGGCCACCGCGGGACGCTTGCGGGGTGTTCGGCGTCTGGTCGCCTGGCGAAGACGTCGCCAAGCTCGCTTACTACGGGCTGTACTCGCTGCAGCACCGCGGCCAGGAGTCCGCAGGGATCGCGGTGAGCGATGGGTCACGGATTGTCGTGTATAAGGACATGGGCCTGGTCGCGCAGGTGTTCAACGAATCGGTGCTCAACACGCTGCGCGGGCACGTCGCGGTGGCGCACTGCCGGTACTCGACCAGCGGTTCATCGGTCTGGGAGAACGCCCAGCCCACCTTCAGGGCCACTCCGTCGGCGAATCTTGCGCTCGGCCACAACGGCAACCTGATCAATACCCTCGAGCTTGCTGGCCTGCTTGGCGACCAGTCGGCTTCCCCCGCCGGGCGGGCGACCTCGGACACGGACGTGCTGACCGCGCTGTTCGCCGCCGCCGGGATCGGTGCCAGCGGTGCCGGGCATCCGGGCGTGGAAGCTGCGGCCCTTGCCGTCCTGCCGCTGGCCCGGGGCGCGTTTTCGCTGGTCTTCATGGACGAGCAGACTCTGTATGCGGCGCGCGACCCGCAGGGTTTCCGGCCGCTGGTGCTCGGCAGGATGGCGCGGGGCTGGGTCGTAGCCAGCGAGACCGCCGCGCTGGACATTGTCGGCGCTGCGTTCGTCCGGGAGATCGAACCCGGCGAGCTGGTGGCCATCGACGGGGCTGGAGTCCGGTCCCATACCTTCGCTCCGGCGAAACCAGCCGGCTGTCTGTTCGAGTATGTCTACCTTGCCAGGCCCGATACCGCCATTGCCGGACGCAGCGTGCAGGCAACGCGGGTAGCGGTAGGCCGGCGACTGGCCGCCGAGTACCCGGCGGACGCCGATCTCGTGATCCCCGTCCCGGAGTCGAGCACGCCGGCTGCGATCGGGTACGCCCAGGCCAGCGGCATCCCGTATGGTCAGGGCCTCGTCAAGAACTCCTACGTGGGGCGGACTTTCATTCAGCCGAGCCAGACCATCAGGGAGCGCGGCATCCGGCTGAAGTACAACCCGCTTCGTGCTGCCATCGCCGGACAGCGACTGGTCGTTGTCGACGACTCGATCGTCCGCGGCAGCACGCAGCGCGCGATCGTGGCAATGCTGCGTGAGGCCGGGGCAGCCGAGGTTCACGTCCGGATCTCCAGCCCGCCGGTGGCATGGCCATGCTTCTTCGGCATCGACTTCCCTAGTCGGGACGAGCTGATGGCGGGCAATCTCACCATCGACGGGATACGGGAGTCGATCGGAGCGGACTCGCTGGGCTTCGTCTCACTGGCCGGGCTCATCGAGGCCACCGCGTTGCCGGCTAACCGGCTCTGCCGGGCGTGCTTCGACGGAAAGTACCCGGTGCCGGTAGCCGAGGGCGAGAAAGGCAAGCACCTGCTAGAGATGGCCGGCTCGCCAGCCGCGGGGATCAGGTGACCGGTCAGCCTCAGCCGGTGATCGGCCAGCCGGCCAGCTACGCCTCGGCCGGCGTCGATATTGCCGCGGGCGATCGGGCGGTCGAGCTGATGAAGGCCTCCGTCACCAGGACTGCGGGCCCGGAGGTGATCGGCGGCATCGGCGGGTTTGCCGGGCTGTTCGATGCTGCCAGGGTGGCCCGGATGCGCCGTCCGCTGCTGGCGACATCGACAGACGGAGTCGGCACCAAGGTCGTCATCGCCCAGCGGATGCGCCGGTACGACAGCATCGGCCTGGACCTTGTCGGCATGGTCGTCGATGACCTCGTGGTCTGCGGTGCGGAGCCGCTGTTCATGACCGATTACGTGGTGTGCGGCCGGGTCCAGCCGGAGCGGATCGCGACTATCGTGACGGGTATCGCCGACGGCTGCCTGACGGCCGGCTGTGCCCTGGTCGGCGGCGAGACAGCCGAGCACCCCGGCCACTTCGGTGCCGATGATTTTGACCTCGCAGGGGCAGCAACTGGCGTAGTTGAGGCGGACCGGCTCCTCGGCCCGCAGCGGGTCCGGGCTGGAGACGCCATCATCGCAATGGCCTCCTCGGGTCTGCATGCCAACGGATTCTCGCTGGTCAGGTCGATCATTGACGCTGCCGGAGCAGCCCTTGACCTGGACAGCCAGCCGACCGGGCTCGGCCGCACCCTAGGTGAGGAACTGCTGACGCCGACCCGGATCTACGCCAGGGACTGCCTGGCGCTCGCGGACAGTTGCGCCGTGCGGACGTTTGCCCACATCACTGGCGGCGGCCTGGCCGCGAACCTGGCGAGGGTACTGCCGCCAGATGCCGATGCCATGGTCGACCGGGCTAGCTGGCAGCCGGCGCCAGTGTTCCGGCTGCTGGCCGAGCGTGGCCGGGTAGGCGCCGCGGAGATGGAGCGTGTCTTCAACATGGGAGTGGGCATGCTCGCGGTGGTGGACGAAGACGACCGCGAGGCCGCGCTGCGCCTGCTGACTGAGCGCGGCCTGCCCGCATGGGTGATCGGCCAGGTCACCGCAGGCACCGGCAGAGTCCGGCTCACCGGTCAGCATCCGGATTAAGCACTAGCGCGAGGGCGCCCGCGTGAATTATCGCGAGCTACGCGTGCGTTATCGCGTGCTGACTGCTATGCCTCAGATGACCGGGACTGACGGACGAGTCCGTCGGCGGTGTAGCCGCCGTAGTCTTCGCCGGACTCCCAGTCTTCGTCCTCGTCATCCGGTGCGTGATCAGAGTCGTCGTCCGCGGAGTAGCGGTCGCCCAGGTCCGCGTAGGCGGAATCCCCGCTGGCACCACGCTGGTCCGAGTCGACGCCCAGCTCAGCCCGCAGCCGGTCAAGGTCGGTTCCGCCGCCGCTGTACTTCAGCTGGCGTGCCACCTTGACCTGCTTGGCCTTGGCTCGGCCGCGCCCCATTGGCTCGACCCCCTCTAACGTACGGAACCCCACGGGTCCCTGGTCACCGCACTCTTCGTTAACCCGATATGACGCAAGTGCTCATGGCTAGGTGCGCACAAGGCTCACCCGCCGCCGCCCCGTCAGTCGGAGTGCGCCGTGCTCGCCTCTACGTGTTACAGGTACAACCGTACCTGCTTTGGGCGGCTAGCGCTTGCGATGATTGCGGCGGACCCGCGCCAGCCCTGTCAGCCCCCGAGGTAAATGCCCCGGAGCCGGCCCACTTCAGCGATCCGCCGCTCGGCGAGGCGATCCGCCGCCACGGCAGGCGGAACTCCGTCGGCATCTGCCGCAGCCAGGATCTCCCTGGTGGTGCCGAGGATCTGGGCCGCCCGCGCCTTGGCCCGGTCGAAATTGAATCCGTGCAGCTCATCGGCGACCTGGATCACCCCGCCAGAGTTCACCAGGTAGTCCGGAGCGTACACAATGCCCAGGTCAGCCAGTACCTTCTCGACCCCTGGATGCGCCATCTGGTTGTTCGCCCCGCCGCAGATGATCTTAACGCCCCGGTCGCCGAGGATTGCCGCGGTCTCGTCGTCGACCGCGCCGCCAAGAGCACAGGGTGAGTACACCTCAAGCGGGCTGCGCAGCAAGTCCGCCCGGCTCGGCGCGACAGTTACCTCGTGATGCTGGGCGCGCACTCGCTCCACCGCCGACTCGCTGGTGTCGAAGATGACGACCCTGGCGCCATCGGAGACCAGGTGGTCGACAAGCCGGTGGCCGACTTTGCCGACGCCCTCGATGCCGACGGTCCTGCCATCCAGGCTCGCGGCGCCCCAGACGTGCTCGGCTGCTGCCCGCATGCCCTGATAGACGCCGAACGCCGTCAGCACCGACGAGTCGCCCGCCCCGCCATTGGGCACCGTCCGGCCGGTAACAAACGAGCACTCGCGCGCGACGACGTCCATGTCCTCGCTGTCGGTACCGATGTCACAGGCAGTGATGTAGCGGCCGTTGAGCGACTGGACGAAGCGGCCGTAGGCCCGCAGCAGCGGCTCGGACTTCAGCCGGTCCGGGTCACCGATTATGACTGCCTTGCCGCCGCCGAGATCGAGCCCCGCGAGCGCATTCTTGTAAGCCATCGCCCTGGACAGGTTCAGCACGTCGGCGAGTGCCGCGTCTTCGCTGGCGTAGGGGTAGAACCGCGTCCCGCCGAGCGCCGGCCCGAGCGCGGTCGAGTAGATGGCGATGATGGCGCGCAGTCCGGACTGCGCGTCCTGACAGAAGACAACTTGCTCATGCCCGGCCGGTCCGTCGTGGCCGGCGCCAAAGACAGTGGTCACCTGGTGGGCTCCTGCGGTCGGCCCGCGTCATCGTTGACGCAGGATCGCCATCAAGCCTATATCTGCGTCCCGGCTCGAAGGAGACTCACGTGTGCCCTACCCACGGGTAGTGCAATCTTCCGGGCAAACATTCTCGAATCTGATCATCTAACCGCACTACGGGGATTAACCGAAGAGTCCGGCTGGTTGTACGGAAACGACGCGGTTAACCCGCATCGGGATATCCGCTACGGGCGTCGGCGAAGGCGCCGCGGTAGCCGATTGGCAGCCGGATCTCGTGATGAGCGCCGGATGGCGGGAGGGAGGACTACCGGCAGTCGCCAGCGTGGGCCTGCGTCGTCTCACGTATTGACCTGCGCCCCGAAGGTGCCGACTTGGAGGAGATCGGCAGCTCGGCAAGGCGGGCACAGGACCTGGCGGCAATCGAAGCTAAGTGTTCGATGGGAGGCGCGGATGACTTTTCCCAATCCGCCGCCGTTGCCACGGTGCGTGTCGCTAGAATCACTCAGCGTGACAAGTCGCGGACGGGGGCGTCATGGCGACTCGCGAAGAATCTTTGCTCCCGGTTGTCGACGCGTTACCGCTGGTGATGGCAATATGGTCTGAGCGGACTATATAGGACATCCGAGGCAGGCTTCGCGAGAAGCCGCGAACAGTAAGAGAAGCAGGTACGGATCGCAGTACTGGTCCAGGAGGAGAGGCCGTCAACATGTCAGCACGTACACCAGAGGCTGAGCCGCTGCTTACGCCCGCAGAAGTTGCCACGATGTTCCGGGTTGACCCGAAAACGGTAACCAGGTGGGCAAAGGCCGGGAAACTCACGTCGATCCGGACCCTCGGCGGGCACCGCCGATACCGGGAGACCGAGGTCCGCGCCCTTCTGGCGGGCATCCCGCAGCAGCGCTCAGAATGAGGCATGGCCGCGGTCCGGCATCACAATGCCGGAAAGGCTGGAGCGCCGTGCTGCGCGCTCAGCCGGCGGCCAGTTGCCTGAGCAGTTTGGGGGGGTCGACCCCGGCAGCCAGCACACCGCATCGGGGGGCGCGCTTCGCGTTCGATGCGATGGTGAGCATTGGTCAATGGAAGCCGGGGTCGATCCGGCCTCCCGGGCAAGGTCTCCGGGAGCGCCACGAAGATCTTCTTAGTTAGAACAGGGAACGGGCTCTATTCAGCCCAGCGGTGAGGCTGTGATCAGCCCCCTGGGTGCCGGCGGTTCCCGGCAATCTCCACCGCCGTTGGCGGCGACTCGGCCGAGCGGGCCAAGTCAGGCTCGCCATCCCCACGCCGATGCGAGGACTACGCGCAACGGCGCCGTCTGGCTTGTCGCGGCGGGGCGAGTGACGGAGCATCGGGCCGGCTCCGATGCGCCCGTTCCGGGAATCTCAGGTCGCATCAGCAGCTGCCCGGCTAGCTGGCGCCAGTAACTATTCGTAGTCTCTCAATAACTTTTCGTAATCGCCACTCCTGCTGCCTGGTCGCCGCGATACTGGGGAAACCTGCCGGCGCAAGCCGAGTGCCGCGGCGGAAGGATCGCGTCTTACGTCGCCGTGACCAGCGTTTCCTGCGTCCGGCACGGTATGTAACGTTCCCGGGGGATCCCGCCTGCGGGCGGAAGTGTGCGGTGCTTTGGAGGGGAGGTACGCACAATGCGTGATCCGGATTTGGTTCAGCGAGCTGAGCGGGCTGCTTTCGCATTGGAGCGGGCGTGGGGTCACTGGCGTGCCATGCACGGCCTGGGCACAGATCCGCTACCGCCGGTGTCGAGTTACGTCGGTTACTCGCTAGAGGAGCCGTGGGGGCAGCCAAGGGTGGTCTTCGGCGTCGGCGCGGATGAAGCCGAGCGGCTGGCGGCGCTGCTCGCCGGTCACGATTGCGTCGGGCCGGTGCATGCCGAGGTATCTGCGCGGCCGGACTGGCGGCTGGCAGCGCCGAGCACTCCGCCGACCGGGCAGGGCCGGGCGTTTGACGGCGCAGTCAATGTTCCGGCACAAGCGCCACGGCCGGCTGCCGAGCCATTCATTGAGCAGGACGCCGGATATGGGTCGCCGAATGCCGCCGGTGCGAATGCCGCCGGTGCGAATGCCGGCGATGCGGAGGCCGGCGCCTTTGAGGCCGGCGCCTTTGAGGCCGGCATCCGGGAGGCCGGCACTGTCGGCGCCGGGGACGTCGGCCTGCAGGATGCTGACGCTGCCGACAGCGCGCAGATGGCCGACAGAACCGGCCTGACGGCGACCGACGGCACGGCAGCCAGCCACGGCAAGGCCAGCCCGGCTGGGTCGGCGGATAGCCTGGCTCAGGCAATCCCGGCGCCGCCCGCGGACGCCGCCCCGGCCGGTGAGCCCGGCGCTCACTCGCTCCGCCAGCCGAGCCATGAGAGCCGTCCTGAGGCAGTGGAGGCCAGTTCTGGCCAGGACTGGTCCGGTCAGCACGGCGAGCCGGCCGGACCGGTTCAGTCGGCCGATGCCGAACAGCCGGACGCCATCCCCTTCCGGCCGCCAGGGAAACCCGCTCAGCCAGCGGAGTCGGCCGGATATGCGGGCAGCGGCGGTGATGACCCGGCGCCCACCCAGGGCCCCGGTTATGGCGGGCCGCGATACCAGGGGGTACCGCCTCAGTACCAGCCTGGCCCTGGCCGACCGGATGGCCGCGAGGAACTCGGCGCTCGCCGTGCAGACGCGGAAGCTGACCGGCCGGCCGGAACCGGCGCACCGGGTGCGGGGCGGCCCGGTGCGGAGCCGTCCGGTGCGGAGCCGTCGTGTGCGGAACCGTCCGGTGCGGGCCAGACGGGTGCCAGTCGGGCTGACGTTCGCCGCTCCCGTGGCAGCCAGCCTGGTGGCGGGCAG
Source organism: Actinomycetes bacterium (assembly GCA_021792405.1). Classification (GTDB taxonomy): domain Bacteria; phylum Actinomycetota; class Actinomycetes; order Streptosporangiales; family Streptosporangiaceae; genus JAJYUU01. Next base: position 8,177 of record JAJYUU010000044.1, read on the forward strand.
AGTGTCGCCGGGCAGTCTCGGCAGGCATCTCGTCCCGGCCGGCCGGCTAGTGCCGCCGGCCGTGAGTCGGGCAAACGGCCGCGGAGCTAGGGCCACCGGGGCGGACGTCCGGGTTCGCGCTGACGGGTGCGGGCCGACTCCCAGCCGCCGCCCTCGTCCTGTCGGTGCTGTCGAGCACAATCTGGGTGTGCGGATAGCGCTGGTTCCCGGCCGCGGCCCAGCCGGTCTGCTGGCCCGGCTCCGGGATGACGGGACACCGTACGGCCCGCCGGATCAGGTACCGGACCTGGCGGAGGCAGTCGCGGCCGCGGAGCGAGCGGGCGATGTCAGGTGGGTCTGGCAGTCGACTCAGCTGCTGTACCCGGCGCTGCTGAAGGCAGCGGTGCGGGTGGCCCGGTGTCACGACACCGAACTTGCCGGATCGCTGCTGGCGACACGTGACAGCCCGGTGAGACCGCAGTCGGCCTTCGCTGCGGTCTCACCGTCGGCTGCGTCGCGGCCGATGGAACTGCCATTTGAGCCGGGCAGTGATGCCCTCGCCGACCAGCGTCGTGAAATGGCAGCCCTGATCGGTACCCACGCCGATCAGCTGCGCCGCATCAGCGCCGATACCGATCCGGCCAGGTTCGGCCTGCTCGTGGCAGCCGAGTCGGCAGGCGGTTTGGCGGCAGCGGAAATGAGCGCAGCCGGGCTGCCCTGGCGGGCAGACATCCACGACCGGCTGCTCACCGAACTGCTCGGCCCGCGCCCGCCAGCAGCTGCCGGATCGCAGCTGCGCCCCGCCCGCCTGGCCGAGCTGGCGGCTGACATCTCCCGTGCCCTCGGCGCGGTCAGGCCGGTCAACCCCGACTCGCCCGCGCAGCTGCTTCGCGCGCTGGCGGCGAGCGGCATCAGGGTACGATCCACCAGGTCGGCCGAGCTGCGGCAGGTCGATCATCCGGTCATCAGCCTGCTCCTGCAATACAAGGAGCTGGCCAGGCTGCATGCAGCCAACGGATGGTCCTGGCTGGACAGCTGGGTAGCAGACGGCCGGTTCCGGCCCGAGTACGTCGTGGGCGGCGTGGTCTCCGGCCGCTGGGCTTCCCGTGGTGGCGGTGCATTGCAGATACCTAAGCTTTTGCGCAAGGCGGTCGTCGCCGATCCCGGCTGGGTGCTCGTGGTCGCCGACGCCGCGCAGCTTGAACCCCGGGTGCTCGCGGCGCTGGCCGGAGACTCGGCGTTCGCCCGGGCGGCGAACGCCGATGACCTGTATTCCGCGGTGGCGGCGGCGATCGGCGCGGACCGGGCCAAGGCCAAGGTTGCCCTGCTGTCCGCCATGTATGGCGGCACCGGCGGCGACCGCGGGCAATCGCTGGCATTGTTGCGCCGGCGCTTCCCGGACGCGTCCGCTTTCGTGGAGAGCGCGGCCAGGGCAGGCCAAGAGGGCAGAGTCGTCAGGTCTGTTCTCGGGCGGGCTTGCCCGCCGCCGTCAGCGGCATGGCGGACGCTGACCAGCGAGGCGGCCGACCCGGAGCAGCAGCGTGACCCGGCGGCGGCGGCCGCGGCCCGTTCTCGCGGGCGGTTCACCCGCAACTTCGTGGTCCAGGCGAGCGCAGCGGACTGGGCCCTGGTGCTGCTTGCCCTGCTGCGCATCCGGCTCGCCGCGATCACCAGTGCGGCGGCGGGCGGCGCCGCGGCGCTGGGCGGCGGCGCGGCCGGACGCCCGCAGCTTGTCTTCTTCCAGCATGACGAGGTCATCGTGCATTGCCCTGCCAGCCTCGCGGCTGAGGTAGCCGCAGCTATCGGGATGGCTGCGACAGGCGCCACTCAACTCGTCTTCGGGGCGACCGCGGTGAGCTTCCCCATGACGATCGCGGTCGTCAGCTGCTACGCCGACGCGAAGTGACGGCGTTCCGGCCGGCAGACGAGGCAGGCCGTGGCGTCAGTTCGCGGCCGCCGGAATCAGTTCGCGGCGCTGTGATAGGCAGGCATCATGCGTCCTTTCGAGTGCACGCTGCCTGAATTGGGTTCACCGACGGACCACGGACACTGACGCACGATGACAACCGAAGTGACGGTGCGCGGGATCACGATCCCGCCGGATGAGCTTTCCTGGCGGTTCTCCCGGTCCTCCGGGCCCGGGGGTCAGTCCGTCAACACCACCGACAGCCAGGCCGAGCTTTCCTTCGACCTCGCTGGCACGGTTGCGCTGCCGCCGGTTCTGAGGGATCGCGCGCTGGGCGCGCTGTCCGGCCGGCTGTCCAGGGGCGTTCTGACGGTGGCAGCCAGCGAGTACAAGTCACAGTTGCGCAACCGGGAAGCTGCTGCCGCCAGGCTGAGCGCGCTGCTGACGCAGGCTACGGCACCGCCGCGGCCCCCGCGACGGCCAACCCGCCCGACGCGAGCCTCAGTGGCGCGGCGCCTGGCTGACAAACAGCGCCGGGCGCGGCTCAAGCGGCTGCGCGGCAACCGGGCTGGCGGCGGAGAGGATTGACCGGAGGCGGCCGCGAAGCGCACGCGGCGCGCGCCGGAGCAGTTGCCGGGTGCGCCGTCCGCCCCGTGCGGTCACCATCGCTAACCTGGACTGATGAATTCGGCGCCTGGCCAGGACCGCAGCGGTGCAACCGCCCGTTCCTCCCGCCGCCGGGCTGCCTCCGCAGCCCGGCCCGTTCCGGCAGCCAGCAGGCGGCAGGCGCATGGTGGCGGCAGGGGCGCGCGCAGCGAGGCTGACCGGCGGCGCCGCGAACTCTCGCAGAACTACTTGCGCAGCCCGGAGGCTGCCCGGCAGTTCCTCAAGATGGTGCATCTCGACCCGGATGGCCTCTGCATCGAAGTCGGGGCGGGTGACGGCATCCTGACGGCGCGGCTTGCTGCCATGGCGGGGGAGGTGATCGCCTACGAGATTGATCCGGCGCTGGCCGGCCGCCTCATGGCCAGGGTCGGTGATCGCCGGAACGTCCGTGTCAAGACGGGGGATTTCCTTGCCGCCCGCCCGCCGGGTCGCCCTTTCCAGGTAGTGGGGAACGCGCCCTTCTCGCTGACATCCCCGATCATCGACTGGTGCCTGCGGGCTTCCCGGATGACGACGGCGACGCTGATCACGCAGCTTGAGTACGCCCGCAAGCGGACGGGCGGGTACGGCCGGTGGAGCCAGCTGACGGTCAGCACCTGGCCGCAGGTTCGGTGGGAGCTGCTAGGGACTATCGCCCGGACAGAGTTCCGGCCGGTGCCGCGGGTAGACGCGGCCATCGTGCGGCTCGGGCGCCGACCGGAACCCCTAGTCGACCGGGCGCGGCTGGCGGCCTACCGGCGGATGGTACAGACGGGATTCTCGGGTGTCGGCGGTTCGGTGCAGGCATCGCTAAGGCGGGTGTACCCGGCGGAGACTGTGGCGGCGGCGTGCGGCGCGGCCGGGGTAGACCGCCGCGCGGTCGTCGGTTACGTCAGTCCAGATCAATGGGTGCGGATATTTGCCGAGCTGGACACGGGTTCGCGGGCCCGGCCGGACGTCAGTGACGCGGCCAGGCCACCAGCGGGCCGCAAGACGCGGTAAGCCGGCTGCGCCGCTGTCGGTGCCAGCTGCCGGTGCCAGTCGGCTTGATCACGGCGCCTTGGTGCCGGTACGACCGTAGTTGTCCTCCAGCCGGACCACGTCCTCGCGCCAGCCGGGCTGAGCAGTGGAAGCCTCGGCGAAGGTCAGGTCGGTGATCGCCGTGATGCGGTGCACGGTACGGGGCGGAAGGTGGATGGTGTCACCCGGCCCGAAATGCTGACTAGCCAGGTCGTCTGCTGATGCCCCGTACTCGATGAGCGCGGCACCGGACAGCACGCTCACGGTTTCCTCCTTCTGGAGGTGGTACTGCAGGCTCAGGGCATGGCCGGCCGTCACATGGATGATCTTGCCCACGTACTTGCCGTCGATGCCGGCGAAGATCACCTCGTGGCCCCAGGGCTTCTCCTGCCGCGGGGCCTGGTAGATCTCCGTAGCGGATGCCGGCCCGGCCTGGCTACTGTCCTGCGCTGGGGTCACGATGCCTCCTGCCTTCCACGACGCGCCCGCTCTGGCGCTGGGCAACGACCATCCTAGTTAGGCCGGCCGGCTCTCCGGCCGCTGGCGCTGTCAGCGGGCCGTCAAGCCTCGCAAGCCGGGCCGCGGCGTCCGCCAGGACTTCGTCTCGCTTGCAGAACGCGAACCGTACGTGGCTGCGACCTGCCGCCCGGTCGTCGTAGAACACCACGTTCGGTACTGCGACGACACCACAGCGGTGCGGCAGTTCCCGGCAGAAGTCCAGCCCGTCGGTCTCACCCAGCGGAGCGATGTCCGTGGTGATGAAGTAGGTCCCGTGCGGGACGAAGACCTCGAAGCCAGCCGCCCGCAATCCGTCCGCGAGCAGGTCTCGCTTTCGGTGCAGGCTCGCGGCCAGGTCGGCGTAGAAGGCGTCCGGAAGCGCCAGCCCGGCAGCAATGGCGTACTGGAACGGGCCGCCGTTGACGTAGGTGAGGAACTGCTTGGCGGTCCGTACTGCGGTAACAAGATCGCGCGTTCCCGTGACCCATCCGATTTTCCAGCCGGTGAAGGAGAAGGTCTTGCCGCCCGAACTGATCGTCACAGTTCGCTCCCGCATGCCGGGCAGGGTCGAGATCGGAATGTGCTGGCCGTCGAACACCAGGTGCTCGTAGACCTCGTCGGCGACGACCAGCAGATCGTGCTCGACCGCCAGGCCGGCTATGGCGGTGAGCTCGTCGCGAGTCGCGACCATGCCGGTCGGGTTGTGCGGGGAATTGAGCAGGATCAACCGGGTGCGACTGGTAATCGCGGCGCGCAGGCGGTCCAGGTCGGGCCGGAAGCACGGTGGCCGCAGCGTGACCGGTACCCGCACGGCGCCGGCCATCGCGATGCATGCTGCGTAGGAGTCGTAATAGGGCTCGAAGGCGATTACCTCGTCACCGGGCTCGAGCAGGGCCAGCATCGCGGCCGCGATCCCTTCGGTAGCGCCGGCCGTGACCAGCACCTGCGTCTCCGGATCCAGATCCAGGCCGTAGAAGCGCTTCTGGTGCGCGGCCACCGCTGTCCGCAGCTCGGGGACGCCGGCGCCAGGCGGATACTGGTTGCCGCGCCCCGCGAGCACTGCCTCGGCGGCCGTCCTCGCGATCTCCGCTGGTCCGTCCGTGTCAGGAAACCCCTGGCCGAGGTTGATCGAGCCGGTTTCGACGGCCAGTGCGGACATCTCTGCGAAGATCGTCGTTCCCATCCCGGCCAGCGCGCTGTTGAGCAGTGGACGAGTCATCGGCATGCCTTCCGCCATCGGGCCGGCCATCGCGGGGTGCCGCATGTCGCGCGGCGGCCGGCACCGCCCGACGCCGTGACGATACCGTCCTTGGCTGCAGTCGGCGGCGCTGCTGTCGCTTCCGCACGCGCCCGCCGCGATCGGGGGCGCTTGCGGCTGCTACCGCAGGTCCGGCTGATACGAATGTGATTTTCGGTTGATGTGCCGATAGTTATTGCAATTAGGACGTTACCGATCGGTCAAGGCGATAGCCACCATGAAGGTAATCGGATGGCTTACCAGACAGCTATCAGATGATGGCCTCTAGAATATTGATGCCGGTTAACCGCGATTTAGGCCAAGAGTGCAGAGTGCGGGTCGGCTGGTCGTCTTGCCCGCTTGCCGGGACTTGCGACATGCCCGAACATGCCGACATGCGTGAGGGGCGACCCCGGCGAACCGGGGCCGCCCCCTTGCCGTCATGCAGAGCTTGCCGCTATGCGTGCGGTGACCGGCCGACTCGGCCGGATCTGGTCAGAGCGGTCGGACCTGCTCAGCCTGGGGGCCCTTGGCGCCCTGGCCTGCGGTGAACTCGACTCGCTGGTTCTCTTGAAGGCTGCGGAAGCCATCAACCTGAATCGCGGAGTGGTGCACGAAGACGTCGGCGCTGCCGTCGTCCGGGGCGATGAACCCGTAGCCCTTGTCGGCGTTGAACCACTTCACGGTGCCCTGAGGCATGTGCCTTCTCCTACTGGGTGATCTCCGGGATCCACGGACGAGGATCCTGGGTCGCCACGACATCAGGCGCCGCCGCCGGGCGAGACATCTTGCCCAGCGATCGCCGGCCTGCGTCGCGTACGCAAAATACGAATGCAACCACATCTATCAAACACCATCCGGCCGACAGGTGTATCAGGGTCCGGCCTAGTTAGCGATATGACCGGCGCGACAGGCTGACAAGCTGTCCGGCAATTCCGGATTGGTCGGGGGCGACAGGATGCTCGCTCTGGACAATAACGCTAGAACGTAATTTAGGGTGAATTACGAATTAAAGTCCAAGTAGCGCTCGATGGATGGCATCGGCATCCGGTGATGTACAAAGCGGTTCGAACTTCGCATAATGCAGCCCAGGGTTCAGGCGCACAGGGTACAGGCTGGGCACTTGCAGGCGCCGCACCTAGCCGCTACCTGCCCGCCGCGCTCGGTGCCCGGCCGTGGCCGTTCGGTACTCCGCCGTGGCCGTTGCGTGCTCGACGATCGGCGCCGGGTAGCCGCATGCCCGCCGTGCGTCCGCGGGCGGGTCGTGAATTCGGTCCGGTGGCAGACCGGCCAGTTCCGGCAGGTACTTCCGCAGGTACTCGCCATCCGCATCGAACCGTTCGCTCTGCCGTATCGGGTTGAAGATCCGGTTCGGGTTCGTGTCGGTGCCGGTTCCGGCGACCCACTGCCAGTTCAGCTGATTGCAGGCCACGTCGCCGTCGGTCAGGGCACGCATGAAGTGGGCAGCGCCGGACCGCCAGTCCAGGTACAGGTCCTTGGTGAGGAATGACGCGACGATCATCCTGGCCCTGCCAGGCATGTATCCCTCGGTAGCGAGCTGGCGCATCGCGGCATCCACGACCGGGTACCCAGTGCACCCGGCCTGCCAGGCCTGCAGCGCGTCCCGGTCGTCCCGCCACTGGTCGCCCCGGCTCCGGAAATCCCGCCTTGCGGAGCCTGGCCATGCGGCCAGCATCTGGTGGAAGAAGTCGCGCCAGGCTAGCTGGCGCCGGAATTCCTCGCTGCCGGGCTGCCCGGCCAGTTGGGCGGCCACAGCGCGGGGCGAGAGACAGCCGAGGTGGAAATACGGCGACAGGCCCGAGACGTGGCCAGCCGCCAGCAGGTCGCGACCCGCTGCGTATCCGGCCAGCCCGCCAGCTTCGAAGGCCCGCAGCCTGGCGTTTGCCATGCGCTCGCCGCCGGGGGCGCGGGCTGGTGCCGGACACGCTGTGGTCAGCTCCGCGAGGGCGGGCAGCCGTCCCGGGTTGAGCCCGGCGGGCAACCTGATCCGGTCCGGCGTTGCCGCAATCGGTCGCACGGGCAGTTGCTGCCAGCGACGGTAGTACGGGCCGAAAACCTGATAGGCGCGACCGCCGGCGGGCGCCGGGTTACCGGGCTCCGCGACCGTGATACCAGGATGCCGGACCACTTCGATGCGGTCCGCAGCCGCTCGAGCAGTCAGGCTGGCTAGCCGCCGCTGCGCGTAGCCGGAGTAGTCGTCGGCGACGTGGATTGCCGTGGCGCCGGACTCCCTGGCCAGTGCCAGCACGGCGGCTGGCCACCGGCCCCGCCGGATGACCAGCGAACCGCCGCGTAGCCGCAGGCTTTCGTCGAGGTCAGCCAGGGACTCGGTCAGGAACGCGAGCCTATTCGCGTGCGCGCTGAATCGGCTCACGATGTCGTCATCGATGACGAATGCAGGGACTACGGCGGGCGATGACGCGGCCGCCGCCAGGGCGGGATTGTCCTGCAGGCGGAGGTCACGCGTGAAGACCGCCAGCGAAGTCCGCATCCCGGCACTCTAACGGCGCATGTCAGGCCCGCCGACTGCCGGCACGTTCGCCGGTCCATCCGGCCGCATATGTCCGAAAGAATCATAAATGATCCATTGGTGTTAGCCCATTCAATTTTGGGAATCACGATCGGGTAAATATGTGATTTAGATCATAGAGTTCTAATTCGATTTCGCGAGCAATTAGATAAGACATAAGGCAAAGTGTCCCTTCGACAGCACCCTGCGCGCCTGACGGCTGCCTCGTGAGCGGCGACGTCGCCCTGCACCCGCGACACGTCTGCGCGCTGCCGGCCGTCATTCCGGTCGGCCTAAGAGAACTGGGTGGAGGCCGAGCGCCGTCCCGGCGCCCGACAGAAGGTTTCTCTTGTCCCGCTTCAGGGCACTTTCCTACGTCAAGTCAGTCAAGTTTCATCACGCAGTAACGGGTTCCGCGGTCGCCGTCGTGGCCGTGGTGGCCGGCGCAGTCGGCGCCTGGCCGGGTGGCGCCCAGGGCCAGCCGACGGTGACCGTCAGGCAGGACAGCGTCGTCAGGGGGCTGCCCGCTGGCCAGGCAGGGCCCGCTCGCACCCTTGGCACCCGGTCATTCACCACCTCGCGCTACCATCCCGGCACTGCCTCCGCTGCCCTCTCCGCTGCCCTTTCCGCCGCCCAGCCTGCCCGGCTTGATGCCTTCCTCGCTACGGCATCGCAGCATGGCAGCGACATGGCTGTGAGCACCGGCGGCGTGGCCGGGCGGCGCACCAGGAGGAAAGCGGAGACGGCGCGGCAGATCGCCGTCCGGCTGCTGCACCGATTCGGCTGGTCACGGCGGCGGCAGTTCCGTTACCTGAACCCGCTCTGGGAAAGGGAGAGCAGCTGGAACGTCCGCGCGTGGAACCCGTATTCAGGTGCCTACGGCATCCCGCAGGCTGATCCGGGCGCGAAGATGGCCTCGGCGGGGTGGCACTGGCGGTCCTGCGCCAGAACGCAGATCTTGTGGGGACTGCGTTACATCAAGGCGCGATACGGCACGCCGGCGGCCGCCTGGCGGCACGAGCTAGCGACCGGCTGGTACTAAGCCGGAGCGCGGTTACCGGCCGGGGCCGGGAGCACTGCACGCTCCTGGCGCCGGCCGGGGTGCGCCGCGGATCCGGCGCGGTCCCCCGCTGCCTGACAGGCCCGCGGGAACGGGCTAGTTCGGCGCCGGCCAACTTGGACTTGTGCGGCTACTGGCTGCCGCGCGAGCCTATGTCAGCGCGACTATGCGCGGCCAGCGACGATGAGGAGCCAAGCGTGGCGTACCGGACCCCGGCGAGCGATATCGTCTCGATCATCGATGCGCCGCCGACGCCTGCCGTCTCGCTCGGGCCAGGACGCCGGTTCGTCGCGCTGGTGCATTACGAAGCTCACCCGCCAGTGGCGCACCTGGCGAGGCCGTACCTTTCCCTGGCGGGCTTGCGGATCGACCCTGCGCTCGCTGGCCGGCAGCGTACCCGGCGGCTGACCGGGCTGTCAGTGCTGGCACTGCCCGGCGGCCAGCCGCGCCGGGTTGAACTGCCAGCGGGCGCGTCGATCAGTGTCCCGGCCTGGGCTCCGGACGGGCGGCGATTCGCCATGACTGTCGATGAGCCGGACGGCATTGCCGTCTGGGTCGCCGACGCGCAGTCCGCGACGGCGGCGCGGGTGCCCGGCCTAGCCGTCCGTGATGTTCTGGGCGGCGACCCGATGTCGGTGGGTTCCACGGTGCGCTGGTCACGAGATGGCAGCGCGCTGCTGGCACTGGGATCTCCGGCGCCGCCCGCGGAACCTGCCCCCGAGCCGACCGGGCCGCGGGAGGAGGAAACGGCCGGCAAGCGGACTCAGATGGCCACGTTCACCGACCTGCTGCGCACGGCCGCGGACGCCGACGTCTTCGAGGCGCTCGCCACCACGATTCCGCTGCGAGTCGAGCCGTCCTCCGGGGCCGCTACCAAGCTTGGCCCGCCTGGCCTGTACTACCACATGAGCGAGTCACCCGACGGCGAGCACTTGCTTGTCTGGCGGCTGCAACGGCCGTTCTCCTATCGCGTTCCCTTTCCGTACTTCGCCCGCCGGGTCGAAGCGTGGTCAGCCACCGGGCAACTTGAGCGGGTCATCGCCGACCTGCCCGTCAGCGACGAGGTGCCCCGGCATGGCGTACCGACCGGGCCTCGGATGGTCTCCTGGGAGGAGTCGGTACCAGCCAGCCTGATCTGGACTGAGGCGCAGGACGGCGGCGATCCGCTCGCGGCGGCCGAGCACCGGGACCTGATCTTCCGGCTGCCTGCTCCGTTCGACGGCTCGCCGCAGCCTTCCGTCCTCGTCACGCACCGCTGCCTGGGCTGGCTCGACATGGCAGCGCCAGGCAATTTGCTGGTGACCGAGCACGACCGGGACCGCCGCTGGCTTACCTCACGGCTGGTCGACCTGGACGCGCCCGACGACGGCAGGGTCATCTTCGATCACTCCGCCGACGAGGCCTACAACGATCCCGGCTCGCCGCTGATGACCGTGCACCCGGACGGGACCCGCACCGTGCTGCAGGACGGCAACTACATTTACCTGCGCGGTGAGGGTGCCAGCCCGGAGGGCGACCGGCCGTTCCTCGACCGGCTGGAGCTAGCCGAGCTGAGCAAGCAGCGCCTGTGGCGCAGCCCGTCTGGGGCTTACGAACAGGTGCTCGGTTTCGCTGGCGAGGATCGTGACCAACTGCTGATCTGGCACGAGAGCCGCACCGAGCCGCCGAACCTGGCGATAGTTCGTCTCGACAGCGGTGAGCGGACTCAGCTGACGTCCTGGCCGGATCCGCATCCGCAGCTGACCGGGATGGACAAGCGGCTGCTGGCGTATGACCGTGGTGACGGGGTGCAGCTCACCGGCATGCTGCACTTGCCGCCGGGATACGACGCGGTCCGCGACGGTCCGCTGCCGCTGGTCATCTGGGCGTACCCGCTCGACTATGGCGATGCGGCAACCGCGGGTCAGGTGCGCGGCACCACCGAGCGTTTCACCCGCTTGGCGGCTTCCGACCCGATCTGGTTCGTGCTGCGCGGGTACGCGGTGCTGCAGGGCGCGACGATGCCGGTCATCGGCGACCCGGAGACGATGAACGACAGCTATGTCGAGCAGATCTGCGCTGCCGCGGCCGCTCACGTCGCAGCTCTCGTTGACCTAGGGGTTGCCGATCCGCGCCGCGTCGCGGTCGGCGGGCACAGCTACGGCGCGTTCATGACGGCCAACCTGCTGGCGCACACCGACCTGTTCGCCGCGGGCATCGCCCGCAGCGGAGCCTACAACCGCAGCCTGACGCCCTTCGGTTTCCAGACCGAGCGCCGCAACTTCTGGGAGGCGACCGCCGTCTACGACCGGCTCTCGCCCTTCCGGTACGCGGACAAGATCTCCGCGCCGCTGCTGCTCGTGCATGGCGAGCGGGACGCCAACTCCGGCACGTTCCCGATCCAGTCGGAGCGGCTCTTCCAGGCCATCCAGGCCACCGGCGGCACGGCCAGGCTCGTGGTCTTGCCGCACGAGAATCATGGCTACCTCGCGCGTGAGTCGGTGCTGCACCTGCTCGCCGAGCAATTCAGCTGGCTTGATCGCTGGCTTGGCGGCGCGGGCGACCACGCCGGGCAAGCCGGGACTGACCCGAACGCCCCTGGGTGACCCCGAACCGGCCGGGCGGTCAGTTACCGGCTGTAGTGATCTTGCGGCGAGCTGTAGTCATGGATCTCGTCCTTGGCGAACCAGACCCCGATTTCGTGGGCCGCATCCTCGGCACTGCCGGAGGCGTGCACGAGGTTGGCCACCGCGATACCGCGCTCATTGGCGTAGGCCCTGCTCATGTGAGCGAAATCGCCGCGGATCGTGCCAGGCGGCGCCTGATCGGGGTAGGTGGAGCCGACGAGCTTGCGGGTGCAGGCGACCGCTTCGACGCCTTCCAGGATCAGCGCGATGACGGGACCGCTCTCCATGAACCCGGCCATCGCGTTGAATACCTCGGGCCCGAAGCGTTCCTCAAGGTCGAAGTAATGCCGCTTGGCCAGGTCGGCATCCATCCAGACCATCTTCATCGCGACGATCTTCAGCTGGGCTTCTTCAAAGCGCGTGAGCACTCGGCCGACCAGACCCCTGGCCACGGCATCGGGCTTGAGCAGCACCAGTGTCCGCTCGACTCCGGTGTCGTTAGTCATGAATTTCCTCTCGGTGCGCCACGCCCACCGCACTGGGGGCCCGCACAGCTTAGCGATCTGACTAGGGTGCCCCGCTGCTATCCCCGCAAATCGGCCCGGCGGCCCAGCGAACCGCGCATTGGCGCTGCTTGCCGGCGCTAGTTGCCGGTAGGCTGAGAACTGCCGGATACACTGACCCCGCGCTGAGCGCCAGGGCCGACCCGACGATTGAGGGACGCGGCTAAGCCGCCTGCGGCCACCCGCCAGATCCCGGTAAGGCAGATGTTCGTGCATGACACCTGGGCAGCCAGAGACCTGCCCGTCCTGGATGCCACGGTCAGCCTGCTCGAGCAAAGTTATATGGTCACGGTCACCGACATCGCGACCAGTACCGGGCTCGACGAGGCGACGGTGGCAACGGCCCTGGAGGCTCTTGACCCGGTCTACGTGGACTTCCGTAAGACCACGACCGGCGGCGATCCGCGTTTCTGGTATGTGTTCAAGGTCACCCCGGAGGCCCGCCGCGCCGTCGGTCAGTGGCCGACGGCTGAGGCACTGGCAGGCCGGCTTGCCGAGGAGCTTGCGGCGACGGCACGGGAGGAAACTGACGCCGAGCGACAGGGACTCCTGGCCTATGCGGCGCGGCTGGTCGGGGACACCCTGCGGGACGCGACGGTGCGGGCTGCGGCTCAGGTCCTGTCGCCTGCGTTCGGTGGCGTACCCCAGCCCGAACTCGGCTCGCCGGTGCCCGAGCCCGTCGCCCGCCCGGCCGACGAATTCGACAGCCTTGTGCCGCTGCCCGAGCTGCCGGAACTGCTCCGCTCGCCGGCCGCCGGCCAGCGCGACACGGCTGCGCAGCCACCGGACGCTGGCGGGAGCGCCGCCCCGCCCGGCGGCGGCACCGACTCAGTCGACCCTGACGCCAGCGACACCGGCCTTGACCTGATCCGCTCGCGCCCGGATGCGGCAACGACCGGTTAGTTCCGGGCCGGTCAGTTCTGGGCCGGTCAGTTCTGGGCGGTTAGCTCTGGACCCGGTCAGCTCTGCGTTGGCTTGCCGGGGCTCGGAGCAGCCGGATGCTGGGCGCCAGCCCGGCCGCGCGGCGGCCGGATTGGCCGGATAGCAGGGCTGTCCTTCCGGCGGCGCGGGCCGGACCACAAGGCCGGCACTGCGTCGATATTCAGGGCGATCGCGTAGGCCGCCTGCTCGTAGTTGACCCGCCAGCCGACGAAGTCCGGCCACGCGTCCTCGGGCTTGCGCTCGATCGGGAAGTCCACTTCTTTGAGCCGGGCGATGGCCTCCAGGAACTCTTCGTAGCTGACCGCGATCCCCTGCGCAGGGTCGGGTTCGGCCGGGATCGGCAAACCCATCGCCCTGGCGACGTCGATGAAGCAGGTGAAGCCGGCGCGCAGGCAGAGCCTGGCCGGCACTTCCGGTGCCGCGGCGGGACTCAGGGCCAGCAGCAGCGCCGCCGAGTCGAGCACTGCCAGCAAGGAGGTCACCCAGGACGAGAGCGACTTGGGGGACCGGAACCGCACTAGCGGCAGGTACGTTGTGTGGCTCTCGCCCACTTCCGCGGCCCACCGCTCCCAGCTGGCATACAGCTCAGGCAGCGTGTCAATGGTGGAGACGCCGGAGCCGAGCGCGTAATGCGTGCGCGCCAGCAGCTCAGGTCCCCAGCTCGGCACGCCCGCCCTGGCATTGAGCAAGGCCACTTCGTTCTCGCGGCGGTTGAACTCCGAGTAGAGGGTGGGCAGATAGGCGATCTGGAGCGTGACGGTGACGATCCCGGTTAGCGCGGCAACGTCCAGGATGGCCTCTTGCAGTCCGCCGCGCGCTATGTCGGTGCCGATCTGCCATAGTCCGGGCCCGGCTAGCCGGAATGCCTCGGTGATCCCGGCGTGAGTCAGCGGCCAGAAGATCAGCGCGAACCCGACGAAGAACATGCCCAGCCAGGCGACGATCTGGCAGATCAGCAGCGTTGCGGCGTGCGCGGCCAGAAGCCGGTCTCGCCGGTGGAAATCTCGGATGCCAGCGGTCAGCAGCACGAAGAAGCACGCGACGAACTGGTCGACGCGCTTGGTCAGCCAACTCGCTACCGAGCGGGGCACGATGAGCGTGCCGATCACGCTGCTGGCCGATGTGACTACGAGGCCAGCGCCGACGACGGCCGCGACGTAGCGTGCCGCCAGCGGAACGACCATTGCTCTCCTTGCCAGGACCGCGCCGGGCAAAGCCACGGCGCGCCGGCAGACTAACCCATGGTCCCTGACTGGCCTGCTGGCGGCTGGCGGGTTGGCCCGCTCCGCTGGTGCAGCAGTTCGGCCAGATCAGCGAGCGGTCCGAGGTGCCGGAGCTTCGGCCGGCTGATCACTGACCGGACGGTCTGGATCTGGCCGCCCGCCACGTCGATGCTCAGCACCGCCAGGAGGCGGCCGTCGGGGCCGCGAGCGAGCGCCCCTGGCTGGCCATTGACCGCGGTGAGCTCGAGCCAGCCGTCCACGTGGCGCAGTTGGTTGCCGAGCGCGATCAGGAGGCTGGCAACATGCTGGCGCCCGGTGATCGGCCTGCGCCAGTATGGCGGCACGCCACCGCTATCGCCATGCACTTCGACGTCGGCTGCCAGCATGTGCAGCAGGCCGTCCATGTCACCAGCGCGGACCGCGGCAAAGAATCGCCCGGCCAGCTCATCGCGTTCGCGTCCGGCCACATCGAATCGCGGCCTGGCCGCCTCGATGTGCTGCCTGGCCCGGTGCGCGAGCTGACGGCAGGTGGCTTCGCTTCTGCCAACGACGCCCGCCGCTTCGGCATATCCGTACCCGAACACCTCGTGCAACAGGAATACCGCTCGCTCCGGCGGCGTCAGCCGCTCCAGCAGCAGCAGGAAGGCCATCGAGAGCGAGTCTGCCTGCTCGGCTGCTGCTGCCGGGTCGGCCAGGGGATGGTCGGGCGGCACGTCGTACATCCCGCGCGCCGTGCCGGTCAGCAGCGGCTCGGGGAGCCATTCGCCGACGTAGGACTCGCGCCTGGCACGCGCTGACCGGAGCTGGTCGATGCACAGCCGGGTGACGATCGCGGACAGGTAAGCCTTCGGCGAGTCGGGCGCGCCCTGGCGAGTCACCGCGCTGTGGTAGCGCAGGAATGCCTCTTGCACGATGTCCTCGGCCTCTGTGACGCTGCCGAGCATCCGGTAGGCGATCGAGAACAGCAGTGGCCGCAGCGCCTTGTAGACGGCGGCCGTCTCATCGCCGCCAGCGGAGGTTTCGTCCGCCCGCCTGGCAGTCACTGACCTGCCACTCGACTTTCCAGGCTCACGACTGCCCGGCCGGATAGGCCCGAGCGAGCCCGCCGCCGAACCCGGTGCGCCAACTTGGCCAGACCGGCTGCCAGCCTAGTTCCTGCTTGGCCCTGGCGTTCGAGCATCCGCGGACCTGGGTCATCATCACCAGGCCAGCCTCTCCGGCGGCCAGGCGGCCGACCCAGGCCGGCACCCGCAGCGGCGGCCTCGCGCCGGCCGCACGGGCCATCACCGGCAGCCACTCGGAGACCGCGGCCGGCTCGTCGTCGACGATGTTGTAGATGCCCGGCGCGCCGCGTTCCACGGCGGCGACTGTCGCGCCTGCCGCGTCGGT
The DNA here is from genome assembly GCA_021792405.1 of Actinomycetes bacterium. GTDB lineage: Bacteria > Actinomycetota > Actinomycetes > Streptosporangiales > Streptosporangiaceae > JAJYUU01. Next base: position 23,775 of record JAJYUU010000044.1, read on the forward strand.
GACGTGCAGGAATGACCACACCCCGGCACCGCTGCCGATCACTGGGACCTGCCGGCGGCGTAGCAGCCGGACGAATGCCTCCGACGAGCCTGGCCCGTACAAGCTGCCATAACGCAGCGCGAGCCCATCGAGCGGCGCTGTGGTCACCGCGTGCTCCAGATACCGGATGGCGTCCAGAGTAGTACGCATAGCGGCCGGCGGGTCAGGGTCCAGCGGGTCGTCCTCGGTCTTCACCGATCCACCGGAGCGAGCGTTCGGCCAGCCGGCGTAGCTCTGGGCGATGAAGCGCCGTACGCCGTGCGCCCGCGCCGCGGCGAGCAGATGATCGAGACCAGTGGTCCGCAGCTTGTTAGTCGCGGCGAACGTCTGCCCGAACTTGCGGAAGTTCATGGCGGCGGGAATCGCCGTCATCTCGTGCACGATCACTTCCGGCTCAGTGCGCGCTACGAGGGTGCCGACGGCGGCCGCGTCCAGACCGTCGAGCATCAGCGGGTCCGCCCCGGCGGCACGGAGCGCGTGCAGCTTGGCAGCGCTCCGGGTGGTCGCGGTGACCTGGTGCCCGGCGGCTACCAGTTGCGGGATGAGTTGCCGGCCGATGGCGCCCGTCGCCCCGGCTACCAGTACGCGCATCGCGAAGTGCCTCCTGCTGTCTAGAGTCCGTACCTGCCCAGACTCAAAGACGAGGCAGCCCGCGCCGGCGTGACACGCATCGCGCATCACGCAGATGCCATGCGGCCAACTGCCGGGGCACGCGCACAATGCCCATTGACGTTGAGTTGTCACCGGTCAGGCCCATCTGCCGGGGTGGGCGGCTCGGTGTCCGCGAACTCGGCACGCACGCCGAGCAGTCGTACCGGCCGCCGGTCGGTGAACTTCTCCAGTGCGGCGAGCGTGGCCCGCTCGATGGCGCTGCGCTCGCTAGACGGCTGGTCCAGCGTCACGCCGTGGGTGCTGGTAAAGAATGGCCGGTAGCGGACCTTGACGACGATCCGGATGGCGGGCCGCTGCTCGGCCAGCACGTCCTCGGTCACCCGCCCCGCGATCTCGAGCACTTCGGCCCGGACTTGGTCCCAGTCGGTGACGTCCTGCTGGAACGTGACTTCGCGGCTGCGGGACCTGGGCAGGTACGGCTCGGCGCTGACTTCGTCGGAGCCGATGCCGCGTGCCGTCAGCACCAGCCATGGCCCGGTCGTCGGGCCGAACCGGGCGGCGACTGCCCGGACATCGGCGGTGGCGAGCTGGCTTACTGTCATGATGCCGAGCTCGGCGAGCTTGCCTGCGGTCTTGGCGCCGATGCCCCACAACGCGCTGGTCTGCTGCCCGCCGAGGACATCGAACCAGTTCTGGCTGGTCAGCCGGTAGATCCCGGCAGGCTTGCCGAGCCCGGTGGCCAGCTTGGCCTGCAGCCGGTTCTCGCCGATGCCAACCGTGCTGTCCAGCTGCGTCGCAGCCCTGATCCGCTGCTGGATCTGCCGCGCGAAGCTCTCCGGGTCATCGGAGTCCACCGCGACGAACGCCTCGTCCCAGCCCATCACCTCGGTCACCGCGCCGAGGCTGCGCAGCGCCGCCATTACTTCCTCCGACACCGCCTCGTAGGCCGCGCGGTCGGCCGGGAGGAACACGCAATCCGGGCAGCGCCGCACCGCGGTGCGCAGCGGCAGCCCGGAATGCACGCCGAAGGCGCGGGCCTCGTAGGAGGCCGTCGCAACGACGCCGCGCTTGGCCGGGTCGCCGTCGCCGCCCACGACGACCGGCAGGCCACGCAACTCCGGTCGTCGCAGCACCTCCACGGCGGCGATGAACTGGTCGAGGTCGACGTGCAGCACCCACGCGGTCACCGCTCTAGTGTCGCGGCAGTTAGCCGGTCGTGGCGCTAGGCTCACCCAACGTGGCAGGACGCGGCGGCACCAGGGCGACGCAGCGGCTCGCCAGCCTGGGCATCGCGCACACGATCCACCGGTACGACCACGATCCGGCATGCTCGTCCTACGGCCGGGAGGCGAGCGAAGCTCTCGGCGTGCCGCCCGACCGGATGTTCAAGACGCTGGTCGCGGACGTGGACGGGCAGCTCACGGTGGCGGTCGTGCCGGTGTCGGGCAGCCTGGACAGCAAGGCCCTGGCCGCCGCTGTGGGCGGCAAGAAGGCCGCCATGGCCGACCCGGCACTGGCCGAGAAGGCATCAGGTTACGTAACGGGCGGTATCGCGCCACTCGGGCTGCGCAGGCCGCTGCCTGTCGTGGTCGATGAAACGGCGCTGCGCCATCCGACTGTCTTCTGCAGTGCCGGCCAGCGCGGGATGCAGCTCGAACTGGCTCCCGCCGACCTGGTGAAAGCCGCCGGCGCCCGGGTTGCGCCGATCGCCCGCGCGACGGCGCGCGGCTGATCAGCCGAGGTCACTCGGTCCGGTCCTTGCGGCGCTTTTGCCTGCCCAGGTGCCGCGGTCGTTCCGCAGCACCTGCCATTGCCTGGTGTGCCTCCTCCTCGTCGTGCTCGATGACGTGCATGACCGCGTTGATCAGCGCCAGGTGCGTGAATGCCTGCGGGAAGTTGCCGAGATGCCGGCCGGAGCTCGCCTCGATTTCCTCGGCATACAGCAGCAGCGGACTGGCGTAGGACAGCACCTTCTCGCACAGGTCCCTGGCGCGGTGATGCTCGCCGATCTCAGCCAGCGCCGAGACCAGCCAGAACGAGCAGATCGTGAACGTGCCTTCCTCGCCGGGAAGTCCGTCGTCGGTCTCCTCGACTTGGTAGCGGCGTACCAGGCCATCCACGGCGAGCTCATCGGCGATCGCCAGCACGGTCGCCCGGAGCCGCGGGTCGTCGGGCGGCAGGAACCGCAGCAATGGCATCAGCAGCAGGGACGCGTCCAGCGCCGTCGTCTCATAGTGCTGGCAGAACACGCCCCGGTCATCGACCGCGTTCGCGCAGATGTCGGCATGGATCTCGTCCGCCGCCTGCTGCCAGCGCCGCGCCGCGTCCGGGTCTTCCCTGATCCGCGCGAGCCGGGCGCCCCGGTCGGCCGCGACCCAGCACATCATCTTCGAGGAGGTGAAGTGCCGGGGAGCCCCGCGAACCTCCCAGATGCCCCGGTCCGGCTCGCGCCAGTGCTCGAGCGCGTGCTCGACCTGGTGCCTGGCCATCTGCCAGACGCGCTCGTCGAGCCGGTCCCTCGACCTGGTGTGCAGGTAGAGCGAGTCCAGCACGACGCCCCAGACGTCGTTCTGCTGCTGGGCATAGGCGTCGTTGCCGATCCGCACTGGCTGAGCCCCGTCGTAGCCATGCAGGTGCTTGAGCGTGTGCTCGGACAGGTCACGTCGGCCGTCGATGCCGTAGACGATCTGCATGTTGCCGCGGTCGCGCTCGACCAGGTCGGCAAGGAACGCGAAGTAGTCGCTGGCCTCCCATTCGAAGCCGAGCGTGAACAATCCCCAGAGAGCGAACGTGGCGTCCCGGATCCAGCTGTACCGGTAATCCCAGTTTCGCTCGCCGCCCGGTTCCTCCGGCAGTGAGGTGGTGGAAGCGGCGGCGATCGCTCCGGTCGGCGCGAACGTCAGGCCTTTCAGCGTGAGAGCGCTGCGGGCCAGGTAGCTACGCCAGCGGTGGTCAGGAAAGTCGCCGCGGGCCAGCCAGTGCTGCCAGTGGTGGGCCGTCCAGACGAGCCGCTGATAGGCCTCGCCGAAGTCCTTCGGCGGGGGAACCCGGCCCCATGACAACGCGACGAACCTGGTCTCGCCCTCGTGCAGCATCGTGCGCGACCGGGCGCTAGAGCCCTCCAGGCCGATCCTGATGTCGGAGGTGAGAGTGAGCGTGAGGTCGCTCTCCTCGGGCGCCACCTGCGCCTGGTAGTAGCCGCGCTCGGTGTGGCGCCAGTCGCACCGGAGCCGGCCGTAGTCGAAGACCGGGTCGCAGTCCATGACGAGCTGCGCGTTGCCGTGCACGCACCGGACAGTGCGCAGCAGCGTGTGCTCGGCGTCGTAATCGGTCGGCGGCCTGGTGTGCGAGCTGCGGCCCGGATGCTCGTGCCGCCAGGGCCCCATCAGCAGGCAGTCGCGGACTATGATCCAGCCATCGCCGCAGTCCCAGCTAGTCTCGACGACGAGCGTGCCGGGCAGATAGCGGCGGTCGGCCGGCTCGCTGAAATTCTCCGGCCCGAGCCTGAACCGCCCGGCATCCCGGTCTAGGAGTGCGCCGAACACGCTGGCGCTGTCCAGCCTCGGCAGGCACATCCACTCGATGGTGCCGCTGGGCGCGACGAGGGCAGTGACCTCGCAGTCGGACAGGAACGCGTAGTCGGCGATCGGCGGGAACGGCGAGGCGGCCGGACCTGGCCGGCCGTCCCAGCCAGGTGACACTGTCAGGTAGCCGGGCGCTTCGCCGGGCGTCAGCGAAACCGAGACCTCGGCAGGCCGGGCAAGCGCCTCAGCTGACGTGCGTGCTGCCGGTGGCCTCCCGTCCCCCGCGGTCATGCCCGCTACTTTGCCCTGACGCGCCGGCCGCCAACCATGTCAGGGGCTATGACAAACCAGCGGTAATGCGGCAGACCGCCGGACGGCGGGCGGTGCGCCTACCGGACTCCGCGCGGTGAGCCTACCGGACTCCGCGCGGCCGGAACTGCACGCTTATCCGCGGGCCGGTCGGCCGGGCAGATTTCGGTATCGCGTGCTGCCAGGTGCGCTGGCAACTGCCGCCCATGACCAGCAGGTCGCCGTGGCCGATGTCGTACCGCAGGCCGGGACCGCCGCCAAGCGGCCGGAGCAGCAGCGGGCGGGGCGTGCCCAGCGACAAGATTGCCACGATGGTGTCCTGCCAGCTGCCCCGCCCGATCGTGTCGCCGTGCCAGGCCACGCTGTCCCGGCCATCCCGGTACAGGCACAAGCCGGCTGTCGCGAATCGTTCGCCGAGCTCGGCTTCGTAGTGCTCGTCGAGCGCCTGCATGGCCCTGGTCAGCAGCGGATCAGGCAACCGCTCACCCTCGGCATAGAAGCAGAGCAGCCGCGGTACGTCGATGACACGGTCGTACATCCGGCGCCGCTCGGCGCGCCACGGCACGACCGCGAGCAGCCGGCTGAAGAGCTCGTCGGCGCCGGTCAGCCAGCCCGGCAGGACGTCGATCCAGGCACCGCGGGCAAGCTCGGTGCGCTGCAGCCCGTCGAGCGAGCCCGGACCCGGCTGCCTGGTCAGGTCCAGCAGCGAGGCCTGCAATGCTTCGTTCATACGTTCGAGACTACATCGCTGCATCGGCCGGGAGTTCGGAAATCGGACTTGATCGTTGTTGGTTTTCTGTCGCTATAGCGACAGAAAACCAACATCCATCAAGATCGCGAAGGGCGCTGGGCGCCAAGGCCGCGCACGAGGGAGGGCGAGATGCGGAATGAAGCCCGTTCCCGGAGAATGAAGGCGGACGCACGCGATCACGGGAGGCGCAGGTGCGGGTAGTCGTGGTGCGGCATCACGCCATCGACGATGCCGGGTTCATTGCCGACGCGTTCCGGGCGCGCGGTGCCGAACTGGCGGTGCATCAGTTCCCTGCGGGCGGGCCGTTGCCGTCGCTGGACGGCGTTGACCACGTCGTCGTGCTCGGCGCGGCCTGGTCGGTCTACGAGGAGCGGATCCGCGACTGGATCGGCGCCGAGCTCGACTGGCTGCGGGCGGCTGATGCCGCCGGCATTCCGGTCCTGGGCATCTGCTTCGGCGCGCAGGCGCTGACCGCTGCGCTCGGCGGCCAGGTAGAGGCGGCACCGCGGAGCGAGGTCGGCTGGACGACGGTGCAAACGCTCGAGCCGGAGCTGATCGAACCCGGGCCGTGGCTGGAGTTCCACCACGACAGGTGCCTGCCGCCGCCGACAGCGCGGGTGCTCGCCCGGAACGAGTTGTGCGCGCAGGCATTCACCATCGGGCCGCACCTGGCAGTCCAGTTCCATCCGGAGGTCGACGCGGCGCAACTGGGCCGCTGGCTCGCCGATGGCGGCAAGGCCGAGGCGCAGCGGGCAGGCCAGGATCCGGACAAGCTGATCGCCCAGACCGAGGCGGAGGAGCAGCAGGCGGCGCTGCGCGCGGACCGGCTGGTCGCCGTTGCGCTGCGGCTCGCGAAGCCCGCCGCGGCCGCCTAGCGCAGGGCCCTGCTGCCCCGCACGCCGGGGGCTGGCCGAGTTCGAGCGGCACAGCACGGCCGGACGGAGCTGCCGCGCGCCGGGTGGCTATCTGGCTGCCGCAGATAGTGACAACCGAGCGTGATTCGGTACAGGGTGTACCTGAGGAACTTCGGGCTGCCCGATGCCCGCGAGAGAACGAGAGCAGGTGCGATGCCAGACATCCTGACGGCTTATGCCGAGAGCCAGCCGGACAAGCTCGCCGTCGTCGATGACAAGGGCGAGGGTGACATAGTCCAGTGGACGTACGCCGAACTGGAGGCGGCGGCGAACCGGCTCGGGAATGTCCTGCTGGAGCTCGGCGCCAAGCCCGGCGGCAAGGTGATCTGGTGCGGCCCTAACTCGGTGCCAGTGGTTACGGTGATCAACGCCACCCGGAAGATCGGCGTGGTGGCCGTGCCGCTGAATTACCGGCTTACCGCGGACGAGGCCAGGTACGTGATCGGCCATTCGGACGCCGAGATCGCGTATGTGGACGCGGAGTACGCGCACCTGTTCGAGGGGCTGGTCGGTGACCTCGCGACCCTGCGGCACGTCATAGTCTTCGGCGGCGCGCCTGGCGCCGGGATGCTGAGCAGCGAGGACCTCACCGCCAGCGCGCCGGCTGACCCGCCCGATGTCGGTGACGCGGTGGGAACCGGCGGGACCATGATCTACACCTCCGGCACCACCGGCAAGCCGAAGGGCGCGGTCCGGTACGCCACCGACCAGGAGACCGGCCTGGCGCTGATCAGCCTGCTCGGCTACCGGCCGGACGACATCTACATCACCTCGGGGCCGCTCTACCACAGCGGGCCCGGCGCCTTCATGGGCATCGGCCTGCTGTTCGGCCAGACCATCGTGGTACAGCGCAAGTTCGATGCGGAGGACTGGCTCCGGCTGGTGGAGAAGTACCGGGTCACCTCGACCTTTTCCGCTCCGGCGCTGATCCGGATGGTGTGCGCGCTGCCGGAAGAGGTGAAGGCTAAGTACGACCGGTCGTCCATGCGGGTGATGATTGCCAACGCGGCACCGTGGAGCTTCGCGCTCAAGCAGCAGTACGTCAATGACTTCCCGCCGGAGTCGCTGTGGGAGGTGTACGGCTCGACCGAGCTGGGCGTCGACTGCGTGCTCAGGCCCGAGGACCAGATGCGCAAGCCGGGCTCGTGCGGCCAGCCGGCTCCCCTGATCGAGATCGTGCTCTTCGACGCGGAGGGCAACGTCGTGACCGGCACCGGGCCGGAGAACTCCGGCGAGCTGTACGTCCGGTCGAAGGGCGTGTTCAACGAGTACTACAAGCAGAAGGACAGCTACGACGCGGCCAGCCGGGGCGACTTTCACACTGTGGGTGACATCGCGTACTGGGATGACGAGGGCTACCTGTACATCTGCGACCGCAAGAGCGACATGATCATTTCCGCTGGCATGAACATCTACCCAGCGGAGATCGAGGCGGCACTCGAGCAGCACCCGTCGATCTACGACGTGGCGGTTTTCGGCATCCCATCCGAGGAGTGGGGCGAGATCGTGCACGCCACCGTCGTGCTCGCGCCCGATGCGTCGCTGACGCCCGAGGAGATCAAGGCGTTCGGGAAGCAGCACCTGGCCGGCTACAAGGTTCCGCGGTCGGTGGACTTCGTCGCGGAGCTGCCGCGTACCGGCTCTGGCAAGATCCTCAAGAGGCAGCTGCGGGCGCCCTACTGGGCCGGCCGGACCGCGCAGGTCGGCTGACTGGCGCACTGCCCGGTGGGTAGATGATCGTGTTGTGGCAGACCAGGAATGGCGGGATCCGCCGCCGGGGCTGCGCCCGATGCTGGCGACCGCGGGCACCTTGCCGTCGGACGACTCCGGCTGGGCCTATGAGATGAAGTGGGACGGCCTGCGCGCGCTGGCGTTCGTCGCCGACGGCCAGGTCAGGCTCACCTCGCGCACGACCCGCGACATCACCCAGGTCTACCCCGAGCTGGCCGGGCTCGCTACGGCGTCCGGGGTGCGGCAGGCGGTGCTGGATGGCGAGATCGTGGCATTCGGCGGCGGCGAGTGGCCTGACTTCGAGGCGCTCCAGCAGCGGATGAACATAGTATCGGCCGCGCAGGCGAGGCAGCTCGCCGACCGGGTGCCAGTCAGCTACCTGGCCTTCGACCTGCTCTGGCTGAACGGGCGTTCCCTGCTCGACCTGCCTTACTCGCAACGCCGCGCGCTGCTTGAGGGTCTCGGCCTGACCGGGCCTAACTGGCAGGTGCCGCCATCGTTCACCGGGGAGAGCGGCGCCGACGTGCAAGCGGTCTCCCTGGCGCACGGCATCGAAGGCGTGATGGCCAAGCGCCTCCGGTCACGCTACGAGCCCGGCCGCCGGTCTGCCTCCTGGCGGAAGATCAAGAATGTCCGGAGCCAGGAGGTTGTAATCGGCGGCTGGAAGCCGGGCGAGGGCGGCCGGGCAGGCTGGATCGGGTCGCTGCTGGTGGGCGTCTACGAGGACGACCGGCTTGTCTACGCCGGCCATGTCGGGACCGGGTTCAGCCAGCAGACGCTGCGCATGCTGGGCGAGCGGCTCGAGCCGCTGAGCCGGACGGCCTCGCCATTCGGCACGACCGTTCCGCCGGAAGACGCGCGGCACGCCCGCTGGGTAGAACCGGTGCTCGTGGCCGAGGTGACGTTCGCGGACTGGACCAGGTCCGGCCGGCTGCGGGCACCGTCCTACAGAGGCCTGCGCGGCGACAAGATTCCGGCCGAAGTGACCCGTGAGCCCTGACGCGCGGAAGGTTCAGGTCGACGTCGAGGGACGCAGCCTCATGCTGTCCAACCTGGACAAGGTGCTGTACCCCGACGCGGGCTTCACCAAGGCGCAGGTGATCGACTACTACCAGCAGATCGCGCCGGCAATGCTGCCGCACATCGCGTCCCGGCCGGTGACGATCAAGCGGTATCCCGATGGAGTCAGCGGCGAGTTCTTCTTCCAGAAGAACGCTCCCGCGCGCCGGCCTGACTGGGTGCCGACCGCGCGGATCGCTTCGCCCGGCTCGGCCAGGTCACGCGACAGCATCGAGTACATCCTGGGCGGTGACCTGCCGACGCTAATCTGGGCCGCTAACCTGGCTGCGCTTGAACTGCACGCTCCGATGTGGCGGTACCCAGCGGTGGGCAAGCCCGACCTGCTGGTGTTCGACCTCGATCCGGGACCGCCGGCCACCGTCGTGGAGTGCTGCGAGGTTGCGCTCATGCTGCGGCCCCTGCTTGCCGAACGCCAGCTCCGGCCGGCCGCGAAGACCTCCGGCAGCAAGGGCCTGCAGTTGTACGCCGCGGTATCGGGGATGACCTCTGAGGCGACCAGTGAGCTGGCGAAGGACCTGGCCGAGCGACTGGCGGCAAGGCATCCGGAGCTGGTGGTGTCACGGATGGCGAAGGCGCTGCGACCCGGCAAGGTGCTGATCGACTGGAGCCAGAACAACGCCGCGAAGACCACCGTGGCCCCTTACTCGCTTCGTGCCGGGTCAGCGCCGACCGTGTCGACGCCGGTCAGCTGGGATGAGGTGGCTGCCTGCCGCCGCCCCGCAGACCTGGTCTTCACCGCTGACGACGTCGTCGGGCGCGTCGGCGAGTCCGGCGACCTGTTCGCGGCGACGCTGGCTCCAGGGTCAGAACGACCGCTATCGGCTCGATGAGCCCGGTCAAGGTTACCCGCGGATGGCCCAGGTGTTACTGGTCGCCATGTGCCGAATGTGTCGGGACGTTTCGGCATGCGCTGAGCCTTGAATCCGGGTACGAATACCAATCTGCGACATGCTGGCGAAGCAAGGCGCTGGTGCAATCGCGGACTTGGGTATTGGCTGCTTGGCGCTCGCTCCCCAGGGAATCGCTATGCGTTTTTGCGTCCTCGGGCCGTTACTGGCCGAGGCTGACGATGGCACGACGCTCGTACTCGGGCGGCCGTCGCAGCGCACCACGTTGGCAGCGCTGCTGCTGCACCCGGTGCAGCCGCCGCCCAGGAGCCTGCTGATTGACGCCCTCTGGGGGGATCACCCGCCCGCAGACGCCGAGACGGCGCTTCGGGTCCGGATGCGCGATGTGCGCCGGGCGCTTGGCGGCCACGACCGGCTGGTAACGCACAATTCGGGCTATCAGCTGATCGTCGCACCCGGCGAGTTCGACGTGGCCAGCTTCCGCAGTCTCGCCGCGCAGGGCCGGGCCGCCCTGGACGACGGCGACCCAGCGGGCGCTGTTGGCCTGCTCGAGCGGGCCTGCAGCCTGTGGCGCGATCCGCCGCTCGCCGACGTGCCAGACACGCCGCGGATGCAGACGATCGCCAGCACGCTGCTCGAGCAGCGCCGGGAAGTGCGCGAGTGGCTGATCGACGCGCGACTGCGGCTAGGTCAGCATCATGAGGTCCTCGCCCAGGTCCGCGAGCTCATCGCGGCTGATCCGATGCCTGAACATCCGCATGTACAGCTGATGCTCGCGCTGTACCGGTGCGGCCAGAAATCGGCGGCTCTCGCTGCCTACACCAGACTGCGTGGCCTGACCGCTCGCGAGTTCGGCCAGGATCCGGGGCCGGAGGCGCAGGCGCTGCTCGGGCAGATCCTCGCTGACAGCCCGGACTTGATGTTCCGGTCAGCGCTGCTCACCTAACCGCCCGGCATTACCCGCGGGCTAACGCCGCGCTAACCGGGCGCTTACGCGCCCGTCTTATGGTCCGGAACGCTGGCTGGCAAGCGAGCGGGCTGCGCAGCCGGCGGTGCCGGGCAAGCCGACGTTCTGGAGGCCGTGGTGACGACATCCCGTCCATGGCACAGCGCCATGTGGAAAAGGCGCGTTCCCGCAGTGGTGGTGGCCTTCTGCGCGGTGCCGCTCCTGACCGCCTGCTCCGGCGGGGTCCCCAGGGTAGAACTTCCCGTGAAAGCCGCAGCCTCGACGCCGGCGGCAACCCTTGCCGGGCTGGGCCGGCCAGCCAGGATGACGCTGCGGCAGCAGGTGGTGGCCGCACTGGCGGGATATACCGCGGCGCTCGGCCGCGCCGAGCAGTCCCGCAGCGATGCCGTGGCACGTCGGCTGCTGCGGCCGTATCTGGCCGCCAGCCGCGTCGGCGGCATGGTTCAGGCCGTCAGCGCGATCTGGGCTAGGGGTGACCGCTTCTACGGGAGTGATGTTCTGCACATCCTCGGCGTGCGCATCGACGGCACGCGAGCGTTTGTACACGAATGCGATGACACCAGCGGCATGGGGCTGGAGAACGCGGCGACCGGGCG
>JAJYUU010000045.1 GCA_021792405.1 Actinomycetes bacterium
GCGACGACCGACAACTGCGCGCCGATATTGCCGTACCCGACGATCCCGAGCGTGCGGCCGCGGATCTCGTGGGCGCCTTCGGCCGACTTATCCCATTGCCCGGCGTGCATCGCCCGGTCCTTCTCGGTCAGCCGGCGGGTGAGGGCAATTATCTCGGCCATAGCCAGCTCGACGACGCTGCGGGTGTTCGAATATGGCGCGTTGAAAACGGCGATTCCGTGCGCTGATGCGGCTGTCAGGTCGATCTGGTCGGTGCCGATGCAAAAAGCCCCGATGGCGACCAGGTCCGGGGCCGCGGCGAGAACCGCCGCGGTCAGCCGGGTCTTGGACCGGATGCCGAGCAGTGCGACGCCGGGCAGGGCGGCAGCGAGCTCGGCTTCGTCCATGGCTGACCGCCGGGTGGTTACCTCCAGCCCGGCATCCTCGAGCAGCCGGATGGCTTCGGGATGGATATTCTCCAGGAGCAGCGCTTTCACCCGGCCCAGGGTAACGGACGTCGCATCCCAGTCGGGCCGCCGACGCTGCGGGCCGGCCCGCAATTCCCCGTTCCCGCCTGTTTGTCCGGCCTGGTGCGCCGCGCTGTGGCCGTCGCGGTGTACGGGAGGGACAGCCTGGCAACACTCCTGCGGTAGGGCGGCTGATTCCGGGGCAGGGGCGGCGACGATGCAGGCGATCATGGCAACCAAGCCGGGCAGACCTGAGGTGCTTGAGGTCGCCGACACCGATATCCCGCAGCCGGGCCCCGGTGAGGTGCTGGTCCGCGTGCTGGCCGCCGGGGTCGGGGCCGCCGGCGCTCGCCTGCGCGGCGGGGCACTGCCGCTGCGCTACCCCTACATCCCTGGCGCCGAGTTCGCCGGCCTGGTGGAGGGCGACACCGGGGCCGGCGCCGGGTTCAGCGATGGTGAGCCGGTGTACGGCTCTCCCGGCCTGACGGGCTGCTACGCCCAGTACGTCACCTGCCCGGCAGAGCAGCTTGCGCCGATCCCGGCCGGGCTGCCGATGACGGCGGCAGCGGCAGTGCCGGTCGACGGGCTCACTGCCCATCAGGGCCTGACCGAGATTTTGCAGGTCGGCAAGCGCGACCGGGTGCTGGTCACGGGCGCGGCAGGCGGTGTTGGTCATTTCGCGGTGCAGATCGCGCGTGCGCTCGGCGCCTGCGTGGTGGCCACCGCGAGCCCGCAGCACCATGAGTTCGTGCACCAGTTCGGGGCCGTCGTGGTCGTCGACCATAGCCAGGCAGGCTGGCCAGACGAGGCGAGGAACGCCGCTGGCGGCGGCGCCCGCCAGGTTCTCGCGTGCGCAGCGCCGACGCTGGCCGGTGCCGCTCGTGCGGCCGGCGACGGTGCCACGGTCGCGACACCGGTGCATGCCGACGCCTTGCCCGAGGCGGACCGGGTGCACTGGCGGCCCTATGACGGCCGTCCCGACGGCAGCGGGCTGATCAGGCTGGCTCCGTGGTTCGACGACGGGTCGCTGTCGGTGCACGTCTCCCGCCGGTATCACTGGCACGATGCGGCCGCCGCGCACCGCGAGGTAGAGCAGGATCACACCCGCGGGGAGCTGGTGCTGATCGTGGACGAGGACCTCGCAGCCCGGCTGGGCGTGTGACGGACAGACCCCGCACCGAGGGAACGCGCGCTGCCGGGCTAGCCAGGCCGGTCCGGCCGCGGATCGCACCCGGTGTGTTGTTGCATTCAGCGCAATATTATACTGACTGCATGTTGTCTGTTCCGGAGACCGCGCCGGTGCCCGCGGCCGCGGCCGCGCGGGCCGACGTGCAGGACCCGTCCCTGCGGGAGCGGAAGAAGCGGGCGACCCGCCTCGCCATCCGGCGGGCCGCGCTCGATCTCATCGCCGGGCGAGGGTTCTCGTGCGTCACGGTCGAGGACATCGCGGCAGCCGCCGATGTCGCGCCGCGGACTTTCTTCAACTACTTCCCGTCCAAGGAGGCCGTGCTCTTCGGCGCCGACGCTGGCCGGGAGGAGCAGCTGCTCTCCCGGCTGATCCACGACCAGCCAGGGCGCAGCGCGCTGGACGTGCTGTGCGCCGTCCTGACCGATCTGGTCCGCGGCATCATCGCTGAGCTGGCCGAGCTCGGCGACGACCCGGTTCACCGGGCCAGCCAGGTGAGGGCGGCGCTCACCGACGCTCAGCTCCGCGCGGCGCGAGCCGCGCACATGGCGCAGACCGAGGCGCGAGTGGCAGCCGCGCTCGCCGAGCGCCTCGGCGCGGACCCTGAGCGCGACCCGTATCCGCTGGTGCTGGCCAGCGCGGCGTTCGGCGTCCTGCGTGCCACCTTCTCGTACTGGGCTTCCTGCGGCGGTGCCGTTCAGCTGGCGGAGCTCACCGACGCCGCCTGCCAGGCGATGGCCGGCGGGTTTGCCGAGGACTGCGCGCTTCGCCGGATTGCCCTGCCCGCCGCTCGCTCCGCTCGCCAGGCCGCCGGATCCCGGCCGCATGGAAAGGATCAGCCCAGATGAGCACGTCAAGCTCCGCGGCCGGCCCGGCCGGCCCGGCCGGGCCGGCCGCTGCCAGCGGCGCCCCCGCCGGTAACGTGCTGCCGGGCCTCAGCCGGCGGTCGGTCCTGCTCATCATCGGCGCGCTCATGCTCGGCATGCTGCTCGCGGCGCTGGATCAGACCATCGTGGCCACGGCCTTGCCGACGATTGTGGGCGACCTGAAGGGCGGCGCGCACATCGCCTGGGTCATCACGGCATACCTGCTGGCCACGACGGTATCGACGCCGCTATGGGGCAAGCTCGGCGATCAGTACGGCCGCAAGACGTTCTTCCAGGCGTCGATCGTGATCTTCCTGGTCGGCTCGGTGCTCTCCGGGATCAGCCATTCCATGGTCGAGCTCATCGCGTTCCGCGCCGTCCAGGGCCTCGGCAGCGGCGGGCTGATGGTCGGCGCTCAGGCGATCGTCGGCGACATTGTCTCGCCCCGTGAACGCGGCAAGTACGTCGGCCTGTTCGGCGCGGTCTTCGGCGTGGCGAGCATCGTCGGCCCGTTGCTCGGCGGGGTCTTCGTCGACAACCTGACCTGGCGGTGGATCTTCTACATCAACGTGCCGATCGGGATCATCGCGCTGATCGTGGTAGCGAGCCAGGTGCCAGGCAAGCTCCGCCGGGTGCATCACATCATCGACTACGCCGGCACCGCGGTCCTCGCTCTCGCGGCGACCTCGTTCATACTGCTCACCAGCCTCGGCGGCACTACCTACGGGTGGAATACCACGCCTATCTGGATCCTGGGCGCCTGCGGCGTGCTGCTCGTCGGCGTGTTCGTGCTGGTCGAGCGGAATGCTCCCGAGCCGGTCCTGCCGCTGCACCTGTTCCGGATGCGCGCGTTCTGGGTGACCAGCGTCGTCGGCTTCGTCGTCGGCTTCGCGATGTTCGGGGCGCTGACCTACCTGCCGGCCTTCTTCCAGGTCGTCCGCGGCGTGTCGCCGACCTTCTCCGGCGTCCAGTTGCTGCCGCTGATGGTCGGGCTGCTGGTCGTTTCCATCGGCTCCGGCCAGCTGATCAGCAGGACCGGCAAGTACCGGCTCTGGCCCATTGCCGGCGCGGGGGTCATGACGCTTGGCCTCTACTTGCTGTCGCTGATGGGAGTCGGCACCTCGTCGCTGCTGGACTCGCTCTACATGCTGGTCCTCGGCATGGGCATCGGCGGCGTGATGCAGGTGCTCGTCATCATCGTGCAGAACGCCGTACCGCATTCCGAACTGGGCGTGGCCACCTCGGGCGCGACGTTCTTCCGGTCGATCGGCGGCTCGTTCGGAACGGCGATCTTCGGCGCCATCTTCGCCAATGTCCTCGTCGGGAACCTGGCCAGGCACCTGCACGGCCTGCGGCCGCCGGCCGGCTTCTCCAGCGCGGACGTCACCCCCGCCCTGCTGGCGCATCTGCCGGCCGCGATTCACCAGGGATTCGTCGCGGGCTATGCCGAGTCGATCCAGACCGTCTTCACCGTGGCGGCCCCGATCGGCGTGCTCGCGTTCCTGTTCACCTGGCTCATCCCGCACGTCGAGCTCAGGAAGTGGCCGTCGGCAGGGGAGGTGGCCGGGGAGGTGGCGGCCGCGGAGCCGCCGCCAGGCAGCGCGGCGTCCGGCAGCGCGGCGTCCGGCAGCGCGGCGCAATCGGGGGTTGCGGAGGGCACCCGCGCCTGAGACGCTCATTCCGGCACCGTGGTGACGGAGGGGCACAATGGGCGCGCAATACGGTGAGCCGGACCGGATTACCGGGCCGTCGGAACACGGACCCGCGCCGCGCAAGCCCGGCTCGCTGCCGTACCCCGAACTTGCCGTTGGCACCGACACCATCCCGCAGGTCAGGCACATCGTCGTGCTGATGATGGAAAACCATTCCTACGACAATCACCTGGGGATGCTCAGCCGGGCCGGCGCTGACGGCTTCAAGCTCGGCCCGGATGGCAAGCCGGCCGAGACGAATCCGTACCCGGATGGCACGCTTCAGCACGCGTTCCGGATGCCGACTACCTGCCAGCTGTCCGGTAAGCCGAGCCAGACCTGGACGAACAGCCACATCCAGCTGGCTAGCGGCCACAACACCGGATTCGTACGGTCCGGCAGCGGCCCGGTGGCGATGGGCTACTGGGACAAGGCGGACCTGCCGTTCTACTACTCGCTGGCCGCGACGTTCCCGATCGCCGATCGCTACTTCTGCTCGGTGCTCGGCCAGACCTTTCCCAACCGGCGTTACCTGATGGCAGCGACATCGCTTGGCATGGTCAACGACGGCGTGCCGGATCCCCTTGACTATCCGGCGAACGGCACCATCTTCGATCGGCTGCACGCGGCCGGCGTCTCCTTCGCCGACTACTTCCAGCTGCTGGAATCGGTGCTTCCGGCGCCGACGATGGCGCTGTTTCCCGAGCTGCTGGTGAAGTACCCGGATAACCTGCACCCGATCGGCGACTTCTTCGATGCCGCGAAGGCAGGCACGCTGCCGGGGTTCTGCCTGGTCGAGCCGGACTACCTGGCGAACTCGGAGGAGAACCCGCAGAACATCGCCCACGGCGAGCAGTTCGCCGCGTCGGTCATCGACGCGGTCATGGCCGGGCCAGGGTGGAAGAACACGCTGCTGATCTGGACATTCGACGAACATGGCGGCTACTTCGACCACGTAGCGCCGCCGGCCGCCCTGGCACCTGACGACATCCCGCCGGACGCTTCAGTCGCCTACACAGGCTTCCGGCAGTACGGCTTCCGGGTGCCCTGTGCGATCGTGTCGCCGTGGGCGCGGCCGGATTACGTTTCGCACCAGGTCTTCGACCACACCAGCATCTGCGCGCTCGTCGAGCACAAGTGGAACTTGCCGGCCATGACCCACCGGGACGCGAACGCCAGCCCCATGCTGGACATGCTGGACTTCAGCAAGGCCGCCTTCGAGCGCCCGCCTAAGCTCGCGCGACCGCTGCTGGATACCGATCCTGGCGCGCTTGCCTGCGACACCACCGGGCCGGGCAAGATCCCGCCGCCCGGTTCGATCAGCTAGCACCACCGACCAGAGGCGAGGTTCGAATGGCTGACCTGCACGGCACGTGCGACGACCGCTTCAGCGCGCTGCGCGGCCTGCTGCAGCGAAACGTTGACTCAGGAGCGGAGCTGGGCGCTTCCATCGTGGTTGACCTCGACGGCGAGATCGCCGTCGATCTGTGGGGCGGCTACCGCGATGGGGCCCGCACGCAGCCGTGGGAACGCGACACGATCACCAACGTGTGGTCGACGACCAAGACGGTGACCAGCCTGGCGGCACTCACGCTGGCGGACCGTGGGCTGCTGGACGTGGACGCGCCGGTCGCCCGCTATTGGCCGGAGTTCGCGGCCGCCGGGAAGCAGGACGTCCTGATCCGGCATCTGCTTTCGCATACCTCGGGCGTGTCCGGGCTCGACCAGCCGGCCGTCGTCGAGGACCTCTATGACCTCGAGAAGGCCGCAGTCCGCTTTGCCGCGCAGGCTCCGTGGTGGCCGCCGGGCACGGCGTCGGGCTATCACGCGCTCAACTTCGGGCATCTGATCGGGGAGGTGCTGCGCCGCGTCACCGGCATGAGCCTGAAGCAGTTCGTCGCCAGCGAGATCGCCGGACCGCTCGGCGCGGACTTCCAGATCGGCGCAGCGGAGCAGGACTGGAGCCGGATCGCAGACGTGGTTCCGCCGCCGCCACTGCCATTCGACCTCGAGGCCCTCGGCATGGACAGCCCGGTGGTCAAGACAATGACCGGGCCGCCTGCCGAGGCATCAGCCGCCAACACCGCTGAATGGCGCAGTGCCGAGATCGGTGCCGCGAACGGTCACGGCAACGCGCGCTCGGTGGCCCGGATCCTGTCGGTGATCTCCCGCGGCGGCGAGGTCGACGGAGTTCGTCTGCTCTCGCCCGAGACGATCGAGCTGATCTTCCGCGAGCAAGCAAATGGCGTGGATCTCGTGCTCGGGGTGCCGCTCCGGTTCGGCATCGGTTACGGGCTGCCGCAGCTCGACTCCCTGCCCTACGTACCCGACGAGAAGATCTGCTTCTGGGGTGGCTGGGGTGGCTCGGTGATCCTGATGGACGTCGGCAGGCGCATGACGATCGCGTACATGATGAACAAGATGGGCCCTGGCATCATCGGCTCAGACCGCAGCGAGCAGTACGTGCGCGCGATCTACGAGGTGATCGCCGGCTGACTGGCCGTCAGCGCCCGGTAGGCGCTGCCGGTGACCGGCCGCGCGACAGCCGCCCGGTCAGGCGGTCGGTGTCGACGCGGCCGCGGCCGAACGCGTCCATCTTCTTCCACCTGCCGGGCAGGTCGAGGATCTGCAGATGGCCGACTCGCAGCGGCAGCGCCGGGTCGACGATCAGGTTGTCCCCGTGCGGCTGGAGGCCAAGGCCTGCCCGTAGCAAGAGCAGCGGTGCCCCGGCCGACCAGGCTTGCGGGCTGCACGCCGTCGGGTACTGCACCGGGTACCGGGTCGCGGCCCGCTGGTAGCCGGCGAAGGCCTCAGGCAGCCTGCCCTGGAACACCTCGGCTGCCTCCATGATTCCGGCCACGATGCAGGCAGCCTCGTCCTTGAACCCGTAACGGCGCAGGCCCCAGGCAATGAAGGAGTTGTCGAACGGCCAGACCGTTCCGACGTGGTAGCCGATCGGGTTGTAACGGGCCTCGCCCTCAGCGAGCGTTCGGACGCCCCAGCCGGAGAACAACCGTGGCCCGAGCAGGTGCCGTGCCACGGACCTGGCCTTGGCTGTCTCGACGATGCCGCTCCACAGCAGATGGCCGATGTTAGAGGTCAGCGAGTCGACCTGGCGACCATCGGAGTCGAGAGCGACCGCGAAATACTCTCCGTCTTCCACCCAGAAGTCGCGGTTGAACCTGCGCTTCAGGTCGGCGGCTTCCTTCTCCAGCCGGTCGGCGAAGGCGGCGTCCTGCCAGACCTGCCGCGCCAGCCGGGCGCCGCGAATCTTGGCGTCGTAGGCGTAACCCTGGAGCTCGCAGGTCGCCCGCGGGAACCCCGGCAGGTCCCCGTTGCGGTAGGAGATCGAGTCCCAGGAATCCTTCCAGCACTGGTTCTCAAGCCCGGTCTTGGCGTTGCGCCGCTGGTAGGAAACGTAACCGTTGCCCTGGAGGTCGGCGTACTCGTCGATCCAGTTGAGCGCGGCCCGTGCGGCCTGCTCAAGGCCGCGGACCAGCTTGGTGTCGCCGGTCCAGCGCTCGTACTCGTCGAGCAGGACGACATACAGCGCAGTGGCGTCGGCGCTGCCGTAGTAGGGGGAATGCGGCCGCTCTTCGAAAGCCGTCAGCTCGCCGTAGCGCATCTCGTGCAGGATGCGACCGGGATCCTCGTCCCTGAAGTCGTCGATCCTGGTGCCCTGGCGCTCGGCCAGCGCAAGCAGCGTGGTCGACGCGAGCTCGGCGGTGAACGGCAGTGCCTGCAGGCTGGTGAAAATGCTGTCCCGGCCGAAGATCGTCATGAACCAGGGCAGGCCAGCGGCCGGCAGCGCCCGGCCCGGCATGGTCAGCGTAGTGAACCGCAGCGCGGCAAGGTCAGTCAGGCAGCGGCGGTAAATCTGCCCGACCGCCGCCCAGTCGCACTCTAGGGTGGGCACCCGCTGCAGCCACTTCGCCAGGCCGTGTGCCATGTCCTCGCGCACCCGCCGCCGGCCCTGCCCCCGGATCCCGACCGGCCCGCCCAGCGATCCATCAGGGCAGCCTTCCGATACGACGACATCAAGCTCGGTACGCCACTCGCCGTGCGGCCGGACGGTGACGGTGAAGGTGAAGCCCGTCTCATCGACGTCGGCTGGCTGAGTTGCCGAGATCCAGGTTTCCCTGGTGTATGTTTCCCGCTGATATCGCAGCACAAGATCGCTGCCGACGATCTCGTTCCGGTACTGTCCCTTCTTCGCCAGCGCGTCCTTGACCTCGAACAGGTCGGCGAAGTCGCTGGCGGCTTCGAGCCGGATCGTCAGGCTGACGGGCGTGTTCTCGTGATTAAGCACGCGCAGCCGCTCCCGGAAGCCGTCAGCGACCTCGCGCATCCGGATAACCGACAGCTTGGCGTCGACATAGACGGTCCCGCTGCCGGGCACGAGGAAGAACTGCGCCTGGAAGTACTGCATGTCGTCGGTCGACAGCGCGGTCAGCCGCTGGCCGTCTACCGTCAGCACCCACCGGGACAGGAAGCGGGTATCGAACGAGAACAGCCCGGTCGGATCGGCAGGGGAGGCCTCGATGTCACCCCGGTCGTCGCTGACGACGAACGTGTTGCCTTCCAGGATCTGCACGAGCTGGCTGCTCACGCCGGCCTCCGCTCAGCCATCACCTGCCGTGAGCTGATCGGCGCGACCTGCCCGGTCGAGCCCGGCGGCCCCGGCAGGCACCGCTGGAACATCATCAGCGCGGCCAGGCTGCCCTCGCAGGTCATGACGCCGCGCAGCAGGGCCGCCTGGGCGTTGAGCCGGCCCGTGACGATAGCCTCGAACTGCGCGTGCTCAACTGCGATGATGGCGTCCGCCATCTTGTTCTGGCGAGTCACCGCGACGTCGCCGTCGCTGACGGCGATGTACCAGTGCTGCACCTGGCCGCGGTCGCGGACGTCGAAACGCAGCGTGGCCGAATGGCCCTCGAATGTGGCCAGGTGGCCCGGCGCGGCGAGGTCAGCGAAGAACCGGCTGATCGGGTCCGCCGTCGTCATCGGCGACCCGGCGCGAGCTGTCGGCATGCCGGTTATCTGGTCAGCATCGCTGGCCGCCAAACGAGCTCCGGCACAAGTTTGCCGCCCGGTGCGGCAACCTGGCCGCGGAATTTGCCGGCCGTCGCGCGCTGAGGGCACCGGCGCTCGTGGCCTAGCCGAGTCGCGGCAGCGCTGGCAGCGAGTGGTCCCAGTCAGACAGCAGCGTCCGGATGGCGGTCACCAGTGCGATGGGCTGATCAAGCATCACGTGGTGGCCAGCCGCGGGTATCTCGATCACCGGTGCGCGGCGGCCGAGCTTGTCGTACATGAGTTCCGTTGTCTGCGGCGGTACGATGCCGTTCTCGGCATGGAAGAGCGCGACCCGGCAGTCGAGGTGCCGCAGCAGTTGCGGCGTGGCCGCTGGCCGGCCGAAGACGGCGGGATCGAACTTCCAGCTCCAGCCGCCCTGGACCGGGCGGATCGAGGTGGCCGCGACGTGCGCCCGGATATAAGGCAGCGTCGGCTGGTCCGGTATCGGGCGGAACCGGCTGATCGCTGCCTCGCGAGCCGGGTAGACGCGCAGCGGGCCGAATGCCCGCGCGTCCCTGGCGGCTCGCTGCTCCGGCGTGATGTCCTGCACCGGGGAGTCGATGACCGCGATTCCCGCCAGGCCGGCGCCGTACAGGCCGGCTGCCCGCAGCGCGACGAAGCCTCCCATGCTGTGCCCGACGACAATCGGCGGCCGGGCGAATCCCGCCGCCACGGCGACCGCCATGACCTCCGCCGCCCAGCCGTCGAGCGTGTACTCATCGCGCCGGCCGCTGTCGCCGTGACCGGACAGGTCGAGCGCGACCACCCGCCGTCCGGCTGCCAGCAGCGGGGCGATGTGATCCCACCAGCGCGCGTGCGCTGCGCCGCCATGCACCAGGACGATGCCGTTCCCGGCGCCGTCGCCGAACTCTCGGTAGGCGATCTGGGTGCCGGCCACGGTGACTGCGGCGGGCACGACGGGTGCGGCAAGGGCGCGGGTGAACCAGGCCGGGGGCAGATCAGGGGGCGTCGTCATGCGTAGTAGCGAAGCAGACCGGGCAGCCCGGCTACGCGGCGGCCTCGCGCCACGCGCGCTCCAGCACGCTAGCGATCACCTGCTCCGGCTGCGCGCCGGAGATGCCGTACTTGCGGTCGACGACGAACAACGGGACTCCGGTCGTGCCCAGGGTATGAGCCATCTGCTCGTCGGTATCGACGTGGTCGGCGTACCGGTCGCTCGCCAGCACCGCGGCAACATCGTCGCGGTCGAGTCCGGCCTCGACGGCCAGCCGGGTCAGCGAGTCATGGTCGAAGACGGACTCCTGCTCGGTGAAGTAGGCGCGATGCAGCCGCTCCATCAGCGGGCCTTGCAGCCCTGCGTCTTTGGCGAGTTGCAGCAGCCGGTGGGCGTCCCTGGTGCTGCCGCTGCGAAGCCCGGCCAGCCGGAACGTCAGACCGTCCGCTGCCGCGCGCTGCTCCATCTGCCGCTGGGCCTGATCGGCCTGAGCCGGGCTCATCGCGTACTTCTGTGCCAGTCGCTCGACAGTCGGCATCGTGACTCCCGGCTGCGCCGCCGGGTCCAGCTCGAACGACCGGTACACCACCTGTACCTCGTCGCGATGCTCGAAGCTGGCCAGCGCTCGCTCGAACCGCTTCTTGCCCAGGTAGCACCACGGGCACACGACGTCAGACCAGATCTCTACCTGCATGCCAGTGGCTAACAACCGGCCGCGCGGTACCCTTCCCCGGCGCGCGTCCATCCCGCCGCCGGGCAGGGCCGGGCTTGTCCGCCCGTGAGCCCGGTCCGGCGGCAGGCCGGCCGGCTCAATCTTCGCAGCAGAGGATGGGGTCGGCCAGGACGATCTTGTGGCTCGCGCGCGGTGTCGCATCGTGGTGGATAACCGCTCCTCCGGCCAGCATGGCTGCGGCAGCGAGAAGCGAGGCGATGGCGATGCGGATGCTGTTCATCTGATGTTCCACCCATCTGGTAGTGGGAGACGGCGACATGCCGCCCCGGCGTGACAGTCAGGGAAAGCCGTCATTCTGCTATTACATTGCACTACAGACGAGACTCAGGCATAACTAGATCGGTCAAGGCAAACCTTGACTGAGCCGGAATCTGCCCGATAACGTCCTAGCGGCGGCATAAGAACCGGTCGCCACGATCTTCGGCTGGGGCTTAGCGATCAGGGTGAGGATGGCCACCGGATACGTCGTCCCTGAACGGCCAGACTGGACCCGGCCAAGGCTGGCTCCCGCAGGGGACAGGTTCGCCGCCGTCCGCTGGCAGGATGGCGCGGCCAATGTCTGGATCGGTACCGGCAACTCACCCATGCAGCTCGTGTCCGATCTGCAGCCATGGCGGCTGCGTGGATATCACTGGGGGGCCGGCGGCGACGGGCTCGTCCTGGTTCTTCAGCTTCCGGGTGCCGAGCCGCACGTGCTGGCCTGGCTCGACCTGAGTGCCCGTACCCTGACCAGGCTTACGCCCGGCCTTGATGCAGACTCGCAGTACGCGGGGCAGAGCGGCGGGCGCAAGCCGGGCATCCTGATCGGAGTGCGGCATCCGGTCACCACCGGCTTCCGGCTTCAGGCTGTCACGCCAGGCGGCGCCGTGCTGGCCGAGTGGGACTCACCGGGCAGGCCGGCCAGTCGCTGGCTGGCCAGTGCTACCCAGGCCGTCGCGGTCCAATCCGGCAACGGCCGGTGCGAATGGTGGTACGGCCCGCTCGCCCGGCCGTCATGGTCGCGCATCCTCACCATGCCGGAGCAGGATGGCGAGCTATCCGATCCGCTGGCATTCGGTGCCGGGCCGACGCTCTATGCGCTGAGCTCAGCCGGCCGGGACACGACCGCCCTAGTCGCGATGTCGCCGCCGGACTGGACGCCGAGAGTGCTCAGCGCAGACGACAGGTTCGACGTCATCTCAGTGCTGATGTCGCCCGACGGGACCGGCCCCGACCTGGTGACGACGACTGATCCGGTCAATCCGCAGACGGCGCTGACCGGCGAGGCCGCGGCGGACCTGAGCCGGCTGAAGCAGGTAGCGGACGGCGCGGCGGCGGCCATCATCGGCCGGAATGAGACGCACTGCCTCGCGGAAGTGTCGATTCCGGTCGGCGGCCCCGCGTTCGTCACGATCAGCCGCTCCTCCGCGGCCGTCAGCAGGCCGCTCGCAAGATTTACCAGCCTGGCCCGGATCCGGACACAGCGCCGCGAGCCGATCTGCTATCGCGCCAGGGACGGAAAGCAGATCACCGGCTTCGTCACTCGCCCGAGCGGGCCGCCACCGTGGCCGGCCGTGCTGGTGATCCATGACGGCCCGTGGGCCAGGGATGGCGGTCAGCTCGATCCGTGGGCGCAGTCGGTCGCCGGCGCCGGGCTGTGCTGCCTGCAGGTGAATTACCGCGGATCTCGCGGATTCGGCAAGGCGTTCCGCGATGCCGGCGACGGGCAGTGGTCGCTCGCCATGCAGGACGACCTGATCGACGCGCTGCGGTCGGCGGATCTGGCCGGGCTCGTCGACCTTAACCGGGTCGCGGCCATCGGTTACGGCTATGGCGGGTATGCCGCGCTCATGCTCGCGACGCAGGCAGAGATCCCGCTGGCCGGTGTTGCCGCCGCGTCGGCTCCGGCCGACCTGGCGGGTTACGTGGGCGCGCTGATGTCCTTCGGCGGCCCGGCGGGCCGGAACGAAGCTGCCAGGATCGGGGACCCGATCGCTGACGCAGGTCGGCTGGCTGCGGCCTCACCGGTGACCAGAGCCGCCGATTTCCGGGCGCCGGTGCTGCTGTTTCACGGCCGCCAGGATGCCCGGGTACCGGTGAGCCAGGCCACCGCGCTCGCCGGCGCGCTGCACGCCGCCGGCCTGGATTGTGAGCTCACCGTCTACGAAGACGAGGGCCACCGGTATGTCCGCCCGCAGAACATCGCCAGCATGCGCAGCCGCACCATCGAGTTCCTGCTGCGCGTCCTGAGCCGGGCTCCGTGACCGGCTGAACGGCGGATCAGTCGGCTACCGGCAGTGCCAGGCGCATGCCTGCCCGGATGGTGGCCGGTCGTGCGCCCGCCAAGTCGGCGGCCTTCCGCAGCGCATCAATGGCCTGCTCGGACCGGCCGATCTGGATGAGGGCCTCGGCCAGCTCACGCCACGCCTGGGCGGCGTCAAGGCCGGATCCGAGCGTGGTCATCAGGTCGGCCGCCATCCTCACCAGCGCGATGCCCTCTTCGGGTCGGCCGCTCAGGGCAAGCGCGAGCCCGCTGATCAGCCGGGGCTGCGCTGCCTGCGGCGAGCCGTCCGCGCACCGGGCCAGCGCCCGGCCCGCGATCTCGGCTGCCTGGTCGAAGTTACCGCGCAGCAGCGCGCAGCGCGCGATCTCGGTCTCGCAGTTCGCCAGGTATGAGCCGACCGACAGCGCGGTCAGCACCTCGTGCGCCCGGTCCAGCAGTGCTTCGGCCTCGTCGATCCGCGGCGGCTCGCAGCGCAGCAGCAGCCACGCATAGGTGACCCGCATCGCGGCCAGATTATGGGTTGGCGCGCTCTCGGCAAGCAGGGCAAGGGTCCGGGCAGCAAGCTCCAGCGCCAGGTTCAGTTGGCCGCGCGCGGCGGCGACCGCCGACGCGTTCCAGTACGCGTTGCCCTGGGCCTCCCGCGAGCTGAGCTTCTCAGCCCGCTCGATCACCTGGCTGGCCAGTTCCTGAGCCGAGAACATGTCGCCCCTGGCCCAGTAGCTGCCGACCACGGTGGAGGCCAGCCGGATCTCGTCCTCGGTTCCTTCCAGGCCGAGGTCGCGCACTTCGCGAAGCGCGGATTCGCCGACTTCGATGCTGCGGGCAAAGTCCCCCGCCTTGCGGTAGATCCGGCACCTGGCGTTGAACAAGGTCAGTAGCCCCGGCGCGCCCGGCTCACCGATCCGCGCCGCGTCCAGCAGCGCATCAAGGTGCACCACGGCCTCGTGCAGGTTGCCGAGTGCCTCCTCGGTGCGGGCAAGCCCCCAGATCGCCTCGTACCGGATCTCTCCGGATGCCACCGGCAGCAGGCCGTTGAACTGGTCCCTGGCCTCGTTCAGCGACCCGTTCGCCCTGGCGATTTCGGCGAATTGCAGCCTCAGGCGCTGCTCATTGAGTTCTTCCGGCGCCACGCCCGACTCGAGGAACAGCGGCGAGCAGCCGAGCCTGCGGGCAAGGCCGTCGAGCACCTCGTGCTCCGGCGACCGGCGGTCGGACTCGATCAGCGAGATATAGCTGGGCGACACGAGATCGCCGGCCAGGTCCGCCTGACTGAGACCTCGCTCGATCCGGAGCGCGCGCAGACGCTGTCCGAGCGTTGGGCTCATCGGTGCCTCCTCACGGGCAATTGGCATGTGTCGTTCACTCTAAGCCGTCATGCCGCCGAGTCAACTCAACCGGGAACACCAGGTGACGCAAGGTCGCTGCCGGGGCCGGCAAGTGAAGGGCAGCTCGACAGCGCCGCCGCGGACGCCTACGCAGAGCGGCTGACGTCGGAAGGGCGCCGCCACGGGAAGCGGCACGGCTTGCGGCAGCTGGCCTGGCTCCCGCCGGACCTTAGTTCTAGAATCGCCTTCTATGGCTGTCCGGGTTTCTGGAGGTCGCCGTGGCGTGGGATTTCTCGACCGAGCCGGAATTCCAGGCGCAGCTGGACTGGGTGGCCGACTTCTGCCGGAACGAGGTCGAGCCGCTCGACCTTGTCTTCCCGGGCGCGGCGTATTCGCGCAACCCGAAGGCCAGGGCTCTTGCCGACCCGCTCAAGCAGCAGGTCAGGGACCGCGGGCTGTGGGCGCTTTTCCTCGATCGCGAGCTTGGCGGCCCCGGTTTCGGACAGCTCAAGCTCGCGCTGCTCAACGAGATCCTGGGCAGGTACCGGTCGGCCCCGGTGGTGTTCGGCACAGCCGCGCCGGACACCGGCAACATGGAGATGCTGGCCGCTTACGGCACGCCGGAGCAGAAGGAGCAGTGGCTCTACCCGCTGATGAACCAGGAGATCTTCTCCGCGTACTCGATGACCGAGCCGCAGGGCGGGTCCGACCCGAACCTGTTCAAGACCAGCGCGGTACGGGACGGCGATCAGTGGGTCATCACCGGCGAGAAGTGGTTCACCAGTGCTGGCGCGCGGGCCGACATCATCTTCGTGATGTGCACTAACGGCATGTTCGTGGTGCCGCGGGATACCCCCGGCGTGGAGATCATGGGCTATCCACCGCTGCACAACCACATCCGGTACAACGAAGTGCGCGTTCCCGCCGGGAATTTGCTTGGTCCGGAGGATGGCGCGAAGGTGCTGGCACAGCGGCGGCTCGGCGGCGGCCGGATCCACCACGCGATGCGCACGGTCGCGCAGGTGAAGCTGGCCTTCGACATGATGTGCGAGCGGGCGCTCAGTCGCGAGTCGCACGGGCGGCTGATCGCCGAGCACCAGATGGTGGCCGAGGCCATCGCGGACTCCTATGCGGAGATCAATATGCTGCGCCTGCTGGTGCTGTGGACGGCGTGGACCATCGACAACTCGAGCACACAGGCGGCCAGGACGCAGATCGCGGCCTGCAAGTACACCATGGCTAAGGTGCTGCGCGAGGTGAGTTACCGGGCGCTGCACATCATGGGGTCGCTCGGCACCACGAACCTGACGCCGCTGCAGGCGATGTGGGCGGCGGCGCCCGCGATGGCGATCGCCGACGGCGTGGACGAGGTGCACAAGGTGACCGTCGCCCGCAACGTGCTGAAAGGCTACGAGCCGCATCCGGGCCTGTGGCCGACTGAGTACATCCCGGCTAAGCGCGACCAGGCCCGCAAGAAGTACGCCAGCCTGATCGAGTCCGATCCGGAACTCGCTGCCTGGGCAGATGCTGCCGTCCGCGCGACCGCAAGGGGCTGAGCATGGAGATTGCCGGCACGGTAGCCGTCGTCACCGGCGGCGCCAGCGGGGCGGGCCGGGCGCTCGCGCTTGGTCTTGCGTCCAGGGGCGCGGCGGGCGTCGCTGTCTGCGATATCGACGCCGACGGCGCCGCCAAGGTCGCTGCGGAAATCGAGGCGGCCGGCGGCCGTGCGCTGGCGGTGCCGGCCGACATGACCGCGGAGGCAGATGTCCGGGCGCTGGTGGCGCGGGCGGAAGAAGCGCTCGGCCCGATCGGGCTGTTTTTCTCCAATGCCGGGATCATCGTGGCGGGTGGCGAGCAGGCTGCGGATGATGCTTGGTCGAAGATCTGGGCGATCAATGTGCACAGTCACGTTTACGTGGCCCGCGCGGTACTGCCCGGCATGCTGTCGCGGGGCGAGGGTTACCTGGTCATCACCGCCTCGGCGGCCGGCCTGCTCACCCAGCTGGGCTCGGCACCGTACGCGGTGACCAAGCATGCCGCGGTGGCGTTTGCCGAGTGGCTGTCCATCACTTACGGCGACCGGGGCATCCGGGTGTCCGCGCTCTGTCCGCAGGCGTTCACCAGCAACCTGCTCGCCACCTCGCGCCGCGAGGCGGGCGCGGGCGCACTGCCGGAGGACGGCGCTGGCGGCGGGTCCGCGCAGGCCGCTGTCGACGGCGTGCTGACGTCCGAGCAGGTGGCTGCCTGCGCGCTCGATGGCATCGCGACTGAGCAGTTCCTGATGCTGCCGCATCCCGATGTGGCGGTCTATGAACAGCGCCGGGCGGGCGACCGGGACCGCTGGCTGCGCGGCATGCGCCGGATGCAGGCACGACTCGCGGGCGAGAGCTGATCTCGGGCCAGCGGGTATTCCGCAGCCGCAGCCGCCGTGCCCGTCTGACCCGTGCCGGGCAGCAGGAATGCCCAGAGGTTACTTGTCCTGGCACAGCCGCTCGCGGCGCAGAGGCTCATGAGCGGCCGCATGAGGTCTGCTGAGCGCTGACGCGATGTTCCCGCTACTGCTCGACCTCGATAAGAACGACTCGGCGCCGGCCGTCACGGCTCGATCAGCGTCCCGGCGCGGAGTGCTGCGGAGATCGCGTCGGGGTTGCCCGTGCGGGCGAAGACCTCGACGGCTGTGTCGGCGAACTTGATGACGTGAACGTCCCCGTGCTCGACCGCCCGCGCGAAGGTGTTCTCGGCGGTATCTTCGCGGGACTCTCCTCCGGCGGGCGGCGCAGGCAGTTCCGCCCGCTCGGCAGGGTACGCCGGCGAGTACACGGCGGTCAGCGCGCTGGTCGCGGTCCAGGCAGCAGCCAGGCTCGGTGGCCACAGCGCGGCATCCAGCGCGGGCAGCGTGCGCAGCACTGCGTTGGGCGCCGTCGCTGTGTGCACGAGCATGATGCCGTTGCCGTGACCGTAGGACAAGTACCGGAGGGTCGCAGCATCGACCAGGTCTGCCAGCCGCGCCCGGGCCTGTTCCGGTGCTGCCGGGACGCCGAAGCCGGCCAGTGCCAGCGGCCAGGTGGGCAGGCGGCCGAGCCTGGCCAGGCGCTCCCCGACGCCGCCCGACTGCTCATCGATCCGGGGGACGGCGGCGAGCAACTCCGCGGTCGTGGCGAGGTGTGCCTGGCCGGCTGCCGAGGCCGCGGATGCGCCTGCGTGGCCGGTGGGCACGGTCTGCCAGCGGCTAGCCCAGTAGGCCAGCCCGTGGGCGAGCTCGGCGATGTGGGTGTCATCGTCGCCGTCAGCAAGTAGGGCACGAACTGCATGGCCGACCCGGATCACCCCGTGGGTGGCGGCGGCGACCAAGCCTGGCAGCAGCCGGGGCCACCACGCGTTGAGCACCTGCTGCCATGGCCGCTCGCGGATCTCTCCGCAGAAGAACTCGGTCCAGTCGGCGACCCGGCGCGGGTCGCCGAGCGCCTCCCGCCAGTCGGCGCCGATCGAGCCGATCCCGCGCGGGAACTCTTCCAGACGGCGTATATACGCGTCGAGCCAGGAACCGACGACGTCGCTGTGACCGTGACGGACCATCGCCTCGACAGCCATCGGGCCGTGATTGGACAGAAACCCATCGAACTCGGGCCCCGTAGCATGTAGCCGCTCGTAGGCCTCATCCAGCGTTCCGACGACAGCCGAGGTCATTGTCGTCCACCGTAACACCCGCCAGGACCCGGTGCCGCATCCTGTTGCCCCATCGGGCTGCACCCCGGATTGGCGCCCGGCGCCGATTCCCGCTCAGGAATCCGCGGAGAGCACCTTGCGCGGGTGCCTGCCGTCGACGTAGCCCACGAACGGCGGGTAGACGTTGTAGCCGATCAGTTCCTGCAGCCGCTCGGGAAGGTCGCGTACAACGTCGCGGGGCACCGCCAGGCAGTTGTTCTCCTGCTGGCGCAGCCAGCCGGCGCAGTACTCGAGGATGACACCGAGACGCGGCGCGGTCGTCTGGTTAGCCCCGCCGCCATGCCACAGGCTGCCCAGGTAGAACATCACTGAGCCGGGTGACATCACCGCGGTCTCGACCGGGTCGTCCGGCGCCGGCTGGCGGCCCGGTTCCCATCTGTGGCTGCCGGGGATGAACCTGGTGGCCCCGTTCTCGATGGTGAACTCGTCCAGCGGCCACATCGTGTTGACCACCAGCGGCGGGTGCGGCTCAGGCACCGGGTAGATCGAGTCGTCGCGATGCAAAATCTGCGCTTTCTCGCCGGGACCGATGCAGATCCCTACCGGGGCGCTGAGCTGGTAGTGCCCGAGCACCTGGTCGAGCACTCCGAGCAGCAGCGGGTCAACGGCGGCCTGGTCGAACATCCGGGTCTTGGCGAACAGCGCATAGACCCGCTGAGTGCTGAAGCCCTCGAAGAAGTTCCGGCCCGTCTTGGTGGTCGCCAGTACCCGGTCCAGGTCGGCCCGCGCCGCCTGGACGTCAGCCTGGTCGAGCATGCCAGTGACGACCACGTAGCCGTCGTCGGTCAGCCGCCGCGCGACGTCCTCGCTGGCCGACGTGGCGGGCATCGTCGCCATCATGTGCCCGAGCCTAGGCGACTGACGGCGCTGTGCACAGGACCAGCGGAGCGCCTCGGCCTGGGTGCGCCGCACAATTGCCTGCTGAGGCGCAACTGTGCGGCTGTGCTATGGCATGAAGCCGCATCACGACGGTAGCAGGCTGACTTCTGGCGTGTCCGCGGCGGCCTGCCAGCGAACCAGGCATAGCACCCTGCGGGGAATGGACCATGCGAAACACGGTGCTAAGGTGCACAATTTCATCCCGGCTGCGGCCCGCTAGCGCTCGGGAAAAGACCGAGCGACGCGTCCGGCGGACAGACCGGATTGTGGTCCATAAATCGCTCGCCGTGAGCTACCGGCGCCCTGCCCCGCGGTCGCCGGAATCGGCATTTCTGACAGTTAAGAAAAGCTGGCAGATCGGCTACATAAATGTGTATTGACGCTCACTGGACGCACCGTTACGTTACTCGCAGGTAGGGCACCCGGGCGGGCACGCGGGCCGGGCTGTGGTGCGCTGCCTGCGCCGAATCCGGCTGCGACGCTCGGTCCCAATGGAGGGAGCATCATGGAAATCCGCACCCCGATCCGACGATGGGTCGCGCGCGGTAGCACGGCTGCGTTAGTGGCCGTCGCCGCGGCAACCGCCATGCAGGCGGCCGCCGTGCCTGCCCAGGCGGCAGCCGCCGCGCAGACCCAGACGGCGGCCGCCGCCTCTGCGGGCATGTCCTCAGCCAACCCCTACTCTCCCGCCTACCACCACGCCTACCGGCACGGCGTCATCCCGACGATCGGCCAGCTTAAGAAGATGCGTCGCTGGGCCAAGAGCCACCACGGGTCGCTGGCTGGCACGAGCCGCTCGGCATCGACGGTCCTGGCAACGTCGAGCAACAACCTGTCCTTCGGCGGCGGCATCAACGGCGTCGGGGTCACCACCGGCACGGAGAAGGTCTACCTGGTCTTCTATGGCTCACAATGGGGCACCCAGTCCACCAACTCCTCCGGCGACATCACCCTGTCGGGCGACCCGTCGGGCGAGGCGCCGTACTTGCAGCAGCTGTTCAAAGGGCTGGGCACCGGCGGCGAGACCTGGTCAGGCGTCATGACGCAGTACTGCCAGGGCGTCTCGACTGGCGCGCAAACCTGCCCGGCGAGCAACACCTACCACGTCGCCTACCCGACCGGCGGCGCCATCGCCGGCGTCTGGGTGGACGAGAGCACCGCGTCGCCGCAGCAGGCCACCGGCAGCCAGCTAGCTCAGGAGGCGATCAACGCGGCGGGCCACTTCGGCAATACGACCGCTTCGTCCAACCGGGATGCCCAGTACGTGATCCTCTCCCCGACCGGCACCAACCCCGACGGGTTCAACACTTCCTCGGGCAACTTCTGCGCCTGGCACGACTACAACGCTGACCCCAGCCTGCCCGGCGGCCCGGTCAGCTCCCCTTACGGTGACATCGCCTTCACCAACATGCCTTACGTCACCGACGCGGGCACTTCCTGCGGTGAGGACTTCGTGAACTCCAACGGCCTCCTGGACGGCGTGTCCATCGTCGAGGGTCACGAGTATGCCGAGACCATCACCGACCAGTTCCCGGCCGGCGGCTGGACCGACTCCAGCGGCTACGAGACCGGCGACAAGTGCGCCTGGATCTCACCGGGCACCACCGGCGGCGCCGCAGACCTGACGCTGACCACGGGCACCTTCGCCATGCAGAGCACCTGGGCCAACGACGACAACAGCGGCAGCGGCGGCTGTGAGTTCTCGCACCCGATCGTCACCAACCCCAGCAGCGGCAACACCATCACAGTGACCAACCCCGGCAACCAGAGCGGCACCGCCGGGACCGCCACTAGCCTGCAGATTCAGGCCACCGACTCCAGCTCGTCCGCGACCCTCAGCTACGCGGCGAGCGGGCTGCCGGCCGGCCTGTCCATCAACTCCTCCACCGGCCTCATCTCCGGCACGCCGACCACGGCGGCCACCTACAGCGTGACCGTCACCGTGACCGACGGCACCGGCGCCTCCGGCTCGGCCAGCTTCACCTGGACCATCGCGTCCTCCGGTGGTGGCGGTGGCTGCACGGCGGCCCAGTTGCTCGGCAACCCGGGCTTCGAGACCGGGTCGATCAGCCCGTGGACGTCTACCGCCGGCGTGCTCAACAACACCTCGACCGGCGAGCCGGCCCAGTCTGGCTCCTGGTTCGCCTGGCTGGACGGCTACGGCCAGCCACACACCGACACCCTCGCCCAGACGGTCACAATCCCGAGCAACTGCACCAGCGCGACGCTGTCGTTCTGGCTGTACGTGCAGACCGACGACCCAAGCGGCGCCGTCTACGACACCTTCAAGGTTCAGGTCCTGAACTCCAGCGGCACGGTGCTCAAGACGCTGGCGACGTACTCGAACGAGAACGCCGGCAGCGGCTACGTGCAGCACTCGTTCTCGCTGAGCTCGTTCATAGGCCAGAAGATCACGATCAAGTTCACCGGAACGGAGACGCTCTACGGCTACTACACCAGTTTCCTGGAGGACACCAACGCGCTGAACGTCTCCTGACGGCAGGCGCCCGATAGGCAGGAGCGGGGTGGCCGGGTTGACCCGGCCACCCCGCCCTGATATAGGTGCGCAGCGGATCTAATTGACATTCTCGATAATGGATAATCTTGTCGTTCGCCTATTAGCCGCCATACCTTCAAGTTAAGCCATGAGAAACGGCGCGACGTGTGCTGCTCCTGAGCTACGAGATAACAGGGGAGTCCATGGTGCTCGGCACCGTTGCTCGGCGGATAGCGCTGCTATCACGTGGTAAGGCAGATACCTTGGGTGCACGAGCAGTGCCCTGGCAAGCCCGCGAATCTCCAGTCGCCGCGGCAGCAGTTGCTCCTCGCATCGCCGCCACGCTGTCACTTCGTCCGAGCCGTAGGACGCCGCGATGGCCCGGCGGAACCTGCGCGCATCCCCGCCGTCCCGCCGCCAGGTGCGCAACCACTCTCGCAACGCGTCGTCGCTGTCCAGCATTGTCCAGTCCATCAGTCGCTCAGCGATCTGGCCAGCTGCGTCGATCACGAACGCGTGCTCACCGGCGCCGGTGACGCTATGTACCCGGCCCTCGCTGCGGTGCCCGTGATGGATGCTCGCCGAGCTGAACCGCGCACCGACCGCTAGTGCCGCGATCGCATGCCCGGCCTCGTGCCATGCGGTCCGCACCGCCGCCTTCCTTGCCGGTGCCAGGCTGGCGTAACAGCCGCAGTCGTAACGCTGCTTCACCCAGCGGGAGTGGACGATCGACTCATCGTCGTAGCTGCCCGAACGCAGCAGCTCCGCCCGGATCTCGGTGACCGCCTGGCGATCGGCGGGCTTCAGCGCGGTCATGGGACTAGCTGAGCGCCGGGAACTAGCTGAGTGCCGGGGTCGCCGGCCTGCGGTCGGGGCGCTTGACCAGGGTCGCGAGCGCCTCGGTGAACCGGTCTACCTCGTCCAGCGTGTTGTAATGCGCGAGCCCGATGCGCAGCGCCTCGCCCCAGCCGATCCGCTCGTGCAGGCCGAGGGCGTAGTAGCTGCCGTGGCTCCAGACCCCGAAGCCCAGCTCGGCAAGATCGATACTGAGCTGGGCTGACGGAATACCGTCGAAGTTCACCAGGAACGTCGGCACCCGGTCGGCCATGGAAGGCAGCCCGTAGAGGTTAGCGCCCGGCGGAAGGCCCGCCAGCAGTCGCTCGCCAAGCTGACGCTCCCACGCTACGATCGCGGGCATCCCGCCCAGGCTGTCGTGGTACTCCAGGGCCGCGAGCAGGCCGCCGAGCAATTCGTAGGGCAGGGTGCCGGTCTCGAAGCCGTGCCCGGCCGGCTCGCGCGGCACCGGCCGGGCCTTGTAGGGCTGCCACGACTCCAGCAGTTCGCGTCGGCCGAACGCGATGCCGAGATGGGGTCCGCAGAACTTATACGCCGAGCACAGCAGCACGTCAGCACCGACCGCGCGCACGTCGATCGGCTGGTGCGGAGCGTACTGGACGGCGTCGACCCAGGCCAGCGCGCCCGCCCGATGGGCCAGGTCGCAGACGGCCCGGGCGTCCACGATGGTGCCGGTCGCGTTGGCGGCCCACGGGAACGCCACGACCTTCGTCCGGGGGCCCAGCTGCCGCTCCAGGTCGGCCAGGTCCAGCGTGGTGTCGGCGTGCACGTCTGCGTGCCGGACACGCAGCCCGAGATCCTGGGCGAGGTCAAGCCACGGCGCGACGTTGCCGTCGTGATCCAGCCGGGTCACCACGATCTCATCGCCGGGCCGCAGCTGGCGGCCCAGCGTGCGGGACAGCATGAAGTTGAGCGCGGTGCTGCTCGCGCCGAAGATCACCTCGTCCGGCGAGCAGCCCAGGAACCGCGCGGTTGCCGCGCGGGCCTGGTCCACGAGCTCGTCGAGCCGCCGGCTGGTCGCGTACGGCGCGCCGGTGTTCCCGCTCGACTCCCGGTAGACCCGGGCGACCGCATCTCCTACCTCATCCGGCACCTGGGTGCCGCCGGGGGCATCCAGGAACACGAAACTGCCGTTCAGGCCCGAGAAACGGGCACGCGCCCGGCCGAAGACTTCGCCGGGCTCAGCCGAGTGTCCGGTCACGCGAGGGCGCCCATAGGGTCCCAGGCGGGCAGCACGATCGGCTCGGCGTCGAGCGCCTGCTGTAGTTCCGCGGGCAGTGCGCTGCGCCGGGCTGCGATCTCGAACACGTACTCGCCGAACCACGAGTCGTTCATGGTGTAGAAGCCGTCCTTGCCGCGGTCGGTGCCCCAGCTGTTCTCCACCCGCCAGCGCCGGATGGTGCCGTCCAGCACGTCGACTCCGGTGAACAGCATCGCGTGGGTCATCTGCGTCTCGTGGTAGGCCAGCCGGTCCGCCTTGTCCAGGTCGAATGCGGCATCGTAGACCGAGGGGAAGTCATACAGGCTGGCGTCCCAGACCCCGTAGTCGTTGCTCATCATCTTGCCGACGTCGCAGCCGAACCAGACCGGCTCGCCGCCCTGCAGGGTCTTCGCGGCGATGTCCTTGATCACTGACATGTCGACGTTCAGGTAAGTCACCGGAGGTCCGCCGACGACGTTGCCCAGGTACTCGACGGTGAAGGTCGCACCGACCGGGCTCGTCGGCCGCGGGTCGTGCACCAGGCATACGTAATCGTCAAGCGGCAAGTCGACGTACTTGGCGGCGAACTCCTTCGGCGTGAGCACGCCGTCGCGGTGGAACTTCTTGTCCTTGTCGGTCCACTGCCAGTCGAAACGCTCCGGCGGGGTACCCAGGTGGATGCACAGCACGCGGTAGATCGTCTGCAGGATCTCGGCCTTGACTGACCTGGCAGCCGCGACGCTCTCGGCTGCGGCCGCCCGGACGGTGCGCGTTCCCTGATGAAGCTGGTATCGAAGGATCGAGTTCAGCCTGGCGGTGTTGGCCGAGCTCTGCGTCTCCGGCATATAGCCCTTCGGCACCAGGCCGTGCTTGGCGACCAGGGCGGCGAACATGTTCCACTGCCCGCCATCGCCCGCGACCGACTCGAGCAGGAAGGCTACGGTCCTGTCGTCCAGGTCGCGGTCGGCGGTCTCGATGATGGCCTCGAGGAAGTAGTTGGCCCGCTCGATCTTGTCCCAGAACATCGCGTAGTTCTGGGAGAACTCGAAGTCCTTCAGCCCGGTCGTGCGCATCACCCCGACGCGGAGCAGGTTCAGGCCGGCGAACAGCCAGCAGCGGCCGCTGCGCTCCTGATTGGTGACCTTCCAGTCGTCCAGGTGCGTGGACAGGCTGTGGTCGACGTTGTTGATGATCTCGCGATTGATGGCGACGTCGTCGATCGTGACTCTGGTCACGGCATTCTGCGCGAGGCGGTAGGCCGGGTTAGCCGAGAAGTCCTTGCGCAGCAGTTCAAGATCAGCAGCAGCCAGCGTGCCATCCATCCCGGCATCATCCTTCCGTCGCGTCAGCTCTGCATGCCAAGTTACCAGTGCTTTGGCCCGTCGCCCGGGCGCAATATCCGGGCCCTGGGGTATAGTCCGGCTCGTACCGCACCGGTAGCGGGTCCGTCACTCGAGGTTCCTGATTGTGTCGAGGAGGGCCTGCTCATGTCGCCGATCGAGGTACGCCTGTTCCGCCGCAGTGACCGGGACCAGCTTACCGGGCTGGTCAGCGCGCACGCGGCGGCCGTGGTACCCGGGCTCGCGGTCTCGGTCGCAACCATGCTCAGCCACCTGGAGCGGCAGCCAGGGGAGTCCATCGTCGATCCATGGGTCAGCGAGCGGGTGACCCTGGCGCGCAGCAGCACGAGCGGGTTGCCGCCGCCGCGCACCTGCTGCGCTACGCCGCGCACGAGCGGGTGAGCCCGTCGTACCGGAGTGCGGGGGAGATCAGCTGGCTGGTGTTCTGGCCCGAGGGACCGCGGATCGGCTCGCCCTGCTGGACCGACGCGACGCCGGCCGCCGGGCAACTGATCGCCGCCTGCGTCCGGCGGCTTGAGGACTGGGGAGCCGTCCGTCAGTACGCCGGCGGCGACCTGCCCGTTCCCGGCGTCTACGGGGTGCCGGAGCAGTGGCCGCACGTGCGCGCGCTGTATGAGCGGGCCGGGTTCACCCACGACGGGCACACCGAGCTGGTGTATGCGGCTGATGTCGGGGACTTGCGCCGCGCGGCCGATCCGCCGCTTCCCGGCCTGACCGTCCGGCGGTCCGTCGGGCTCAACGGCACGCGCTTGTCGGCACTCCTCGGCGGTGAGGTGGTCGGTTACGTCGAGGTCGAGATCTTCGACGACGGCGAGCGGCTGCTCGCTTACACCTACCTCGAGGGCCGCGACGAGACCGGCCAGGACCATGACGAGGAACGGGCGTTCTTGCAGGCGTCGCCGTTCACCGAGCTGACCAGGACCGCCGACCCCGGGCGACGACCGGTGAGGTGCCAGCCGTGGGCTCGTTGTGCCTGGTGGTGCCGTCTGCAGAGGGAATGCGCCGACCTCATCAGGCTGCGGGAAACAGGTAGGCAGGTCTGCGGAAACAGGTAGGCAGGTCTGCGGAAACAGGCAGGCAAGTCGCGGCGAACAGGCAGGCCTTAGCCCAGGCGATCCGGCCCGCGGCGGTCGGCGGCAGGCCGCATGCGCCGAAGGGTCAGTCGGTCTTGCGGGCGCGGCTGGGCGCGACCCGCGGCGGTTCGCCGGGCTGCTTGGGGTAGACCGGCGGCCAGGGCGCGTCCATCAGGCCGGCCGCCACGTCCCGCTCGTGCATGGCCAGGAACGGTTCGAGCGACTGCGGCGCCGCACTCATCGGCAGCCAGGGGTCGCCGATCTGGTCCAGCCGGGACGGCAGTGAGGCGATCGTGAACTGGTCTGGATGGATCTCGTCGAGCTCGTCCCAGTGAACCGGCGTCGACACCTGCCCGCCCGGCCGGGCTCGCACCGACCAGGCGCCGAACACCGTCTTATGCGGCGCGTTCTGGTTGAAGTCGACGAAGACCCGCTGGCCGCGCTCTTCCTTCCACCACGCCGCGGTGATCAGGTCCGGCCGTCGCCGCTCCAGTTCGCGGGCGATCGCCACGGCCGCACTGCGCACCTGATAGGAGTCCCAGTGCGCGGCCAGCCGGACGTACACGTGCAGCCCGCGGTTGCCGGTCGTCTTCGGGTAACCGGTCACTCCGGTGTCGGCCAGCAGTACCCGCAACTCGCGAGCCGCTTGCCTGATATGGCTGAAGTCGACACCCGGTGTCGGGTCCAGGTCGATCCGCAGCTCATCGGCGTGCTGCGGATCGTCGGCTCGGTAGGGCCAGACGTGAAAGCCCAGGCAGCCAAGGTTGACCGCCCACAGCACATGATCGATGTCGGCGGCGACCAGGGCCTCGGAGGTAGTCCCGTTCGGCGTCGCCACGGTCGTGGTCTGCAGCCAGGACGGCTTGTTCTTCGGCACCCGCTTCTGGAAGAACGACGGTCCGCCCGCTCCCTCCGGAAACCGCTGCAACAGCACCGGCCGGCCGCCCATGACGCGCAGCAACGGCTCAGCGACCCGCAGATAGTGCTCGGCGAGGTCGGCCTTGGTCTCGCCCCGCTCGGCGAAGTAGACCTTCTCGCCCGAGGTGATCAGGTCCCGCCCGCGGCCCGTCACGGCTGAACACCCGGTTCGCCGCCGTCCGGTTGGGCGCCGTCCGGTTGGGCGCCGTCCGGTTGGGCGCCGGCCGGTTCGCCGCGCAGCGGCAGCCGCCGCAGCACCTCGTAGGCAAGGGTCGGATAAATGCTCTCCCGCACCATGAGCAACTCGCTGACCTCGGTCTCGATGTCGATCACCAGCGACTCAAGCCGCCGCAGCAGGCCGGCCGGATCCGTCAGCGGCTGCCGGTAGCGGAACAGCGAGGCATGCACGGTCTCCACCGAGCTATAGGTGATCGGCCAGGGCAGGTCCAGGGCCGCGGTGATCTCCCGGCGCAGGCGGCCGACCGGGTTCGGCTCCGCGGCCACCGCGATGATCGCCGCGTCGGCGGCTACCAGGCGCCGGTAACGCAGCCGCATCGGCCCGGTCGCCTCGGTAATCGCGGTGATGGCCGCCAGCCAGCCGTCGCCGCGGGAAGCCCATAGCGCGTCCTTCGGCTCGCTGAACTCCCGCCTGACCGGCAGCAGCCAGGCGATGCTCATGTGCAACTGGCTCTCAGGCTGGCGCAGCAGGGCAGGCTCAAGCGTCAGCACCTGCCGCTGCACGTTAGCCAGAGCCGCGGCGGCAGCCGGATCGGGCCGGATCATGAGCAGGTAGCCCACGCCGGGGAGGCCCCAGTTCGTCGACAGTTCCAGTTCACCGGCGAGCACCGACGGCGCGTGCCTGGCCTGGATATCAGTCACCGAATGAAGGCTAGCTCAGTCGCCCGCCGGGCACTGGGCAGTCTGCGGGGGCGCCAGCACGGACAGCCCCGTTCCCGCATAGGGTGGTCTGCACACAGCAGCCCATCGCGCGGAACAGCGGAGCAAGATGACCGGCCCGGATCTCAGCCAGCGCTTGTCGGAAGTAGCCGAGCAGCCGAACGGCGGCGCCGCCGCGGCGGCGACCCTGCGCCAATGGCTGTCGGTGGATCAGCCGTTTGTCAGCAGTTCCGAGCTGCGGCGGTTTGCCGAGCAGGCGCCGGTCGAGATGATCGTCGATGCGTTCAGGTGCGACATCCCGTTCGGCACCGGTGGCAGGCGAGGACGGGTCGGTATCGGGCCCAACCGGATTAATCCGCGGACTCTGGCCCTGACCGTCGCCGGGCACTGCGAGTTCCTGAAGCAGACTGGCGGCGACTCCAGCCGGACAGTTGTCGTCGCCAACGACACCAGGGTGTTCACCGACATCAACCGGCTGCACACGTTCATGGGCGAGGGCTGGTCGCTGCTGGGTACCAGCTCCCGTAGCCTGGCCCTGCTGGCCTGCCAGCTCTACGCCGTCTACGGGTTCGAGACCTACCTCACCGCCCCCAAGGACCCCGACGCGTACATGCCGACGCCGGAGCTGTCGTACGCGATCCGCGCGCTGCACGCGGCGGGCGGGCTCAACGTGTCGGCCTCGCACAATCACCCCGATGACAACGGATTCAAGGTCTACACGCCGACCGGCGGCCAGTACTGCCCGCCGGACGACTCGACCCTGTCCCGCGCGGTCGAGCAGGTCGAGCTCGACCCGCGGATTGAGGAGCTTGTCGCCCGGTACCTCGGGGTGGCCGCCGAGATCCCGGCTGACGTGCACCGCAAGTACATCGACATGTACGTCAGCCGGGATGCCGCGATCTGCGCATCGTCGGCCCCGTTCCGGGCGAGCGTGCCGGTGGTGTACACGCCGCTGTGCGGTACCGGGCTGGCGAACGTGGGGGAGACCCTGGCCGGGGCCGGGTACCAGCTGCATACTCCGCCCGACCAGTACCCGGATGGCTCGTTCGCGTCGATCCCGATGCGCTCGCCGAACCCGGAGATACCGGGCGTCACCGATCCGGCGATCGAGTTCGCCGCGTCGGCTGGCGCGGAACTGGTGCTGTCCAGCGATCCGGATGCCGACCGCCTCGGTGTGGAGGTGAAGCTGCCGGACGGCTCCTGGCGGCACCTGACCGGGAACCAGATCGGCGCGATCATCGCCTACTTCCTGATCGCCGACCCGGCCGGGCCGCGCCTGGCCGGGGAGCTGATCACCACGGTGGCGACCAGCCGGGTGCTGCGCGCGATCGGCTCGCTGGGGTCCAAGGTCCGGGTCACCGACGACCTGATGATCGGTTTCAAGTTCGTCGGCCAGTTGCTTGACGCGCTCGAGGAGTCCGCCACCGGACCGGTGCCGCTCGTGCTGGCCTCCGAAGAGAGCCACGGTTACCTGACCACGACTGACCTGCGCGACAAGGACGCGGCGTCCGGCGGGTTCATCATCGCGCACCTGCACGCGTCGATGCGCCGCAGCGGACGGACCC
The DNA here is from genome assembly GCA_021792405.1 of Actinomycetes bacterium. Taxonomy (GTDB): domain Bacteria; phylum Actinomycetota; class Actinomycetes; order Streptosporangiales; family Streptosporangiaceae; genus JAJYUU01. The sequence goes on from JAJYUU010000045.1 coordinate 29,511, forward strand.
TGTGGGACTACCTGATGGAGGTCTTCGTGGCCACCGGGGTCCACATCGAGCACGGCCGGTCGCTGGTGCTGCTCGGTGCGGACGGCGCGGAGCAGATCAAGTCGGTGATGCGCTCGCTGCGCGAGCAGCCGCTGGAGCGTCTCGGCAGCGAGCCCGTCACGGTCCGCCACGACTTCCTGGTGGACGGCACCGACGGGCCCCGGTCCGGTCGAGCGCTGTCCCCGGGCGAGAAGGCATCCAGGGACGTGCTCGAGATGATCAGCGAGCATTACCGGATCGTGGTGCGCCCGTCCGGAACCGAGGCCAAGCTGAAGTATTACTTCGACTATGCCGAGCCGCCGCGGTCTGGTGCCGCCGCGCGATACGCGGAGCTGGAGGCCGCCGTGACGGCAGACTGCTCAGCCGTGTACGCGGATCTGGCCAGGCGCGCCGGTTACGAGCTGTCGGCCGCTGCTCTTGAGCTCCCGGATGTGATGCCGGTGCAGCAGAAGGCCGGTTACCAGCCGGGCTAGGCCCGGCAGTGGCGCAGCCGGGCCGATTGCGCCTGACGAAGTGAGGGGACGGGGCTGATGGACGAGCGGGCCGGTCAGCCGGCCACGGCCGCCGACCTAGTCGATGTGGCCACGCTGGTGACCGCGTATTTCAGCGAGCACCCGGATCCGGCGCAGCCGTCGCAGCGGGTGTCGTTCGGCACCTCCGGGCACCGGGGCAGCGCGCTCCGGCTGTCGTTCAACTCCGATCACATCGCCGCCATGACCCAGGCCATCTGCGAGTACCGGGCTGTCGCCGGCATCACCGGCCCGATCTTCGTCGGCCGGGATACGCACGCGCTGTCGGAGCCTGCCATAGTCACGGCACTCGAAGTGCTCGCGGCCAACGATGCCGAGATCCTCATCGACAGCCGGGATGGCTTCACCCCGACGCCAGCCCTGTCCCGCGCGATCATCGCCTATAACGCCGATCGCGCGGCCGGCCTGGCGGACGGCATCGTCATCACGCCGTCGCACAACCCGCCCGAGGACGGCGGCTTCAAGTACAACCCGCCCGACGGCGGGCCGGCCGGAGCTGCGGTGACCTCGGCCATCCAGGCGCGGGCCAACGAGTTGCTGGCGGGCGGGCTTCGCGAGGTGCGCCGCATTCCGGTGGCCAGGGCACGGCAGTTGGCCGGCCGGTTCGACTTTCTCGGTGACTACGTTGCCGCGCTCCCGTTTGTCATCGACATGGCGGCGATCAGGGCCGCCCACGTCCGCATCGGCGCGGACCCGCTCGGTGGCGCCAGCGTGGCGTACTGGAGTGAGATCGCCGAGCGGTACGAGCTGGAGCTCACCGTCGTGAACCCGGTCGTCGATCCCACGTTCCGGTTCATGACGCTGGACTGGGACGGCCGGATCAGGATGGACTGCTCGTCGCCGAGCGCGATGGCGTCGCTGATCGGGCGGCGCGCTGACTTCGCGGTGGCGACGGGCAACGACACCGACGCCGACCGGCATGGCATCGTGACACCCGACGCGGGGCTGATGAACCCCAATCACTATCTGGCTGCCGCGATCGAGTACCTGATCCGGCACCGGGACGGCTGGCCGGCCGACGCTGCCGTCGGCAAGACCATGGTCAGTTCGTCGATGATTGACCGGGTGGCCGACGAGAGCGGCCGGCGCCTGGTGGAAGTACCCGTCGGCTTCAAGTGGTTCGTGCCCGGCCTGATTGACGGGAGCCTGGCGTTCGGCGGCGAGGAAAGCGCTGGCGCATCGTTCCTGTGCCGGGATGGCCGGGTGTGGACGACGGACAAGGACGGGATCATCCTGAACTTGCTCGCCGCCGAAATCATCGCGGTCACCGGCAGCTCGCCGAGCACGCTGTACCGGTCGACGGCCGACCGGCTCGGTGACCCTGCGTACGCCCGGATCGACGCGCCCGCGACGCCAGCGCAGAAGGCAGTGCTCGCCAGGCTGTCCCCGGAGCAGTTCGGGGCCGCGGAGCTGGCCGGCGAGCCGGTACTGGCCCGGCTGACCGCTGCGCCGGGCAACGGCGAGCCGCTGGGCGGGATCAAGGTCGTCACCGACTCCGGCTGGTTCGCCGCCCGGCCGTCCGGCACCGAAGATGTCTACAAGCTGTACGCGGAGTCCTTCCGCGGGCCCGGCCACCTGGCCCGCATCCAGAGCGAAGCGCAGCAGCTGCTGGCCGGCCTCCTCGGCTGACGACGGTGGCGAGCCCCTGGTTGGCTCCCCGGCTCGACTCCCTAGTCCGTTGCTGGCTTTTAGCGGGCGATTTGCCGGTTTCGTGGCCAGCAACCAGCTAGGGAGTCGGTTGTGCCGCGCCGCCGGGCGGCGGATGGTAGTGCGATGAGGGCGGATGGCGGTGCGATGAGGCTGCCGGCCGTTGTCGTCAACCCGACCCGGGTCCGCGGCGGCCTGGACCGGCTGCGGCAGCACTGCGAGCGGGCCGCGGCGGAGCACGGCTGGGCGCCGCCGCGCATGCTGGCGACGTCGGCAGGCGATGCCGGTTCCGCGGCGGCCCTGACCGCTGTCGAGAACGGCGCCCAGCTTGTCATCTGCGTCGGCGGCGACGGCACCGTGCGCGCCTGTGCCGAGGCGCTGGCCGGGACGAGCGTGCCGCTGGCGATCGTGCCGGCTGGCTCGGCGAACCTGACCGCCAGGGCACTGCGCGTTCCCGCCGGACTGGACGCGGCGCTCGCGGCCGCGTTCGGAGGCCGGGACGCACGGATCGACCTGGCGACTGCAGACGGCATCGTGTTCGCCGCTATGGCCGGGATCGGGCTGGATGCCGCCGTCGTGGGCGCGACACCGGATGCCGCCAGGCGCCTGGCGGGCTGGCCAGCGTACGCCGGGGCCGCGGTCGGCCAGCTGCTGCGCCGGCCCGCTACGTTCACCCTGCGGCTGGACGGCTGCGCGCCGCTCACCAGGCGCGCCAGGGCGGTTACCGTCGGGAACTCGGGCGCGCTGCCGGGCGGCTTCCCGATCCTGCCGGACGCGCGCGTCGACGACGGCGTGCTCGACGTGCTGATCCTGGCGCCGTCCGGGCTGGCAGGCTGGCTGCAGGTCGGCCTGCGGGTTGCGGTACACAGCCGGGCCGCCGATCGGCAGCTGGAGCGCCACCGAGCGCACGAGATCGAGATATGCGCCGACGAGGAACTGCCGCGGCAGATCGATGGCGAGGTCATCACCAGCGGCCGGTCGCTGACGGTGGCGATCCGGCCAGGCGCCCTGCTGGTCCGGGTTCCGGCGTAGGCGCGCAGTGCCGCCTGGCTCAGGCCGCCAGCGCCGCCAGCGCCGCCAGCGCCGCCAGCGCCGCCAGCGGGCTGGGGCCGCCGACGGTCGGCGCGCATCGGCGCTGCCGGATCAATCCGCTGGCGGCCACAACGGCTCGCCGACCTCGAATCCGACTGGCGTGCCCCAGCGGTTGCGGAAGGCCACCTCGTGGGCGGGCCGCCGGGGGGCCACGCCCCACCGGCCGGTCGGGTAGCCGAGCGAGACCAGGCAGGCCATGCTCCAGCCCTTGCCGTCCGGCACGCCCAGGATCTCCATGGCCCGCTCGCCGTGGAAGATGCCCAGCACGGAGGTAATCGAGCTGCCGACGCCGTCAGCCCTGGCGGCGAGCTGGGCGCTCCACACTGCCGGGAAGATGGAGCCGCCGGAGCCGTCGCCGCGAGCGAACGCGGCCAGGAACAGCGGCACGTCCTCGAAGTGGTCGGCGAGGTGCTGCGCGGACGCCTGCACCCGCAGCAGCGAGGCGCTGCGCGGATCGTCGGGCGCGGATCTCGCGCGCTCGAGCCGCTCGCGGTAGAACGTCTCCCACAGCCTGCCGATCGCGTCCCGGTACAGCGGTCCCAGCGTCGCCTTGACGTCCGGATCGTCGATCAGCAGGAATCGCCAGTCCTGAGCGTTGCCGCCGCTCGGCGCGCGGATGGCGGCGTCGAGGATGCGGGCCTGGACGGCGCGCGGGATCGGGTCCGGCTTGACCCGCCGCATCGCCCTGGTCGTATACAGCGCCTCGTAAACATCCATCGTGCCGCCTTCCGCCACCGCTACCCTGGACCGGATCATGCCATACGCCCCAGGTCGGCGGTCCGGGAACGACAGGCAGGAAACGGGCGCTGCGATGCTCGGCCGACTGGTATGCACGCGGTGAGATCCAGACCACCGGCAGTTTGGAACGGAGGACGGTCATGAAGGGTTTCCGTAACTTCTTGCTGCGCGGCGACATCATCGTCGTAGCGGTAGGCCTGATCGTGGCGCTCGCTTTCAGCACGCTGATCAGCGCCTTCACCACTAGCGTCATCAACCCGCTCGTCGCCAGGGCTGAGGGGACGCACTCGGCGGGCCTCGGCTGGCAGCTCGGCTCCGCGGGGAATACGGCGACGTTCCTGAACATCGGAGCGTTCATCTCGGCGCTGATCTACTTCGTTATCTTCATGGCCGTCATCTACTTCGTCATCGTCCTGCCGTACAAGGCTGCCTCGGCCCGGCGCGGCCTCACCGTGTTCGGCGCGCCGGCGCCGGTGAAGACCTGCCCGGCTTGCCTGTCCGCAGATCTTCCGGCGGCCGCGTCGAAATGCAAGTACTGCGGCACCGACCAGCCGGCCGCGTAAGTTGGCTCCATGGACTACACCCACCTCGGCCGCAGCGGCGCCACCGTCAGCAGGATCTGCCTGGGCACGATGAACTTCGGTGCGCACACCGATCCGGACCACGCGCACCAGATCATGGACCATGCCCTCGAGCAGGGCGTCAACTTCTTCGACACGGCGAACACTTATGGACGGCCGCGTGCCGAGGGCGTGACCGAGTCGATCATCGGTGACTGGCTTGCCGCCGCGCCCGGCCGCCGGGACAAGATCGTGCTGGCGACCAAGCTGTATGGCGGCAAGGGCGAGTGGCCCAATGACCGGTTCCTGTCGGCGATCAACATCCGCCAGTCCTGCGAGGCGTCGCTGCGCCGGCTGAAGACCGACCACATCGACCTCTACCAGATGCATCACGTGGACCGGTCGACGACCTGGGACGAGATCTGGGAAGCGATGTCGGTGCTGCGCACCCAGGGCAAGGTGATCTACACCGGCTCGTCGAACTTCGCCGGATGGCACCTCGCGCGGGCGCAGGAGGCGGCAGGCCGGCGCGGATCGCTTGGCCTGGTCAGCGAGCAGAGCCTGTACAACCTGGCCGAGCGGACGGTCGAGCTCGAGGTGCTGCCTGCCTGCCAGGGATACGGACTCGGCGTGCTGCCCTGGAGCCCGCTGCATGGCGGCCTGCTCGGCGGCGTGCTGGCGAAGGACAACGGGCCGCGCAGCGGCGCCGGGCGGTCCGCCGAGATGCTCGCCGAGAGCCGCCCGCAGATCGAGGCCTACGAGACGTTCTGCGCCGAGCTGGGCCATGAGCCAGCCCAAGTCGCGCTTGCCTGGCTGCTCCATCAGCCCGCGGTGACTGCGCCGATCGTCGGGCCGCGGACGCT
>JAJYUU010000198.1 GCA_021792405.1 Actinomycetes bacterium
ACGGCCGGTTACGAAGGGACTGCCGGGCTCGACCCGCGGCCGTGGCGGGCCATCGCCGACTGCGACTCGGTTGTCGTCGACCCGCACAAGCACGGCCTGCAGCCCTACGGGTGCGGCGCGGTCCTGTTCGCCGACCCGGCCGTCGGCCGCTTTTACCTGCACGACTCGCCGTACACCTACTTCACCTCCGGTGACCTGCACCTAGGCGAGATCAGCCTCGAATGCTCCAGAGCCGGGGCCGCGGCGGCCGCGCTCTGGCTGACGTTCCGGCTGCTGCCGCCGTCGCCGGACGGGCTCGGGCAGGTCCTCGCGGCCAGCCGCCGGGCCGCGCTGGAGTGGGCTGCGCTGCTGACGGATTCGGCGGGCCTGGATCTGTACCAGCCGCCGGAACTCGACATCGTCTGTTACTTCCCGGCCGGTCACCGCAGCGTCACCGCCATCGACGCTGCCTCGGCGCGCATCCTGCAGGCCGGAATGTCTGCTGCGGACGAGCCGGTCTTCCTCAGCACGCTGCGGGTCAGCGCCGATGCGCTCGCCCGCCGGCATCCGGACATCGCGGCTGACGGTGCTGCGGCCAGGATCTTGCGCAGCGTGCTGATGAAACCCGAGCACGAGGCGTTCGTGCCCCGGCTGCACGCACGGGTCGAGCGGCTCGCACAGCAGGACTGCCTTTAGCCGGCTGGCATGCCTGTTGCCTGGCGCTGCGCGCCGGTCAGCTAGCCGCGGCCATCCACGTACTGCAGCTATGCGGGGCATAACCGGGGACGGAAAGGCTCAATCTCGGCTGTGATCAGGGCGCAAGGGCGCTCAGTGAGCTGATCACGGTGCCGTCGTCCGCGGTGAGGATCGGGCCGGTGCCGGTGACGACGAGACGGAATGCCGGCTCGCCCATGGTGTCGGTGTCGATCTGGTCGATGACGTTGTGCAGCGACTCGGCACCCGCCCGCATCTGCGCTCCTGCGAGTTTGACCTCTACTGCTCCCCAGCGTCCGTCGCGAAGCGTGATGATGGCGTCGATCTCCTTGCCGTTGGAGTCCCGGTAGTGGCGCACTTCGCCGTCAATCGAAGACGCGAGCACCATCAGGTCGTGGATAACCGCGCTCTCGAATATCACGCCAAGTGTCTTCAGGTCACGGTGCAGCCGCTTCGGTCCCGCTCCCAGCGCGGCTGCCGCAAGCGACGCATCGACCAGGTGGAGTTTCGGTGAGGTGCGCAGGCGAGCACGGGATCGCAGTTTCGGCGTCCAGGGCAGCTGCGGCTCGACGATAAACAGCCGCTGCAAGAGCCTGACGTAGCCGCTGATCGTCTCGACGTTGATCGCCGGCGCGACCACCCGCACGTCTGCGGCCAGAGTTCTGTGCGTTACCTCGGAGGCGACGGACCTGGCCAGCCCCGCAAGGAGCTGCTTGATCACGTCCGGTTCGTGCCGCACGTCGGCGAGTCGCCTGATGTCAGTGCCCGCGACCTCGTCGATGTAGGCCCGGAGACGGTCTGCGGACTGTTCGATACCGAGCGCGGTCATCGCTGGGAAGCCGGGCCGGAGGACGTTCTCGATAAGCTCATCGAGGTCGAGACCGGCCTTCATGTTCGTGGCCGGCCGCTCACCGTCGAACAACCCAGCGATGCTCACCCGGGGAGCTGCTGTGCCGAGCTTCTCCCGCCAGGTCATCGTCCGCTGGCGTAGCCTTATGAACCTGCCTGCCCCTGTGTGGCGGGTGATGTCGTCGGCAGGTAGTGCCGACCCGGTGAGGATGAACCGTCCGGTCTCTGCGGTCGCGTCGACCGCGCGTCGCACCAGATTCCACAGCTCGGGCGCGACCTGCCATTCATCGAGCAGCCGCGGGGCATCCCCCGCCAGAACCGAACGCGGCGCGATCTCCAGGGCGCGTTGGACGTCAGCATCGTCGACGAAGGTATAGGAACCCGCAGCGTGCAAGGCAGTCATCGTCTTGCCGCTCGCCCTGGCACCTTCTACTACCACAGCACCGGCCGCGTCCAGCGCGCGGAGCAGCGCCGCGTCGATAACCCGCGGCCGGTAGGCCTGGCCGAGTACCTTGACAGTATCCATGCCCCCTATGGTATTCCTGCGCCGACTGTTGCAGGCTTGGTAGGCTGAGTAATGCAGTGACACTAGGCCGATTAATGCAGCATCCCTGAGCCGACTTCCGCAGCAACCATCAATCTGGCTGCGGGTACGTGCCACGAGCCTGGTCGTCGCGGCCGGGCTGACCGGAGCGCCGCTCGCTGCCCGGCTAGCGGAGCAGGAGCCTGGAGATCCGGCGGCTGGCGACCGCGAGCCCGGCTGCGCCCATGACGGCCAGGTACAGCACATGCCAGAGCAGGCCAGGGCCGACGACGCCGAGGGAGAGGCCGCGCAGCAGCGCGATGCCCTGGTACAGCGGCGTGCAGTCGACCACCAGCTGGATCGGCCGCGGATACACGCTCAGCGGGTAGAACGTCGTGGAGAACAAGAACATCGGCAGCGTCGTGAGGGTCACGTACTCGAAATCCTGCCAGCTGCGGATGAACGTGGTGGCTGCCATCCCGGCGCCGGCGAAGGCGAACCCGATGAGCAGCGCCACCGGGATGGCGAGTGCCGCCCAGGCCGAGTGCACCAGGCCCATCGCCAGCATGACGACCATGAACGCGCACGCGTAAAGACCGCCGCGGATCAGCGCCCAGCCGATCTCGCCGAGCGCCACGTCGCCTGCGCCGAGGGGCGTGGCCAGCACGGCGTCGTAGAGCTTGGCGTACTTGAGCCGGAAGAAGATGTTATAGGTGGAGTCGAAGATCGCCCCGTTCATGGCCGAGGTCGCCAGCAGCGCGGGCGCCACGAAGCTGGTGAAACCGACGGGCTGGCCGTCGAACTTGACTTTGCCGACGAGCTCGCCGATCCCGACGCCGATCGACAGCAGGTAGAACAGCGGCTCCACGAAACCCGAAGCGAGCACCAGCCAGGTGCGCCGGTACGCCCGAGCGTGCCGCTCGATCAGGTGCGCGCTGCCGCGCCCGCCCAGACTGCCGCGACGGGCCAGCAGCAACGGCGCCGGGAGAATGCGCAGCGGCAGGGGCTGCTCAGACATGCAGCCTCCGCCGGTAGCTGCGCTCGCCGGCGACCAGGCCGAGGCCGGCCACGACCGCCAGGTAGGCGACGTGACCGAGCGCACCCGCCAGGTCCGCGGTTCCGAGGCTCAGCGCACGGCAGAGCGCGACGCCGTGCCACAGCGGTGTCGCGTACGCCAGCGGCCTGATCCAGGCGGGCAGCTGAGTCACCGGGAAGAACGTGCCGGAGAACAGGAACAGCGGGATCATGCCGAACCTGAAGATCATGTTGAACGCCTGGTCGTTCTTCTTCTGGCTGACCGCGAAAGCGTCGAGCGGGGTGGCAAACGCCAGCCCGGTCAGGATCGCCACCGGGACGGCCGCCACCACCCAGGCCGACCTGACCGCGCCGAATACTGACATGATGGCCAGGAAGATGATCATGTTCATGGTCAGCCGCATCGTGGTGAACAGCAGATGGCCACGGAAGATGTCGCCTGGCTTCAGCGGGGTCGCGGCGGCGGCTTGATAAGTCTGCTGCCATTTCACCGCCGAGAACACCGGGTACAGGGACTCGCCCACGGCCGTCTGCATCGCGGTCGCGGCCATCAGCCCCGGCGCGAGGAAGACGAGATAGCTCACCCTGCCGAGGCTGGCAGTGCCGTGCTGATTCACCAGGGTGCCAAGCCCCAGGCCCATGGCGCCCAGATAGAGCACCGGCATCAGCACGCTGGAATAAATCGTCCCCCGCCACGTCCGCCGGTAATTGACCAGCCAGGACTGGAACGCACGGACCGCCATCCGGCCGGGCCCGGCCACCCTGTCACATCGCTGCGGCGAGTCGGCCCGCAGAACCGGAGCGGTCACCCGTCCTCCAGTCGCCTGCCGGTCAGCCGCAGGAACACGTCCTCGAGCGTGCTGCGGCGGACCAGCGAGGTGAGCGGCTCGAGCGCGAGGCCGCGGACGCCGGCCATCGCCGCGTCGCCGTCGTCCACGTACAGCAGGACCCGGTCGGCCAGCACCTCGATCCGGTCGGCAGGCACTGCTGTCAGCTTCTCGACCGCCTGGTCGTGCTCGAACGTGCTGAATCTCAGCTCCAGCACCTCGCGGCTGGAGTAGGTGTCGATCAGCTCCCGCGGTGAGCCTTCCGCGGCAATCTTGCCGCCGTCCATCACCACCAGCCGGTCGCAGAGCTGCTCGGCCTCGTCCATGTAGTGCGTTGTCAGGATGAGCGTCACGCCCTGCTGCTTGAGCCGGAAGAGGCGGTCCCAGACCACGTGCCTGGCCTGCGGATCCAGGCCGGTCGTCGGCTCGTCGAGAATCAGGATCTCGGGCTCGTTGATCAGCGACCTGGCGATCGTCAGCCGCCGTTTCATCCCGCCGGACAACGGCTCAACGTGATCATTCGCGCGCTCGGAGAGCTGCACGAACTCCAGCAGCCGGGCCGTACGCTCGGCGATCACCTGCCTGGACAGGCCGAAGTAGCGGCCGTAGACCAGCAGGTTCTCCCGGACGGTCAGCTCGACGTCCAGGGTGTCTTCCTGCGGCACCACGCCCAGCCTGGCCCGGATGGCTGCCCCCTGCGTCACCGGATCGAGGCCGAGTATGGTCAGCTCGCCTCCGGTCGGCGGCGATACGCAGCCGATCATCCGCATGGTCGAGGACTTGCCAGCCCCGTTCGGGCCGAGGAAGCCGAACGCCTCGCCGCGCCGGAGCTCGAAGTCGATCCCGTCGACCGCGGTGAACTGCCCGAACCGCTTCGTCAGGCCGCTGGCGCGGATGAGGGCATCGGGATCTGGCACGTCCGTGACCTTACCCAACGCCTGCGACAGTTCGAAGTGATTAACCGGCCCGGCAGGGTAGTTCGGCACTCCGAGCGGGCACCCCATCAGTGACGGGCGCAAGCGGTACGCTCAATGGTCACGATCCCGGCACGACACGGACAGGTCAGGAGGCATGGTCCAGCCGTGAGCACGATCAGCGGGCTCTACAGCCGGTTTCGCCTCCTGATTCATGAGGGTGCCAAGTTCCTCATAGTCGGCCTGATCGGCACGATCGTCACCTTCGGCGTGGCCACCGCTCTCAAGGGCATCGGCGAGTACAAGGCGGTTACGATCGCCACGATCCTGGCCACGGTGATCACCTACCTTGGCAACGGCCACTGGGCCTTCAAGAACCGCCAGGGCCAGGGCACCACCAGGGACACGGTCGTGTTTCTCGTGCTCAATGGGGTCGGCCTGCTCTTCTATTACGGCTGCATCGGGCTGACCGACCTGGCCGGGGTCCGGAACGAAATCTTCTGGTATGAAATGGCCCTGGTTGTCGGCACCGGGCTGGGGACGCTGTTCCGGTTCTGGTCCTATCGCAAGTGGGTCTGGGTCGCCGTCGAGAACGTCCCGCCCGTCGCGGAATCAGGCACGATCCGCGAGCGGCACCTCGCCGGGGCGGTAGCCGCCAGGCCGGCCTCGCATCGTGCTCCGGGTCCCGGGCGTACCGCCGTCGCGAACCGTACCTCGGTCGCCGGCCGCGCCGCGGTCACTAGCCGCGCGGCCGCGCCCAGCCACACCGGTGGCCCCGGCCGTCCGCGTGGCCGCGGCGGAGCGCACCGGCGCACCTGAGACACCTCGTGGCTAACCGCGGCAGGCGCCCGCGCGCGCCAGCAAGGCGCTGATCGGGATCGCGAAGTAGGCGTTAGCGCGGGACTGGCTCAGCGCCCCGACGGCCACCAGCCTGCCGAGCACGTGCTGCTCGCGGGCCCGCCCGACGGCCGGATGCTCGAGCGGATCTTCCGCACTCGGCGCCTGGACAAGCCCGGCCAGCAAGGCTGCCTGCGGCCAGGACAGCCGGTCCGGCGGCAGGCCGAAATAACCGCAGCTTGCCTCCTGCAGCCCGTAGAATCCGTGCCCGAAATACACGACGTCGGCGTAGAGGCGCAGTATCTCCGGGCCCGGGTAGGTGTACTTCAGCTTGACCGCGAGCGCCACCTGCTCCGCCTCCGCCGCCAGGCTCACCTGGCCCGGCGTGTACAGCATCTTGGCCAGTTGCTGGTAGAGCGTTGCCCCACCCTGGTCGCCCTTCCGGGTAATCCAGCCGTAGATGACCCGGAGCACCGCGATGGGATCGATGCCCGGCTCCTCGTTGAACCGGTGATCCTCGGTCGCCTCGAGCGCCGTCGCGAACCGGTGAGGTACGGCGACGCCGGGGTACGGCGCGCCGTGTGCACGGTCAAAGGCCTGGGCAAGCTGCCTGGCGTTGCCGACGCCAGGCGTTGCCAGCATCAGCAGGCCGAAGGCGAGCGCTCCGGCGAGCACGACAACCATGGTGGCAGCGCCCAGTGCCCGCAGTTTTCGCGCGGCCCGGTGGCGGCGGGCCGATGGCCTGGCGCGCCCGGCTCGCCCGTAGCCGGGCATATCGGACTGCCCGGGTGGCGCCGAGCGCTTTCCCCGCAGCATCGACGTTGACCATCCCATCGACTAGGCCAACGGCCCGCTCCGCCGGGTAGTGCCAGGCCGGCGCATAGCTGGTCAGATCTTGACATACCGACTAGTCGGTGTGGCCAAGCGAGGGTGCCAGAAGAATTGCTGCCGGGGCCAGCCGCCCTACCGGACGGCCAGCCCGCCAATCAGGAGCTCGGTGAACAGATCGCCGACCTGTCCCGGCGACAGCGAGCCGTCCGGCTTGAACCAGGACCCGAGCTGGTTCACCACGCTGAGAAAGTAGTGCACGACGATATCCGACGAAATGTCGGCGCGGAACGTGCCTGCCGCGACGCCCTCGTCGACCAGCGCCTTGAACTTCTCCTGGTAAGCCCGTCGCTCGGCTCGCACCTGAGTCTGCTTGTCCTCGGGCAGCATGTGCAGCGAGCGGAAGAAGACGATCATGTCGTCCAGGTTGTCCAGGCTGGTCCGCACGACGTCGGCAGCCGCAAGGCGCAGCCGCTCCTCGGCTGTCCCCGGACCTGCGGCTATCTGGTCCAGGTGCGATGTCTGCATGGTCAGGACCTGATGGTAGACCTCGTAGAGCAGGTCGTCCTTGGAGCCGTAGTAGTGGTACATAGCGCCTTTGGTGACGCCGGCCGCGTCCACGATGTCCTGAACCGAGGTGCTCTCGAAACCATGCCTGGCGAAGAGCCGGGTCGCGACGTGCAGCAGCCGTTCCTTTACCGGTGGCCGGGCCGTCTTGCCAGCCGGCCGGCCAGCGGACTCCTTGGACCTCAGCACCATGTGCCACGCTCCGGCTTACTCGTCTCCGGGCGGCGTCATACCGTCCGGTCGGTCTTAAATTAGGCACGCGAGTGCCGCGCGGTCAACTCGGCCTTTCGCCTCTCCAGCGGTGCCCCGCCCGTGCCGTCATCCGCCCGCCAGTTGACCAAGGTGCTCGGCGACGTCCTGGACCAGGTAGCCGGGCCGGTGACGACGCGGTCCGGAGCCGCCCTGCTGCCACGGCCGCGGCCCGGCGAGCGGCCGGTACTCCAGCCCGGCAGCGTCCAGCCTGCGCAGATGCACCC
>JAJYUU010000046.1 GCA_021792405.1 Actinomycetes bacterium
GGGGAACGCCAGGCTGTTCAGCCCGGCCCAGTCGCCCGCTTTCAAGTGCATGGCGCCGAAGTTGATCGCACCGTTGACCGCCAGGCTCTCCAGCGCGTAAATGACCATGGTGATGAAAAGGGTGATGAAGACGGCCTTGGGGATGACCTTTCCGGGATCGCGGACTTCCTCGGCGTAGTCGATCGGCTGGCGGAATCCGCCGTAGCCGTAGATCGTGGCCGAGATGGCCAGGAACACTCCGCTGTATCCCATCGGCGCGAAGCCGCCGAAATGCGAGAAGTTATGCGGCTGGAACTGGGTCAGCAGCGCCAGGATCAACACGACGAGGCCGACGATCGTGGCGATCGTCAGCACGTTGTTGATCTGCCCCATGTACCTGATCCGCAGCCAGTTGATGATCGCGACAGCCACCAGGATGAGCAGCGTGGTGAGGATGCCGGCGGTCGTCAGCTTGGTGCCCGTATACAGGCCGGGGAACCAGTAAGCGAGGTACTCGGTGAACGCGACGCAGATGGACGGCACTGCCAGCGCGTATCCGATGAACGATCCCCAGGCGTTCAGCACACCGACGATGGGGCCACTGCTACGCGCCGGGTAGTAGGCGACCCCGCCGGCCCGCGGCCACATGGTGCCGAGTTCGACGTAGGCCATCGCCACCGCCAGGATCAGCAGCAGGGCGATCACCCACGAGATGATTCCCGCCGGCCCGGCGAGCGCGAGAACCGAGACAGGGGTGAAGCCGACCGCAGGGCCGAGAATCGCCCCGGTAGCCAGGAACACGACGCTCCACAGGCCGAGTTCGCGCCGGTACTGATGAGTGGTAGATGACATACTGGCCTCCTTCGAAAGGCCCGGGCGGTCACCATGGAAAGCCGGACGGGCCGGCCTGCCGGGCTTGTGTTCAGAAGAACTCGAAGTACTCGCGCATCTCCCAGTCGCTGATGTTCTGTCCTTCGGGTGGCGGGTTCTGCGCGACGGCCGCGTTGTAGCGGGCCACCTCGGCGCGCTTCATCTGCAGCAGGTAGTCGACCAGGATGTCGCCGAACGCCTTGCGGAAGAACTCGTCGTGATCGAGCACGCCAACCGCGTCTTCGAGGGACGCCGGAAGGCGGGTGTTGTCGGTGGCGTACGGGTCGGCCTCGACCGGCGGCGGCGGGTCGAGCGCGCGGCGGATGCCGTCGAGCCCGGCGGCGATGTTCGCCGCCATGTACAAGTAGGGGTTAGCGGCCGGCTCGCCGATCCGCATCTCTACGTGGCTGTTCGCGTCGCCGGGCGCACCCTGAACGCGGACCAGTGCCCCTCGGTTCTCCAGCGCCCAGCACACCCGGTCGGGCGCGAAGGAGTACGGGCGGAAGCGCTTGTAGCCATTGACCGTCGGTGTCGCGAACACGCTCATCGGCAGCGCGTGCTCCAGCAACCCGGCGACGAACTGCCGTCCGGTCAGCGACAGGTAGTCGTCGTCGCTGGCGAACTCGTTCCGCCCGTCCTGCCGCGAGATCAGCGATTCGTGCAGGTGCCAGCCCGACGGGAAGAAGTTCGGCAGCGCAGGCACGCACATGAATGTCGCCAGCAGCCCGCGGCGCTGGCAGATCTGCTTGACGGCGGACCTGAACAACACCACGGCGTCGGCTGCCGCCAGCCCGCCGATCGGGCTGAAGCTGAACTCGATCTGGCCCGGTCCCCACTCGTCCTCCATCGAGCGGGGCGGGAGTCCGACGGCCGCGAGGCCATCGCGGATCACTTCCAGCGTGCTCGCCACGCTGTCCAGCCGCACCTCCGACAGGTACTGGTAGCCGCGCTCGAAGACGCTGACCGCAGGCGGCGGCGCGGCGAAGCCGGCGTCCTGCGGTGCGATGTGCTCGGAGTCGAGCTTGACGATGTAATACTCGATCTCGATCCCGGCCAGGTAGTCGAATCCGGCGTCGCCGAGTTCGGACAGCAGGCGCCGCATCAGCCCGCGGCCATCCAGCGGCACTGGCTGGCCATTGGAGAAGTACGTGTCGCACAGCATCCACCCGGTCCGGTCGGCCCAGGGCAGCACACGGAACGTGGCCGGATCGGGTACGAGGACGACATCCGGGAAACCGGTGAACTCAGCGATGCCGAACCCGCCGCCGGCGGCGAAGGCCGGCACGAACACCTGGTTGCCAGTGTCAAGGCTGTAGATCGCACCGGAGAAGTCCAGGCCATTGGACATCGCGGCGATGGCCACCTCGGGCGACAACGACTTAGCACGGGGCATGCCGTGCTGATCCACGACCACCAGCCGGACGGTGCGGAGGTCTAGCGCACGGATCTGGCCGGAGACCTCAGCCGCCATGGCGGCCTGCTCCGGCGTGTACAGGCCGTTGCGCGCGACGAATCCTGGCTGGCCAACGCCGTGCGCGTCAGTACGCCCCGGGGGGACTCCGGACCCCGATGGCCGACCCGCGGCCGGGCTGCTGCTAGTCACGTGGCTGTCCTCCGATGCAGTTGTGTCTGAGTCGGCCGGACACCGGGAGGCCAAGGCTTCCGGCGCCCGGCACCGGATCAGGTCTTCTCGGGGGCACCGCGACGCTGGCTCATCTGTGCCAGCATCGCGGCGGTGAAGTTGGCGGGCTCGACGTCAGCAAGGGACAGGTACGTCTCGGTCCGCTGTACGCCGCTGATCTGGAAGATCTCGGCGAGCAGCAGTTCACGCAGGTGCACGTGATCCCGGACGCGCAGCCGGACGAGCAGGTCAAGGCCGCCGGTCACCACGCTCATGTCCTCGGCCTCTGGCAGTGCCCGGATCGCTTGGATGATCTCGCTGAGATCCATGCCGGGGCCGGCCGTGACCGCGATGTAGACGACGACCGGGTATCCAAGGGCCGCCCAGTCGACCTCGACCCGGTAGCCCCTGATCGCGCCCAGGCGCTCCAATCGGGCAATCCGGTCAGCCACTGCGGGAGGCGACATCTCGACTTGCCTGGCCAGCGCACGCTGTGACTGGCGGGCGTCGCTCGCCAGTGCGCGTAGCAGGGCTAGGTCGAGGTCGTCTACCTCGACCTCCGGGCGGGCCGCCGAGGTAACTTCGGCCAGCCTCGCGAAGGGCGCTGAGACGGTTGCCATATGCCAGCCGACCGTTCGTGATGCCGAGTAACTTGAGTTATGCTAGCTGCCATAGCCGTTGCTTCTGTAAAGCATGCGGTGAGAAATTCTTACATTTGTAAAATCGACTGTCAAGATACGGAAGCGCCAATGACCGCAGCAATGGACCAGAGCCGTATGAGCGGCTGGGACGCCGCTTTGGCCAGGCGCACGAAGTCACTAGGGGGCGGCGAGATCACCGCGATTCTCGCGCTCGCCGGGGCGTCCGACGTGATTACGTTCTCCGGCGGGTTCCCCGATCCGGCCACGTTTCCGACGCCAGTGCTCGCGGACATTGCGGCTCGCCTGATCACGCAGGACCCCGGCGTCGCCCTGCAGTACTCGGCGACCGAGGGCATCGCGGGCGTGCGTGACTACGTAGCCGGCCGGCTCGCTGCGCTCCAGGGCCGCATGCCGGGCCCGCCGGAGTTGATGGTGACCAGCGGCGGCATCGACTGCATGGAGCTGGTCGCCAAGAGCTACCTGGATGCCGGGGACACAGTGGTAGTCGAGTCGCCGACGTACCTGGGCGCGATCATGGCGTTCCGCGGCTATGAGGCTAACGTGCGGGGCGTGCCGGTCGACGGCGACGGGTTGCGGACCGACGTGCTCGCCGATCTGCTGGCTGCGGGCCTGCGACCGAAGATCTTGTACACGATCCCGGATTTCCAGAATCCGACCGGGCTGACGATGAGCGCGTCTCGCCGGAGTGAGCTGATCGCGCTGGCCCGGCGGTACGGGTTCCTGATCCTCGAGGACGTCGCGTACCGGGACCTCCACTTCGAGCAGCCGCCGCCAGACAGCCTGTGGTCGATGGCGCCGGATGTCGTGCTGCAGGCCGGGACGTTCTCCAAGATCTTCTGCCCGGGCTTCCGGATGGGCTGGGCGGCAGGGCCGGCCGAGATCATCAGCCGGCTGGTGGTGGCCAAGCAGAACTCCGATCAGTGCGCGGGCGCTCTTGGCCAGCGGATGCTGGAGGAGTACGGCCGCGGCGGGCACATGGAGCGCCAGATCGTCGCCTCTCGTGCCCTGTATGCGCGCCGCGCCGCCCTGATGGGCCAGGCGCTGACCGCGCACATGCCGGAGGGAACGACATGGACTGCACCGCAGGGCGGCTTCTACATCTGGGTCACCGCTCCCGAGGGCGTGGATACCGTGGCGCTGTCCGCCGCGGCGCGAGCGCGGAAAGTGGCCTACGTACCGGGCCGGCCCTTCTACCCGGCTGACGACGGCGCGGCGAAGATCCGCCTCGCGTACAGCCGGGTGGCCGACGAACTCATCGACGAAGGCATCCACCGGATCGGCGGGGTGCTCAGAACTGCACTGGAGGAGCTGTGAGCGACGAATCGCTGGGTGACGCGGCGAGCCACTTCACCACGGAGGCACACGGCGAGCCGGCCGGTCCCGGCCGGTACGTCAACGTGGACTCGATCAGTCCGGTCGAGTTCCTCCCTGGGCTCGGGTTCCGGCCGGTCAGCGGGCAGCGCGGGATGACTAACTTCGTCAGCTTCGAGCCAGGCGCGAAAGCGCCGCGGCATGTGCACGAGGAGGAGCAGATCGTCATCGTTATCGATGGCGAGTTCACCTTCGACCTGGACGGCGACGTACGCGTCATGCGCAAGGGGGACGTCGCGGTCGTGCCGGCGTGGGTCCCGCACGGGGCATGGACTACTGACAGCCACTGCCTGGAGATCGACGTGTTCTGCCCGCCCCGGCAGAGCCTGCTGAAGCTCGCCGCCGCGCAGGCCGCGCAGGCCGAGCAGTCCGCGCAGGCCGGGCAGGCCGGGCAGCCGGGGAGCGAGTCCTAGGTGGACCTCGGGCTGGTCGGCCGCAAGGCGATTGTCACCGGCGGCTCGAAGGGACTGGGCAAGGCCATCACCGCCGATCTGATGGCCGAGGGCGCATCGGTCGTCATCTGCTCTCGGCATGTCGCCGAACTCGAGTCGACGGCAGCGGAACTGACGAAGGGCGCATCCGGCGGTGCCGGATCCAGCGTGGCCGGAACCGTGTATGCCCTGCCGTGCGATGTGACAGACGCGGGCCAGGTCATCAGCTTCATCGATGACGCGACGGCCGCCCTTGGCGGGCTGGACATCCTGGTCAACAATGCCGGCGGGGCCAGGGCCGGGCAGTTCGGCACCCTGACCGATGACGACTGGCATGCTGACATCGAGCTCAAGCTGCTCGCCCAGATCCGGTGCACGAGGGCGGCGCTGCCGCTGCTACGGCAGAGCCAGGCGCCCCGGGTAATCAACATCAACGCCGTGTACGCCCGTTACCCCGATCCTGCCTTCCTCGCCTCGTCCGTTAACAGGGCATCCTGCCTTAGCCTGTCGAAGGCGCTGTCCATCGAACTTGGCCGGGAGGGGATCCTGGTCAACAGTGTCAACATCGGCCTGGTCGAGACCCCGCAGTGGCAGAACATCCACCGCCGGCGGGCACCCGGCATGCCGGCCGGGCAGTTCTTCGGGAAGCTGGCCGAAGCCGAGGTCCCGCTCGGCCGGTTCGGCCGCCCTGACGAGGTCGCTGGGCTGGTGACGTTCCTGGCCAGCGACCGGGCTAGCTATATCGCCGGCGCGTCCATCGACGTTGCCGGCGGTATGGGCAAATTCTTGTAGGGAACGGGGATTGCATGTGCCGGCTGCTTGGTTACTGCTCGGATCACGAGGCGTCGCTGGAGGACCTGATCGGCGCCGATGGGCTCCGCGAGTTCACCGGTCTGTGCGCACTGCACGGCGACGGGTGGGGGATGGCCTGGTACGACGGCACCGAGCCAGTTATCCGCAAATCGCCGCTCCGCGCCGACAGCGAGCCGGAATATGACAAGCTGGCCCGCGAACCGCTGGCCGACCTCGGGCTCGTGCACCTGCGCTGGGCAACCCCCGGCCTTGGCGTGACCGAGCGCAACAATCACCCGTTCCGGTACGGCCAGTACGTGTTCGCGCACAATGGCGCCATCCATCCGCAGAACAGGCTGCCCGAGATGCTGCCGCCGCAGTGGGAGAGCAAGCTGGCCGGCACGACCGACAGCGAACGGTACTTCCTGCTCATCATGTCGCGGCTGGCCAGCAACGGCGGGGACATGGTCGCCGCGATCGCGGCGGCGGCCGCCGACATCGACGCCCGGTTCGAGCCGAACAGCCTGAACGCGATCCTGGCGTCTCCGGACGAGCTGTACGCGGTCAGCTGGTACCACCGCGACCTCGCGCCCGAGGCTAAGCTGCGGGCCCGCGGTTACCAGCCGGACGAGATCGCGGCCTACTTCGACCTGGCCTATCGCGCGACCGGCAGTGCCGTGGTTGTCGCGAGTTCAGGCTGGCCGCAGCCCGGCTGGACACCGCTGGCGAACCGCCATGTCCTGGTGACGGACCGGCGAACTCTCAAGACCGGGGTGCTACCGCTGACGGCGGTCTAGCCGAGCGCCAGCGCGCCCGCGTCGACGTGCTCAGGTGCGGCGCTGGTCAGGTCGAGGTACATCTGATCGGCCGGCTCAGGCAGTGCGACCGCGCTGGCACTAGGCACCGGACGCGGCCGCCGCGGCTGGCCGGCCGCCGAGGTTCCGCCGCGGCCGCGGTAGATGAGCAGGCCGTTGACCGGGTCGGGGACCGCGTCCAGGGCGGCGCGAACCACCGGCAGGTCGCGGAAGGCCAGCCAGTCAGCCTCGGTGGTGAAGCAGACCTCGAAGGCTACTCCCCAGGTACCCGCATGCCAGGTCCCGTCGAGCGCGCCGTTAGTAAGCGCCGCCTCGATCAGTTCGGAGTCGTGCGCCTGCTGCCACTGGAAGGCCGAGAACTCGGAGAACTCCGAGTGCAAGACCTCGATGGACCACCATTCAGCCATTACCTGGATGGTACGGCCGGGCAACTGGATCGCGGAAGGGAGCTGAGCGATCCGGACCAGGCAGTTGAAGGTCACCACGGCGATTCTCCAGGTGCATGACCATCAGCACCCCGACCGCCTTGCCAGGCTGGCCCCGGTAGAGAATGTACAGGTCAGGCAGCCACAGGACGAGCGTGACCAAGATGGCCGAGACGAGGTACACCCGGCGTGGCCGCGAGCTGACCCTGGTCACGGCCGGCCAGCCTGGACGGGGACATCGCCTGGCCGATGACCACCAACAGTTGACCCTGGCCCGGCCGCAGCGGGCCGCAGGAGAGCAGGGAGAGAGGTCCGGCCATCCGCACTGCACGTGCACCAGTGACCGCGAGCAGCGGTGCCGGCGGCGAGCCAGCCGCGGTCATTCACACCGAGGACCTGACCAAGATCTACCCCGGCGCGGATTTCGCCGCCGTCGACAAGCTGAACCTCGATGTCCGGGCCGGGGAGATCTTCGGCCTGCTCGGTCCCAACGGAGCGGGAAAGACCACGACGGCCGGGATGCTCACGACCAGGGTGGTGCCGACCTCGGGGACGGCCCTGCTTGCGGGCATCGACGTCGCCGCCCATCCGGCGCTGGCCAAGCAGCTCAGCGGGATCGTCTCTCAGCAGAACACCCTCGACAGGCAGCTCACCGTCTGGGAAAACCTGTACTTCCACGGGCGGCTGTTCGGCATCGGGGCGCGCGAGTCCCGGCGGATCTCGGACGAGTTGCTGGCGCAGTTCCAGCTGTCCCGGTGGGCGAAGGCCTCGGTCTACGCGCTGTCCGGCGGGATGGCGCAGCGGCTGATGGTGGCGCGCGCTATCTTTCACCGTCCCTCCGTGCTGTTCCTGGACGAGCCGACCGCGGGCCTTGACCCGCAGAGCAGGCTGGCGCTGTGGGACCTGCTCGGGGAACTGCACCGGGCCGGCCAGACGATCTTGCTCACCACGCACTACATGGAAGAAGCCGACCAGCTCTGCGATCGCGTGGCGATCATGGATCACGGCAAGATCCTGGCCCTGGACACCCCTGCCGCGCTGAAGCAGAGCATCGGCGCCGATAACGTCGTTTCCATCAGGACGGCCGGAGACGCCGCGCGGCTCGCCGAACTGCTCGCCGCGGACGTCGCCGGCGTGACCCGAACCCGTCTCGTCGACGGTGGCCTCGAACTGCACGTCAAGGGCAGGGAACGGCTGATACCACGGATCGTGCTTGCCGCCGAGCGCGGCGGTTATGACCTGATCGACTTGTCGGTTGCCGAGCCCAGCTTGGAGACGGTGTTCATCAGCCTGACGGGTAAGGAGCTGAGGGACTAATGGCCACCTCCGTAACTCAGCAGCAGGTGTTGGCCAGGACGATCGGCGGCGGGCCGACCCGCTCGGTTGCCGCGGCGAGCTGGACCGCGCTCGGCGCGCTGATGCTGCGTGACCTGGTTGTACTCCGCAAGCATCTCTGGGAGTTCGTGCTGCGGACGATAATCCAGCCGTTCCTGCTCTGCTTTGTGTTCTTGTACGTCTTCCCCAAGATCGGCCAGGGGATCGGTGGTCAAGGAGCCGCGGCTGAGTCGGCGTTCGCGACCGTTCTGGTGCCCGGAGTCGTGGGCATCTCGGTGATGTTCCAGGGCGTTCAGTCGATCGCGCTGGCGATGGCACAGGAGTTCGGGTTCACCAGGGAGATCGAGGACCGGGTGCAGGCGCCATGCCCGATCTGGTTGGTAGCCATCGCGAAGGTGCTGTCCGGCGCGGCTCAGGGCGTGCTCTCCGCAATCATCGTGCTGCCGATCGCATCGGTGGTGCACGCGCCAGGAGTGCACGCGCATCTGACGCTGGACTGGCTGCTGATCCTGACTCTCGTGCCGCTGTCCTGCGTCGCGATGGCCGGACTCGGCCTGGTGCTCGGCACCAGCTTCGAGCCGCGGAACATCGGCCTGATGTTCGGCTTCATCATCCTGCCGATCACGTTCCTCGGCGGCACGTACTACCCATGGACCAAACTTGCGCCGGTCACCGTCGGCGGCTGGCACTGGCTGCAGACGATCGTGCTGATCAACCCGCTGATCTACGTCAACGAGGGCATGCGCGCCGCGTTCACTACAGCGCCGCATATGCACTTGTACGTGATTTATCCGGTGATCGCCGGGTTCGGCGTCCTATTCCTGACCCTCGGCCTGCGCAATTTCCGCCGCCGTGTGCTGTCCTGATTGTGCTGTCCTGATTGCGCCGCGGCGTCAGTTCGCGACAGCGATGTGCTTGCGCATGGCTGGCTCTCGCCGCGCTTGCGAGTGCGGCAACGCTGAGCGTGGCGATCAGCGCCGCCCTGCGCCCCCTGAACGGCGACTAGCACCCGCGGGGGAGTGTGCAGCGAAACGCGTAGTATGTCCACGGTGATGCCTGACTGACTGGCTGGCGCTGCCGCCGCTCCCGGTGCTGCGCGGTGAGAGCGTCCTGCTGCGCGGGCGGCGCGAGTCCGACATCGACACCGTCGGTTGCTAACCTCGCCCGCATGACCGACTCTGGCCCGGTGATCGGCTGGCTTCTGCGTTCCGATCCGTCGATCCGCTGGCAGGTGCTGCGCGACCTGCTCGATGTCCCGGAGTCGCGCTGGATGGCGGAGCGGGCCAGGGTGGCGACGGAAGGCTGGGGAGCGCGGCTGCTGTCGCACGAGGACGCGGACGGGCAGTGGGCGGGCGGCGCCTTCGTGCCGCGTGATTTCGATGTCCGTGAGTGGCAGGACGTCGGGCAGCCGTGGACGGCCACGGCGTTCTCGTTGTCGCAACTGCGGGAGTTCGGTCTGGATCCGTCGTCGGACCAAGCCAGGCGGGCCGTGGAACTGATCGGCGTCAACTCGCGGTGGGACCATGCCGGTGAGCCTTACTGGGAGGGCGAGGTCGAGGAGTGCATCAACGGCCGGACTGTTGCTGACGGCGCCTATTTCGGGGTCGACGTTTCGCCCATTGCCGGCAGGCTGGTCGGTGAGCGGCTTGACGACGGCGGCTGGAACTGCGAGCGGGCAAATGGCTCGGTGCGCTCGTCCTTCGCCACCACCATCAACGTGCTCGAAGGGCTGCTGGAATACGAGAGAGCGACCGGCGGCACGCCCGGATCGCGGCAGGCGCGCAGGTCGGGCGAGGAGTATCTGCTGGAGCGCAGCCTCTTCCGCCGTCTCAGTACCGGCGAGCCGGCCGATGAGGACTTCCTGTCTTTCCTGCATCCCAGCCGCTGGCGCTACGACGTCCTGCGTGCGCTGGACTACTTCCGGTCCGCTGCCACGCTGACCGGCGCGGCGCCCGACCCGCGGCTTGCCGAAGCGGTCGGCCAGGTTCGTGCCCGGCGGCAGGAGGACGGCACCTGGCTGCTCGACCGGAGCCTGCCCGGCCGGGTGTGGTTCGACGTCAATGATGGCGTCGGCAAGCCGTCGCGCTGGGTGACGCTGCGGGCGATGCGCGTGCTGAGGTGGTGGCATCAGTAACGGCGCGAGGTGACAGGCAACTCCGGGTGCCGGAATCAGGCCGAAGCGGGAACCGTGTCGGCGCCAGCCAGGACAGCAGCCTCCTGGTTCAGATATCGCCGGAATGCCGGGACTCTCAGCCCGATCACCAGGGCGCCGGCCACCGTCAGCAGGCCGCCGATCAGTGCGCTTACCTCCGCTGAGCTCACCGCCCCGACAAGCCCGGACTCCAGCGACCCCAGTTGGCCGCCGCCGGCTCCGACCACGTAGTCAGCGGCGTTCACGCGGCCCAGAAGCTCTGGTGGCGTCACTCGCTGCACGATGAGCCCGCGGAACAGCACCGTGATCGAATCCGCCGCCCCCGCGATGCCCAGCGCGAGCAGGGTTAGCCATAGTGACGGCGCGATCGCGAAGATGGCGAAGGCCAGCCCCCAAACCGTCACCGCCGCTAGCATCCCGATCCCCTGCCGCGTTACCTTCGCGAACGGCCCGGACAGCAGGGCGGTGACCATGCCGCCGAGGCCGATTGCCGAGGTGAACAGGCCGAGGGTCCGGGGGTCACCGCCGAACCGCGCCGCGTTGATCGCCGGGAACAGCGACAGCGGAAGCGCGAAGAATGTCGCGTTCAGGTCCGCGAAGAAGGCGCCGGCCAGCACGCGGTTCCGCCAGATGCAGGCCAGCCCTTCGGCGGACAGGGCTAGCTGGGATCGGCCTGAGCGCGCGGGGGTGGCACCGGCACCGGCGGGCAACCGGAATACGCCGTACAGCGAGCCGGCAAAGCTGACCGTATCGACGAGGTAGCAGCCCTTGAAGCCGGCCGCGGCAGTCACCAGGCCGGCCAGGGCGGAACCGCCGATCAGCGTCGTCTGGAAGGAGATCCTGTTCAGCGCCAGCGCGGCCGGCAGTTGATCGCTGCTCACGACCGACCGGATAAGCGTGCGCCGGGTCGGTGCATTGACTGCGCCGATGGCGCTGGCGATCGCGACCAGCGCGTACACCAGCCACAACCAGTCAAGGCCGGCCAGTGCCTGCAGGAAGAGCGCGCCGGAGGCGACCGCCGAGCACGCGGTCATGACCAAGGCGAGCTTGCGCCGGTCGACCGCGTCGGCGATCGACCCGCCGGGCAGCGCGATGAGCAGCATCGGTACCAGGGTCACCACCCCCAGCGCTCCCGTCGCTGCCGTCGAATGCGTCGCGTTCCATATCTGCAAGGTGACGGCGTAGGTCGTCATCGACCCCCCGACCTGGGACAGGGTGCTGCCAATCCACAGCCGCCTGAAGACGGGGTTGGAGCGCACCGGGGCAACGTCGGTGAGAAGCTTCACGGCATGAATATAACAGTCCTTGTGTAAGTGCTGTCATATTTATAGAATGCCCATCGTGAGCGGCGACCCGACGGAGCGCAGTCTGTGGCGGCCGGTGTTCCGCCTGCTGCACGACATGGACGAGGAGATCGCCGGCGTTTACGCGGATAACGGCATTGCGGATCTGCGGGCAAACTGGGTGCCAGTGATACTCAAGCTGCACGCGCGCGGCCCGATGACGATCGCCGAGCTCGCCCGTGGTCTGGACCTGACGCACTCGGCGCTGAGCCAGAAGGTCGCCGTCATGCGCGGTAAGGGGTGGCTGATCACCGAACCCGGACCGGACGCACGCAGCAAGAAGGTGCGACTCACGGCCAAAGCCGAGCAGGTCGCGGACAAGCTCGCGGCCGAGTGGAACGCCACCGAGACGGCCCTGGCCGAACTCGAGACGCAGCTGCCCTACCCGCTCACCCGCGTCGCAGCCGACGTCCGGCAGGCGCTGGCCAGCAAGAGCTTCGGCGAACGCATCGCGGAGCAACTCGCTCGCGATCCACGCTGGCGAAGACCGGTGTCCTGACCGACGAGGAGGTCAAGGTCGCGCAGCACGCCGCTACGTCGCGCGACACCGGCCCGTAGCACGGACACAATGGGTTCGATGGACATCACCATGCGGCGCGAGCTTGCCAGCAGGTTGCTGAGCGGATACGTGCATGGCCCGGAGGCCGCGACGCAGGCCACGGCAAGGGCGCTGACGAAGGCGGCGGACGCAAACGCGGTCATGCTGGTCGAGGGCGTCAGTGATCAGATGGCGGTCGAGACGATTGCCGCGCGTCGCGGCCAGGACTTCGGTGCGCAGCACGTGGTGGTCGTGCCTATCGGCGGTGCGCACGCGTTTACCCGCTACTTAAAGCAGTTTGGCCCTGCCGGAGCTGGCCTCCGACTTACCGGCCTGTGCGATGTCGGCGAGGAGAACGCCGTCCGGCGCGGTCTGGCCGGCGCCGGAATCGGCTCGCCCGTAGGGCGGGCCGACATGGAGCGACTGGGCTTCTACGTCTGCGTCGAGGATCTGGAGGACGAGCTGATCCGTGCGGTCGGCACCGCGCGGGTTGCCGAGCTCATCGACTCGCAGGGAGACCTAGGCTCGTTCCGCAGCTTGCAAAGACAGCCCGAGTGGCGTGGTCAGCCCGCCGGGGCACAGCTACGGCGGTTTCTGGGCAGCGGCGCGGGCCGCAAGCTCCGGTACGCGCGCCTGCTCGCCGGAGAGGTGGGCCTGGATCGGCTGCCGCATCCGCTCGAGGCAGTTACCCGCGCATGATCCACCATCAAAGCTCCAAGAGCGGCGCGAGCTGACCGTCGAAGCCGAAGCTGGCCCTGGCTTCGTGCTGGGCCTGGTCAGTGAGCGGCTGGATCGGCCTGAGCACCCGCAACGGTCCTGGCCAGGATGCCGAGGGTAGCCCGTAGTGCGGCTTCGGATATGACCGGGAAGATGCCGGCCTCGCGCCATTGCGGATGTATCTGCGACCAGTCGTAGTACGAGGTGACCAACGTGCCGCCGGGTACTGGTTCAAGCCGGTAGCCGTAGACGTGCCCGATCTGCGGGCGGATCTGGCCGATTATGGTCCAGGCGATCTCCCGGTCGGGCTGGTAGGCCGAGATCGAGACGGTCACGTCGTAGCGGCCAAGCTCGGGATAGTCGTTCAGCGACTCGCGGTCCATGTGCACGACGAAGCTGTCGCCGACGGCGGTGACTGGCGCTCCGTCGGCCGATTGCAGCATGCCAGAGCTGTCGATCACGACGTGGCCCCGCGGATCCCTGAGAATGGCGAAGATCGCTGCGGGGTCAGCCTGGATAGTGCGCTGTACTTCGATCCGCTCGCTTGTCATGACCTGCATTCTGGCAGCGCGCCACGGCAATGACAGCCATTCCACCGGCCTCGCGTCCGGCGCTCATGCCTCGTTGGGCGGCTCGCCGGTGGCGGCTCGCCGGCGCCGCTCTCGTAGGGTACCGCGGAATTGTCAGTGGCCCTCGATACTATGAGCGAAAGCTTGTCAGGAACAGGTAACCGGCGATAGCAGACCATGACGGGACGCGGTTAGCTGAGGGGCGGTGACACTGGTGGGCGAGTTCGAGGTGGTTGGCTCGGGCGAACTGGATCTGGGAATCCCGGAGAGCGCGTTTGAGCCGCCGGCGGGGCAGCGGCGCGCCGGGCTGATGCCGGATGATGACGCTGCGCCGGCTAGCGCCGAGGCAGGCGCCGGCCAGGGGCTGTCGGCTGGCGAGCCGGGGTGGCGGTGCGAAGACTGGGTCGATGCGGGCTGGGACCCGTGCGACTGGGGCGATCCGGAGACCGACCCCGACGATGAGCAGGCGTGGCTTGCAAGCTTGCCTGCCGAGGTGCGGGAAGAGTTCCTGGCTGGTGCGTGGACTGGTGATGGCGAGCTGGTACCGGCCGGGTTCTTGCATCACATGCGCACCGGTCCTGGTGGAGCCGGGTTCGCGGCTGGCGGAGCGCTGGACAGGCTGGCGCCTGGGCCGTGGCTGGCCGATGCGGTCGCTGCCGCCGCAGCGGACGGGCACGATCAGCTTGGTGAATCGGAACTGATCGGAGTGCTGTGCGGGTGGCGGCGGATGAGCTCATGGGCGGCGGCGGGGGAAGCCGCCGCAGTGCTGGCGCTGAGCCGCCGCCGGGCTGCCCAGTCGGAGGGCATCGGCACCGAGCACCTCAGCGAGCACGTCAGCGACGAGCTAGCGGCGGCGCTCACGCTCACCGGGCGTTCGGCAGGTCGGCTGCTATCGCTGTCGCGCGGGCTGGCGCGGCTGCCGGCAGTGCATGCCGCCCTGGAGCGAGGTGAGATCGACTGGGCGAAGACGTGCGTGTTCGTCGATGAACTGGGTGTGCTGGAGAGCGACGAGGCTGCGCGGGAAATCGCGAGCCGGATGATCGGCCGCGCCGGGGCCGGCGGGTGGACGACCGGGCAGTTGCGGGCGCGGCTGCGCCAGGCGGTGCTGGCCGCCGACCCAGGCGCCGCGGTGCGCCGCCGCCGGGAAGCGCGAGCAGACGCCGACGTGGAGTCGTGGGATGAGCCGTCGGGTAACGCAGCGCTGGCCGGGCGGGAGCTCCCGCCGGCGCAAGTGATCGCCGCGATGGCCCGGCTTACCGCGCTGGCCCGATGGCTGCACGACCATGGCGCGGCAGGCACCATGGGGCAGCTGCGCGCCGCAGCCTACGCCGCGCTGCTGGCTGGCCGTCCGGTCGAGTCATTGCTGCCAGGGTTAACCCGTCGCAGCGGGTCGGCTGGCGCCGCCGCCGATCCCGGCAGCGCAGCTGAGTCCGCCCAGAACGTGCCGGGCGGAGCCAGCACGTCAGCCGGCGCCAGCACGTCAGCCGATGAGACCGGCTCGGCCGCCGCCAGCCCACTGGGGACGGGACTGGTTGGTGCTGGCGCGACGGATGCCGGGCCGCCACTGACCGGAAGCGAGCATTGCTGGCCGGCGCTGTCGGGGACCGTGCACCTGACGATGCCGCTGTCGGCGTGGATTGGCGGCGGGCAGCCCGGCGAGGTGGCCGGCCACGGACCGGTTGACGCAACGGTGAGCCGGGAGCTGGCCGCCATGCTCGCGGCCGACCCGGCTACCCGGTGGTGCCTGACTGTGACCGGTGCGGACGGCCGGGCGGTGGCTCACGCATGCGCCCGCAGCGGCCCCGCAGCCGGCGAGCCGGCGTTGCGATGGGCGGCCGGGCTGCGCGCTCGCCTGGGTCTGCTCGAGGATACCGCGTGCAGCCACGCAGCCCAGTCGGCCAGCTACCGGCCGCCCGCGGCGCTGCGGCATCTGGTCTGCGTGCGGCAGCGCACCTGCTGCTATCCCGGCTGCCGCCGCCCCGCGGCGCGCTGTGATCTCGACCACACCGTGCCATTCGACAAGGGCGGCCCGACCTGCCTCTGCAATCTGGCGCCGTGCTGCAGGCGTCATCATCGCGCCAAGCAGGCACCCGGCTGGTGCCTGGAGCAACGCCGGCCAGGGCAAATGACCTGGCAAACACCCAGCGGCCGCAGATACGAAACGGCTGGTGACCCCTACCCGGCCTGAGCCTCCACCGGCCTGAAGCCTAGCGATCGACGGATCGCTAGCTGCCGCGCAGCTCCGTCTTGAGGATCTTGCCTGACGGCCCTTTGGGCAGTTCCGGCAGGAACCTGACTTCGCGCGGGTACTTGTAGGCGGCGAGCCGATCGCGACAGTAGGAGATGATCTCTGCCGCGCTGAGGCTGGCGCCATCCTCGAGCACTACCACGGCGACCACCTCCTCGCCGAGCCGCGAGTCTGGTTTGCCGATGACCGCGGCTTCGCGGATTCCGGGGTGCGCGTACAGCACCTCTTCGATCTCGCGCGGGTAGACGTTGTAGCCACCGCGGATGACCAGGTCCTTGGTGCGGTCCACGATGAAGTAGAAACCGTCGGAGTCGACGTAGCCCAGGTCGCCGGTATGCAGCCAGCCGCCCTTGAGCGCTGCGGCGGTCGCCTCCGGCCGATTGCGGTATCCCTTCATCACGTTGTGCCCGCGGATCAGGATTTCCCCGATGTGGTCAGGCCCGGCATCAAGCGGCCGGTCATCGCTGTCCGCGACGCGCATCTGCACGCCCCAGATCGGCTTGCCCACCGACAGCGGCCGCCGGTCGCCTGGCCGGTTGAACGATGTCGTGCTGCCTGTCTCGGACAGGCCGTAACCCTCGAGCACCTCGATGCCGTATTTAGCTTCGAATGTCTTCATGACGTCTTCGGGCAGCGAGGCACCGCCGGAGACGGCTACCCGCAGCGCGCCCAGGTCACGGCCGCTGACGTCCAGCTGGGCCAGTGCGTGCAGCATCGTGGGCACGCCGGCGATCACCGTGCAGCGGTCCGCTTCGATCGCGGCGAGCACGGCGCCGGGCTCGAACCGCGGCACGATCGACAGGCAGCCGCCGTGGCGGACGCTCACGTTGATGACTGACGACAACCCGAAGACGTGGAAGAACGGCAGCACCGCCAGCGTGACGTCGTCTGGCCGGGCGCCGAACAGCTGGCCGGACACCGAGCAGTTCATGTACAGCAGGAAGTGGGTGAGCTCGGCGCCCTTTGGCTTGCCGGTCGTGCCGCTGGTATAGATGAGGACAGCGGTGTCATCGGAGTTGCCGGGCCAGATCTCGCCGCCCGGCTCGGTGAGCGGTCCGCTAGCCATCAGCTCGCTCGCCGGGCGCGCCGCTACGCCGGGGGCCGGCTCACCGATGAGGTACAGCGGGACGCCGGCCAGCCCGCACGCCTTGACTGCGTCCCCGTGCAGCCCGGCAAAGCCGAGCATGATGCTGGCGCCGGAGTCGGCCAGCTGGTACTCGATCTCCGGTGCCTTGAGCAGCGGGTTCATGGGCAGCACCGTCATCCCGGCCTTGAGCGCGCCGAAGTACGCGGTAAGGAACTCCGGCACGTTCGGGAGCTGGACGGCAACAACCTGGCCCGGCCTCAGGCCGGAGCGGGCAAGACCTGCCGCGAACTTGCCGGACTCCTCGTCAAGCTCGCCGTAGGTCGCGGTGACGCCGGCCGCACGGTAAGCGGGTGCATCGGGGAACGAGGCTGCTGTCTCCCGAAGGATCGCCGCCAGGTTGAAGCTCATTCAGACCTCGGGGAAGCTTTCGTTGCGGCACAGAATGTGAGACATATAATAGAGGTGTATCAGCGGGCTGCCTAGCGGCCGTCGGTAACAGGGCAGTCTGCGTGACGGGAGCGAGCAATGGCGCACGCAGTCCGTGAGACTCGGCCAGCCGGTGACGGTACTCCCGCTGGTAGCCCGTCCCTGGGGCTGCTGCTCACCGAGCCGGCCAGAGGGCTCGCCGACCTCGTCACGCTGCCGCTAGTTGCGCCGTGGCTGTCAATCGCACCGCGCGGCGATGGCCACGGAGTGCTGGTGCTGCCTGGCTTGCTGGCCTCAGACTCCAGCACCACGGTGCTCCGCCGGTTCCTGCGCCTGCTCGGTTACCAGGTCCGGGGCTGGGCCCTTGGCCGCAACAACGGTCCGACCGATCATGTGCTCGATGGCCTCCCGGTCATGCTGGCGGACTTCGCCGGCCAGACCGGGCGGCCAGTGTCGCTGGTCGGCTGGAGCCTCGGCGGCATCTACGCCAGGGAAATGGCTCGCCAGCACGCTGAGCAGGTCCGTCAGGTAATCACGCTCGGGAGCCCGTTCGCGATGACCGACATCCGGCAAAGCTACGCTGACCGGGCTTACCGGCGCCGCGCGAGCACGCACGCAAGCGGTCGGGTGCCGGACCTCAAGCAGATCAGCCAGCCGATCACCGTGCCGTCGACGGCGGTCTACTCGCGACGGGACGGGATCGTGTCGTGGCAGGCCTGCATCGAACCGGAAACCGAGCTTCACACGAACGTAGAAGTTCGCTGTGCGCACCTGGGCTTCGGCGTCGACCCGGCCACGCTCTGGCTGATTGCCGACCGGCTCGCAGTGCCGCCCGGTGAGCGGCGCGAGTTCCGGCCGCCGACCGCGCTCCGCCCGCTGTACCCCGGCCGCGACGCACGTCCGGAATAGCTCGCGATGCAGCAGCTCACCGGACTGGACGCCGCGTTCCTGGCGCTGGAGACCGCCAACTCGACCGGGCACGTCGGCGGCGTCTGCATTGTCGAGGAGTCCCGTGCCTCGGCTCCGTTGACGCTGGCACGGCTTACCGAGGTAGTCGGCGCCCGCTTGCCGCTGGTCCCGGTGCTGCGCCGCAAGCTGCTGAACGTGCCGCTCGGTTTAGACCAGCCGTACTGGGTTGACGACCCTAGCTTCGACATCGAGTACCACATCAGGGAACTCGCGCTGCCCCGGCCGGGCTCCGAAGCCCAGCTCACCGAGCAGGTCGCCCGCCTGCATGCCCGGCCGCTTGACCGCAGCAAGCCGCTGTGGGAGATCTACCTGATCACCGGACTCGCCCGGCGGCGCGCCGCGGTCTACACCAAGATTCATCACGCGGCGATCGACGGCGTGTCCGGCGTTGAACTGCTGACCATACTGCTCGATCTGCATCCCGACGGCCGTGAGCTCCCCGCTGTGAGACCGTTCGTGCCCGCCAGGCCACCCGGCTACGCCGCGCTCACGGCACTGGCGGCCGCCCGGCTCGCCTGGCGGCCGGTGCAGGCCGTGCGCTTCACCAATGAGCTGGTCAGAGTGCTGCCAACGCTGGCGCCGGCGCTCGGCAACCTGGTCGGCGGCCTGCTGGGGCTGAACCGGGGAGACGGCGAAGTCATCCCGACCACGCCGGGCCGGGCCCCGGCTACCCCGTTCAACCGGCCGATCACCGCGCACCGGCGACTTGCGTTTCGCAGCGTGGACCTCGACAGCGTGAAGGCGGTCAAGAACGCGTTCGGCGTGTCCGTGAACGATGTGGTGATGGCCATGTGCGCGGGCGCCCTGCGGCACTGGCTCGCCGACCGCAGCGCACTGCCCGATCTGCCGCTGATCGCGATGATCCCGGTGTCCGTCCGCGATCCGGCTGGCAAGACCGGGATGGGAAACAAGGTCTCGGCGATGCTGGCGGTCCTGCCGACTAACGTCGAGGACCCGGCAGAGCGCGTCGCGGTCGCGCATGCCGCCACGAAGATGGCCAAGGCGCAGCACGCGGTGATCCCCCAGGGACTCGTCGACCAGGTCAGTGATTTTGCCCTGCCGGCGCTGACCGCGCGGGCCGCGCGGGTGGTGTTCGCTACCGGCGTGCTGCACCGGCTGCCGCCGTTCAACCTGTGCATCTCGAATGTGCCGGGCCCGAACATCCCGGTGTACCTGTGCGGGGCCAAGCTGCTGGCGCACTATCCGGTGTCGGTGATCACCGATGGTCAGGGACTGAACATCACCGTGGTCGGCTACCTAGGCCGGCTGCACTTCGGGCTGGTGTCCTGCCGCGAACTCATTCCCGACCTCGACGCGCTTGCTGACTACCTGGTGGAGGAACTGGCCCACCTGGTGAAGGCGGCGAGCTAGGGATGCCGATGCCAGATCTTCGCGCGCGGCCGCGCATCGGCGACGACGTGCAGGCCGTATTGCCGGACGGGACGGCGCCGCCTGCGGCGGTGCCGCCGCGGATGTTCGCTGCTGCTGCGGCCGCCTACGATTCCGGTCGGCGGCTCGACATGCAGTCGCTGGCAAGGCATCTGGGCGTCGGCCGCGCGACGCTTTACCGCCGGGCTGGCAATCGCGAGGACTTGCTCGACGAGGTGATCTGGTGGCGGACCCGGCGCCTGGTCACGCTCCAGCTGCTGATGTCACATCGCCTGTCGGGCGCGGACCGGATCGCCGCGGTGGTCGGTGGCGTGCTCCGCGGCGTCGAGGCGGACTTGCCGTTGCGAGCCTTCATCGAGTCCGATCCCGAGACCGCTCTGCGGATTCTCACCGGCCGCCGCAGCGTCACCGCGACCGGCCTGACCGCCGCGCTGGAGCGGCTCATCGATCTGGAGCGCAGCCGGGGCTGCTTCGATGCCGAACTGGACACCGGCGCGCTCGCCTATGCCATTATGCGCATCAGCGAAGGTTTCCTCTACGCAGACGTGCTCGCGAACCGGGCCGCCGGCAGCGGCCGTGCCGTGACGGTCATCCGGGCGCTGCTGGCCGGACTGGACCGGACACGCTGACACCCCGGCGGATGAGCGTCAGGTCTCAGCCGCCAGGCCGAGCTCAGCCATTATCGCGGCGGTGTGATCGCCGACCGAGGGGACCTTGCCCATCGCGGGCTCGCGGCCGGGCACCGTCACCGGTGGCAGCAGCGCGCGCACCGGGCCGGCCGGCGTCGCCACATCCCGCCAGCGATCGCGGGCGGCAAGCTGGGGGTGCGCGGCGAACTCGGCCGGCGTCCGCAGCCGCGCATTCGCGATGCCGGCCGCGTCCAGCAGCCGCTCGGCCTGCGCAGTGGCCAGCCCGCCGAGCGCTGCCTCGATGATCGGCGTCAGCTCGGCGTCGTGCGCGACCCGGTCGGGGTTGGTGGCGAAGCGCGGGTCCTCGATCAGCTCGGGCCGGCCGAGGATCTCCCGGCACAGCACTGCCCATTCGCGCTCGTTCTGCACCCCGATGAAGACCTTGCCGTCAGCCGCCGCGTACGGGCCGTACGGCGAGATCGACGCGTGCCTGGCACCGCTGCGCCGTGGCGGCTCACCGCCGTACACCGCGTAGAGGTAGGGCTG
The DNA here is from genome assembly GCA_021792405.1 of Actinomycetes bacterium. GTDB lineage: Bacteria > Actinomycetota > Actinomycetes > Streptosporangiales > Streptosporangiaceae > JAJYUU01. Next base: position 20,915 of record JAJYUU010000046.1, read on the forward strand.
GGTCATCCACTCGCCGAGCGCATCGAGCATCGCCACATCGACGATCGAGCCCGCGCCGGTTCGCTCCCGCTCGTAGAGCGCTGTCAGCACGCCGCTGAACGCGTACATGCCAGCGGCGATGTCGGCCACCGAGATCCCTGCCTTGGCCGGCGAGTCGGCGGTCCCGGTGACCGACAGCAACCCGGCTTCGCACTGCACCAGCAAGTCATAGGCCTTCTTCCGGGCATGCGGGCCGGACGCGCCGTAGCCGGAGACCGAGCAGCAGATCAGCCGCGGATGCCGGGCGTGCAGGTCGTCAGCCGCGAGGCCGAGCCGCGCCGCGGCACCTGGGGCGAGGTTCTGCACGAAGACGTCCGCCCTCGCCAGCAGGGCGGCCAGGACGTCGCGGCCGCGCTCGCTTTTCACGTCCAGCGCGATGGACTCCTTGCCGCGGTTGAGCCAGACGAAATAGCTCGACTGCCCGAGCACGGTGGTGTCGTAGTCGCGGGCGAAGTCCCCGCGGCCAGGCCGCTCCACCTTGATCACCCTGGCGCCCAAGTCGGCTAGCTGGCGGGTGGCGAACGGCGCCGCTACCGCCTGCTCGAGCGAGACGACCATGATGCCGTCCAGCGGCAGCGCCCCTTGCGGCACCGGGCGAGCGGGCGTCACGGCACGAACCGGCGGAGCACGCCGACCACGTTCTGCCAGGTCCAGGCTGACCAGTCGGTGTCCAGCCCGGCCAGGCAATCGGCCAGCTTGCCGGACAGCTGCGCCGCTGTGGGCGGTCGCGCCGGGGAACCGGGGGGGAAGGCAAGCGCCGCGGTGTGCACAGCGCCGTTCCCGGTATGAACGCGTGCCTGAAGTTCTCCGTCGAGCAGCCCGTCGCCGCCGGGCAGCAGCGTCGTCTCGACCAGGGCGGTCAGCCTGCGGGCCGGGGCGCGGCGGACGGCATCGTCAGTGAAGCTGGCGAAGCCCGGGTAGCGGTCAAGCACGGCAGCGGCGGCCGCGTACTCCAGGCTGAATTTGCCCTGCAGACCGGTCTGCGGCCGGTGATGGATCAGCGGCACGACGGTCGCCTCGGGTGTACGCAGTTCGATACGCCGCACGTCAGCGGGGTCGAGCGCGGCTTCCGCAGCGAGTTCGGCCAGCGCGCTGATAGGGCGCTGGAGCGCATAACAGCACGGGTAGAGCTTCACGGCGAGCCCGTCCGGGACCGCCGGCCCCGCCAGGTCGGCGGAGCGCGGGTCCACCGGCTGCGCGCCGACCAGCGGCAACCACTCATCGAGCACGGTCTCATCCGCGCTAGCACCGTCGGCGGCCAGCGTCGCGGCCCGGAGGCCGGCCTCCACGGCGAAGCCGACTTGCAGCGATTTAGCGTCGGTGCCAAAAGCCCGCTGCAGGCCTCCGGCAGCCGGCACCGAGAGCGCGATTGCGGTGGCGATCTGGCTGGCCTCCAGGCCAAGTGCCACGGCCGCGCCAGCGGCGGCCGCTGGCGCGCCGGCCGTGCAGGTCGCGTGCCAGCCGGCCGAGTAATGCGGCCAGCCGAGCGCGGTGCCGAGCCGTGCCATGACGCCGGCCGCGGCGAGGTAGGCGCGCGCGCCGCCGCCGGCCGTCAGCACGACCGGCACGCAAACGGCGCTGACGTGGGTGGTAGAGGGCATGTGCAGGTCATCGAAATCGAGCACGTGCGCCGCGGTTGCCCAGCGGCCCGCCTCGCTCAGGCTAGCCGCGACCTTCATCACCGGGTGCTCACGCGCGGCCAGCGCGACCGCCACTGTGTCCACCAAGGACCGGTCGGCGAGCGCAAGGTCTGCCGCCGTCGGCTCGATGTCTTGTGCCCACTGGGCGAGCACGCGGGCTGTCGATGTCATCGTCGTCTCCGGCGGGGCAGCGGCCGCGACCAGATGCGACCGGCTGGGATCACCCTATGTTCACGCCGCACCGCGGCGGCTCGTCGGCCAGCCGGTCCACGGCCTTGGCCAGAGCGTCGAGCGCGGGGATCGCGGCCGCCAGCGCACGCCGCTGGTGAGCGGGCAACGTGGACAGGGCCAGGTGCAGCACGTCCGCGTTGGTGGCCTGCCAGGCATGCACGGCAGCCTGGCCAGCCTCGGTGGCGGTCAGCTCGATCGCCCGCCGGTCACCGTCCGCGCCCGACCGGTTCACCATCCCGTGCGCCACTAGGGCGTTAACAATCGTGGTCACCGTATTCGGCCGCATGTGCAGCAGCTGGGCAAGCTGGCCAGGCCTGCTGCGCGGGTTCTCCGCCAGCGCGGAAAGCAGCTCCAGCTGGGCGACCGCAAGCGGATTGTCCGGATCGGCGACGCGAGCTCCCCGGCGCAGCGCACGGCGGAGCCCGGCTATGCCGTCGGCCAGCCCATCGGGCTGGGCGCGGCCGTCGGCCGTAGCCTCCGGAGCTTCAGCGCTGGTAGCTCGCAATCCCGCAACCTCCTGGTCAAACATATTGGCTATGCGCATAGTAGGGAAGCGAGGCGCACCCTTGGTCGCGCTTCAGACATAGGTTTCATCGACATAACACCAGCGCCAGTCCTCGCCTGGCTCGAAGGACTGGACGATCGGATGCCCGATCGCGTGCGCGTGGCCGCGCGCGTGACGAAGTGGCGAGGAGTCGCAGCATCCGACATGACCGCAGGTGAGGCACAGCCGCAAGTGCACCCAGGGAGTACCTAGCCGCAGGCACTCCTCGCAGCCCTCCGGAGTTCGAGGTACCACCGGCCGCACCAGGAGCAAGTGCGGGTCGTGGACTGTCGTCACGGCCGCCTCCGCTTCTCGCCGGTGCGCGCAGTCATGTCCGATGAGGTCAAGGCTCTCGCTGACGGCCGGTGCCGCACATCATCAGGGCAGCTAGTTTGATGGCGGCTGCCGCCTAGCCGATTGGGGGATGCCCGGCCGGCCATGAGTCGCCATGCTGGCGCGAGATGGGTGAGGCTGCCGGGAAGGCGTGCGCGTGAGACCATGCGGCTGAGCTCGCGGCCGTTGCGGCGGCCCAAGCCGGGCCAGCTGGGCGGTGCTGCCCGCGCAGTTGCGCAGCGCGCGCCCGAGACCCTCATGGTCGCCCGGTATCGCGCGCAGCCGACGGTGGTAACGATCTTCAGGCTCGCCAGTACTGCCATGCTGGCGTACCTGCTCGCATTGCTGCTGCCGGTCGTGACTCCCCGGCCGGTGCTCGCGCCGCTGACGGCGCTGCTGGTGGCTCAGGTCACCCTCTACCACACCGTGCGCAGCGCGATCCAGCGCGTAGTCGCCGTGGTGGCCGGCGTGCTGGTTGCGCTGGGCCTGTCGGCCTGGCTCGGCTTCACCTGGTGGAGCCTCACGATCACCATCGCGATCGCACTCGCCATCGGCTATGCGCTGCGTCTGGGCGATACCGTGCTCGAAGTACCCATCAGCGCAATGCTGATCTTGTCAGTGACCACCGAGCGCTCGGCCGCATACGGGCGGGTCGTAGAGACGATGGTAGGTGCTGCTGCGGGGCTGCTCGCGGGGCTGATATTCGCCCGGCCGAAAGTGCAGCCCGCTGCCGATGCCCTGGACGAACTGTGCAAAAAGCTGGCTAGCTTGCTCACCGAGATGTCCACTGGCCTCCGCGAGGGATCTATATCTCAGCACGCGCACGGCTGGCTAGCGCAGGCCCGGTCGCTGGACGGCGAGATCCACCGGGTGGACGAGGCACTCCGGCACGCCGAGGAGAGCGTGCGGCTCAATCCGCGGCGGGTGCTGCTCCCCGAGGTCGGGACCGACCTGCCGGGCGGCCTGGAAACCCTGGAGCACGCGGCGATGACCGTGCGGTTGCTGGCCCGGCTGCTGGCGGACAGCGTCCGGATTCCGGGTGGTCAAGGCCCCGCGCACGACGAGCAGATACGCCTGAGGCTTGCGACTGTGCTCACGGAGCTTGCGGCCGCGGTGCGGGTGTATGGTCGCCTGGCCCTTGAGCATGATCCATCCCGGCGGCATGTGTTCGAGACGGACTTGCAGCGCCATCTCAGCGATGCGGAGGCGCGGCAGGATCAGCTCAACGAGTTGCTGAGCATCGATCCGGCCGCCGATCCGGCTGGCTGGCCACTGCGCGGAGAGCTGGTTAGTCACCTGGACCGGCTGCGTACCGAGGTCAAGGTCGGGATCAGGACCAGTAATCAATACCGCAAACGCCCGCGATCGGGGCGATCCAGACGGGCCGGACGACGGCCGGGCCGACCGGCGAAGAGGTCGTTACAGCGGCTGCAGCCGCGGCTGCACGGTCACGCGAGCCCGACGCCCCGAAGCCGGAGGACTACAATTAGTGACCGATTAGCGCGAGGGAAGTTCTGGTCTCGTCAGGAGTCCGTCACGATGACCCATCCCGGCGATGCAGGAAACGTCCAGCCCAGAGCGCTCCGCAAGCTGCTGATGCTCTCGCTGCTGCTCAGCCAGCAGGACGACCAGGGCCGCATTCTGCAACTGGCGGCCAAGGCGACGCAGGTGCTGGCCGCGTGCCGGACCGAAGGCATCCTCATTGACCGCGTGTGGCAGGATATCGGCCGCCGTGACGACCGAGGCCGGATTCTGGCGGCTGACGTGCGATGCGCGGCGCTGCCCGCTCATGGCGCCCCGGTTGACTGCGCCGGGCGCGCGTGGGCGTGGGCCTACCCCGTTCCGGCTGCCTGCGGCATGGCGGGCTGCCTCGTCGTCAGCGCGGACCGCGAGCCAGCGCACAGAGAGCGCTTCCTGCTACAGTCCCTGGCCGAGCATGTCGGCGTCGCCCTGGCCAGCGCGCGACTGCTTGCCCGGGAGCGGGCTCAGGCTGCTGAGTTGCGTGCGGCAAATCTGGCGATGCGCCGCAGCATGGACGTTCACGACCGGCTGACCCAGGTGGCGCTGCGCGGCGAGGGGGAGGAGGGAATCGCCAGGGCGCTGTACGAGCTGACCGAACACCCGGCCGGCATCGAGGACTCGTTCGGCAACCTCATCGCGTGGGCTGGCCCTGGCCAGCCCGGTTCGTGCGGGCAAGGCAGCGCGGAGAGCCGGAATCGGCTGCTGGGGCAGGCGATGGACGCCTCGGGTCCGGTCAGGGACGGTGACCTGCTGATCTCGGTGGCCCGGCTGGCGGACACCCCGGTGGGCGTGCTGGTCCTGGCGGATCCCGACCGGACTGCCGGGGAGGCGGAGCAGGTGGCGATCGCGCATGCCACGACTGTGCTCGCCATGGAGGTCGCGCGGCTGCAGGCGGTGAGCGAGTCACGCGCCAGGGCGCGCAGCAGCCTGGTGCTTGAGCTCATTATCGGTGAGGAGGGGCCAGGCGTCGTCAACCGGGCTCAGGCGCTCGGCTATGACCTTGGCCGGCCGCACCGTGTCGTTGCTCTTGAAACCTGCCCCGGCGCGGGCGAGATGCCGGAGACCGAGCTCTTCCTGGACGCTGTCAGGAGAGCAGCGACCGTGCACCGGGCGGGTTCGCTGCTTGCCGCCCGGCCGAACGATGTGATCTTGCTGGCCGACGCGGAGCCGAGCTGGCAGGGCTTCCAGGCCGCCGTCGTTACCGAGGCGCACGGCGCGCACTGCCGCATCGGGGTGGGCGGGCGCTGCCATGAGTTGGCCGACTTCCCCCGCTCCTACCGGGAAGCGCAGCTTGCGCTACGTATTCAGAAGGCCGTCGGCGGCGCGGGCCAGGTAACGCTCTTTGACGATCTCGGTGTCTACCAGGTGCTGGCTACTGGCACCGACGCCGCCGCGATGGAGTCGTTCGCTCGCGGCTGGCTCGGCGCCCTGCTGGATTACGACGGCCTGCACGGTGCGCAACTCGTCCGGACGCTGAGCGAGTACCTAGACCGGGGCGGCAGCTATGAGTCGACTTCCACCGCGTTGTCGGTGCATCGCAGCACGCTCAAGTACCGGCTAAGGCGCATTCGCGAGGTATCGGGGTACGACCTCAGCAGTCCAGATACCCAGTTCAACCTGCAGCTGGCGACTCGGGCATGGCGGACGCTGGAGGCGCTGCGCAGTGCCTGACCAGGCCTGTTCCGAGGCTAGTCCGGCCAGGACAGCAGGTTAGCCCGGACAGGACGGTGCGCGCCGGCGCCGGGATCGCCAATGCTGAGGCGATCACTGCTACGAAGCGAGGTGCATGCGATGAGCTTCAGCTTTGACTCGCAGACCTACGTGCGTGATCTGGAAGAGCAACTGAGGCTGATCTTGTTCGGTCCTGGCGGCGCGGGCGGTGGCGGCGGGGGAGGCGGTGGCGGCGGGGGAGGCGGTGGCGGCACACCCGAAGCGCCCGACGCGGAGGCAGCTGTGCTGCTGGTGCGGGGTGCGCTGGCCGACGGGGATCGACCGAGGGCCGCTTCGCTGGCCCGGTCCACACAGCAGCTAGCCGAGGCCAGGCCGGGTCACCGCGACATGGCGGCCGCCGCCGCTCATGCCCGCGGCCTGATTGACCGGGACTCGGCCTGCCTGGAAGAGGCCGCCAGCACCTACGCGGCTCCGCTGGCACGGGCGAAGGCGGCCGAGGACGCCGGAGTCGCCTGGGCCGGCCAGGGCAACCGGGACAACGCGGTGACCTGGCTGCGTGAGGCCTATGCGCTGTATGAGCAACTGGGCACGGCTGGCGGGATGGCCCGGGTCAGGTCACAGCTTCGAGCGGCCGGGGTAAGGCAGAACCACTGGAAACGCGCCGACAAGCCTGCCTACGGCTGGGAGAGCCTGACCGAGACCGAGCAGCGAATCGCGGACCTGGTTGCCCGAGGGCTCAGCAACCGGCAGGTAGCGGGCCGGCTGTTCCTGAGCACGCACACCGTCGCGTTCCATCTCCGGCATATCTACTGGAAGCTCGACGTCAACTCACGCGTCCAGCTGGCCAGGCTGGCAGCCGAGCAAGCACAGATGGAGTCAGCGTTAACCACCCCGCCAGGGGAATGTATGCCCGGTGGATGAGCCTACTTCGGCCGCTCAGGAGCTAGGACGCTCAGGAGGTAGGAATGGCAAGGGCAGTCGGCATCGATCTCGGTACCACCAACTCAGTGATCGCGGCAACGGAGGACGGGAAGCCGACGGTCATCCCGAATGCGGAAGGATCGCGGACAACGCCCTCGGTGGTGGCATTCACGCCGCAGGGAGAGCGGCTGGTGGGGCAGCTGGCGCGACGGCAGGCGATCCTGAATCCGAAGGGAACGATCTATTCGGCCAAGCGATTCATCGGACGGCGCTTCAGTGAAGTCCATAGCGAGCTCACTGCGGTCTCCTACGATGTCGTGGCCAGCTCCGACGACATGGCCCGGTTCAAGATCGGTGACAAGCTCTACGCGCCGGAGGAGATTTCTGCCCGCGTGCTGCGCAAGCTCGCAGAGGACGCCGCGAAGTTCCTCGGAGAGAAGGTCACGGAGGCAGTTATCACCGTTCCTGCCTACTTCAACGACGCACAGCGCCAGGCGACCAAGGATGCCGGCCGGATCGCCGGGCTCGAGGTGCTGCGGATCATCAACGAGCCGACCGCTGCCGCTCTTGCCTACGGTCTGGACAAGAAGGGCAACGAAACCGTCCTGGTCTTCGACCTCGGCGGCGGAACCTTCGATGTGAGCATCCTCGATATCGGCGAGGGTGTCGTGGAGGTACGCGCCACGGCCGGCGACACGCACCTCGGCGGCGACGACTTCGACCGCAGGCTCGTCGACCACCTTGCCGACGAATTTCAGCGCGACAACGGCATCGACCTGCGAGCGGACCCGCAGGCGCTGCAACGCCTCTTCGAAGCAGCCGAGAAGGCTAAAGTCGAGCTGTCCGCAGTCACCCAGACAACGGTCAGCCTGCCCTTCATCACCGCGGACGCATCCGGGCCGAAGCACCTGAACACCACGATCATGCGCTCGACATTCGAGCAGATGACCGCTGACCTGGTGGAGCGCACCATCGGGCCGGTCAAGCAGGCACTCGGCGATGCCAAGCTCAGCGCCAGCGACATCGACGAAGTCATCCTCGTCGGCGGCGCCACGAGGATGCCGGCCGTGCAGGACCAGGTGCGCCGGCTGACCGGCGGCAAAGATCCGAACATGACCGTCAACCCGGATGAGGTGGTGGCACTCGGCGCGGCCGTCCAGGCCGCCGTGCTCAAGGGCGAGGTCAAGGACGTCCTGCTGCTCGATGTCACGCCGCTGTCGCTTGGCATCGAGACTCTCGGCGGCGTCCTGACGAAGATCATCGAACGCAACACCACCATCCCCGCCCGACGGACCGAGGTGTTCAGCACGGCCGAGGACAACCAGTCGGCGGTCGACGTCGTCGTCCTGCAAGGCGAGCGGGAACGGGCCGCGGACAACCGGTCTCTCGGCCGCTTCAGGCTCGAGAACATCCGGCCTGCCCCGCGGGGAACGCCGCATATCGAGGTCACCTTCGACATCGACGCCAACGGCATTCTCAACGTCTCGGCACGGGATAAGGACACCGGGGCTGAGCAGCGCATCACCATCAGCGAGAGCTCCAACCTGGACCAGGCAGAGGTCGAGCGCATGGTCAGCGATGCCGAACAGCACCGTGAGGAGGACCGGCGGCTGCGCGAGCTGACCGATGCTCGGAATGAGCTGGACACCCTTACGCACCGGATCCAGACCGTGCTCGCAGGTCGCGCCGACACGCTGCCTGCGCACGAGAAGGCCAGGGCGGAGGGCATGGTCGAGCAAGCACGGCAGGCGCTGAAGCAGGACACCCCGATCGAGCGAGTCCGGGTCCTGAACGCCGAACTGGCGCAACTGTTCCAGAGCCTCAGCGCGCAGCCTGCGCCCAACGTCGAGGAAACGCCGCCGCTGTCCAGCGACGAGGAAGTCATCGACGCCGAGTACAGCACCGATGAGTGAGAGCGGTAACGGTTCAGGGCCCGGCCCGCAAGCCCGGTCGTCGCCGCCCGAGCAGCCGGCCGCGGGAGAGCCTGCCGCGGGAGAGCCGGCCGCCCCGGAAGCGCTCGCGGCTGCCGAGGCGAGAATCGCCGAGCTTGAGGACCTGCGGCTGCGCGCGCTGGCCGATCTGGACAATACGCGTAAGAAAAGTGCAAGCATGGTCAGCCGGGCGGAGGCCGAGACCCGGGCCAGGGTAGCGCTGCAATGGTTGCCCGTCGTCGACAACCTCGAGCGGGCCCTCGCGCACGCCGACGCCGATCCCGGCTCCATCGTGGACGGGATCAACGCGATCCGGAATCAGGCCGTCGGCGTGCTCGCGCAGCTCGGCTACCCGCGCCGCGACGATGACCTCGGGGCGGAGTTCGACCCGGCGCGGCACGAGGCCATCGCGTCGCGTGAGGATCCGTCCGCACCCGAGGGCTCAATCATCGAAGTCGTCGCACCCGCCTACGGAGAGGGAGACCGCCAGCTCCGGCCCGCCCAAGTAGTTGTCGCCAGGTCGGGCTGATGCCGGCCAGCCGGGACTTCTACCAGATCCTGGGCGTGCCGCGCGATGCCAGCCAGGACGAGATCCGGCGCGCCTACCGCAAGCTGGCTCGCTCGCACCACCCGGACATCAACGCAGACCCGGCCGCAGAAGAGCGGTTCAAGGACATCTCAGAGGCCTACGACATTCTGTCCGACCCGCAGACCCGGCGCCGCTACGACGCGTTCGGGCCGGACTTCCGGCAGGTGCCGCCGGAGGTCGACGCCGACGCTTGGCGCGGGGCTCAGGCTGGTGCGCGGGCCAGAGCCGGCGCGGGCGCCCGAGCGGGCCGCAGCGGCGCGCCCGGCTTCGGTGCTGGGGAAGAGATGGACATCGAGGATCTGCTCGGCGGGCTGTTCGGCGGGCGTGGCGGCCGGGCGGGGCGCGGCTTTGGCCCCGTTCCCGGCGCTGACCAGAGCGCCGAGATAGAGATCTCGCTCGAGGACGCCTACCATGGCGCGCGCAAAACCATCTCGCTGGCCGGGCCGGGCGGCACGCGGAATCTGCAGGTCACTATCCCGCCCGGTGTGACGGACGGGCAGCGGATCCGGCTGGCGGGCCAGGGCGGCCGCGGCACCGACGGGGCCCGGCCGGGTGACCTCTACCTGGTGACCCGGATAGCGCCGCACCGGCAATACCGGCTGGACGGCCGCGACCTGCACGTGGATCTCAGGCTGGCACCGTGGGAGGCTGCGCTGGGTACCCGCGTAGCGGTTCCGACGCCTGGTGGCGAAGCCACCGTGGAGGTGCCGCCGGCCACCTCGTGCGGTCGCCGGCTCCGGCTCGCGGGCCGTGGCCTGCCCAATCCGAAGGGCAAACCCGGCGATCTGCTCGCCGAGGCGCGGATCGTCGTCCCGGCGAAGCTGTCACAGGCAGAGCGGGAACTGTTCGAGCAACTGGCATCCGTCTCTGACTTTGACCCGAGGAGAGGCCGATGACATACGCGCTGGTCCGGCCGAACCTGCTCGACCTGCGAACTTTCGCCGCAGCAGCCGGCCTGCACCCGGACCTGGCGCGCAGGCTAGTTGCACTCGGCATCCTCGAGGCGTCCTGCGATGCCTACGGTGACTGGTGGTTTGCTCCCGGCCAGCTCGCGGTCGCGGCCCGGATCCAGCGGCTGCGCGCGGGCCTCGGCCTCAACTACGCGGCCGTCGGTCTCGTGCTTGACCTGCTGGACCGGATAACGGAGCTAGAGGCTGCGCTGCGGCGCGCCCAGCGGGCGGGAGGGTGATCGCGGTGACCATGGACCCGAACAAGCTGACCGAGAAGTCATCGCAGGCCCTGCACGACGCCCAGGCCAAGGCACTGCGCTTCGGCCATACCGAGGCTGACGCCGAGCATCTGCTGCTGGCGCTGCTCGAGCAGCCGGAGGGCATCGTGCCGCGCCTGCTGACCCAGACCGGCGCGGATCCAGGCAGGCTGGCCAAGAACCTGGAGGCCGAACTCGAGCGGCGGCCCAGAGTTAGCGGCCCCGGTGTCACCCCCGGCCAGATCGCCGTGACACAGCGGCTAGCGCGGCTGCTCGGCGACGCTCAGCGGGAAGCCGACCGCTTGAAGGACGATTACGTATCGGTAGAGCATCTGGTGCTGGCGATGCTGGCGGAAGGCCCGCCGACTGGCGCAGGCAGGCTGCTGTCCGAGGAAGGGGTGACCAGAGCGGCATTCCTGGATGCGCTGGCGAAGATACGTGGTCATCAGCGGGTCACGTCGGCGACGCCCGAGGGGGCATACGAGGCACTCGCTAAATACGGCCAGGATCTGGTGGCGGACGCCGCTGCTGGCCGTCTCGATCCGGTCATCGGCCGGGACGCTGAGATCAGGCGGGTTATCCAGATCCTGTCCAGGAAGACCAAGAACAACCCCGTGCTGATCGGCGATCCCGGAGTCGGCAAGACCGCGATCGTCGAGGGACTTGCTCAGCGCATCACTCGCGGCGACGTGCCCGAGGGGCTGCGGGACAAGACCGTATTCAGCCTGGATCTTGGCTCCCTGGTGGCGGGCGCGAAGTACCGCGGCGAGTTCGAGGAACGGCTCAAGGCCGTCCTCGGCGAAGTCAGGGCGGCGCAGGGACGCATCCTGCTGTTCGTCGACGAACTGCACACGGTCGTCGGCGCGGGCGCGGCCGAGGGCGCCATGGACGCGGGGAACATGCTCAAGCCGATGCTGGCCAGGGGCGAGCTGCACCTGATCGGCGCGACGACGCTGGACGAGTACCGCAAGCGCATCGAGAAGGACGCCGCCCTGGAGCGCCGGTTCCAGCCCGTCATGGTTGACGAGCCATCGGTCGAGGATGCGGTGTCGATCCTGCGCGGGCTGCGTGAGCGGCTGGAGGTATTCCACGGCGTGAAGATCGCCGACAGCGCACTAGTCGCGGCGGTCACCATGAGCCACCGCTACATCAGCGACCGCTTCCTGCCGGACAAGGCAATTGACCTGGTGGACGAGGCGTGCGCGATCATCCGCACGGAGATCGACTCCATGCCGGCCGAACTCGACGAGCTGACCCGCAGGGTGATGCGGCTGGAGATCGAGGACGCTGCCCTCGCCAAGGAGAACGATCCAGGCAGCGTCGCGCGGCTGGCCGGCCTCCGCAAGGAACTCGCTGACCTGCGTGCCGAGGCGGACGCATTGCGGGCCCAGTGGGAGGCCGAGCGCCATGCGCTGCGGCGGGTCCAGGTGCTGCGGGAGGAGATGGAGCACCTGCGGCAGGAGGCCGAGCGGGCCGAGCGCGACTACAACCTGAACAGGGCCGCCGAGCTCAGGCTCGGCAGGCTGCCGGACCTGCAGCGCCGGCTCGCGGCGGAGGAGGAGAGCCTGGCCGGCAAGCACGGCGGCCACCGGCTGCTGCGCGAGGTGGTTACCGAGGACGAGATCGCCTCGGTGGTGGCCCGGTGGACCGGCATTCCGGTGAGCCGGCTGCAGGAGAGCGAGCGCGAGAAACTGCTCGGGCTTGACCAGATCCTGCACGAGCGGGTTGTGGGGCAGGACGAGGCCGTCCAGCTCGTGACCGATGCCATCGTGCGGGCGCGCTCGGGGATCCACGATCCGCGGCGGCCGATCGGCTCGTTCATCTTCCTCGGCCCTACCGGAGTAGGGAAAACAGAGCTCGCCAAGTCGCTGGCCGCTGCCCTGTTCGACACCGAGGACAACATCGTCCGCATCGACATGAGCGAGTACCAGGAACGCCACACCGTCAGCCGGCTGGTCGGCGCGCCGCCCGGATATGTCGGCTACGAGGAAGGCGGGCAGCTCACCGAGGCGATCCGGCGGCGGCCTTATTCCGTGGTGCTGTTTGACGAGGTCGAGAAGGCGCATCCGGACGTGTTCAACACGCTGCTGCAGGTCCTCGACGACGGCCGGCTGACCGATGGCCAGGGGCGCACCGTCGGCTTCCGTAACACGGTCATCATCATGACGTCTAACGTCGGCTCGGAGTACCTGCTGGAGGGTGCGACATCGGCCGGGGAGATCGAGCCGGAGGCGCGCGAGCGCGTGCTGGCCGAGATGCGAAACCGCTTCCGGCCGGAGTTCCTCAACCGCCTCGACGACATCGTGCTGTTCAAGCCGCTGACTGAGGCAGAGATCGAGCAGATCGTCGAGCTGATGCTGGCCGGCCTGCGGGCCCGGCTGGCCGAGCGGCAGATGACGCTGGAGGTCACCGGCGAGGCCCGTCGCCACATCGCAACGCAGGGCTTCGACTCCGTCTACGGGGCGCGGCCGCTGCGCCGGTTCATCGCCAGACAGGTCGAGACTCCCGTTGCGCGCGCGCTGATCGCGGGCAGCGTCCACGACGGTGCGGTGATCCGGATCGATTACGCTGAGCCGGAGCTGATCGTCAGCTACGACGGCCGGTCCTGATCGCCGGCAGACACCCGATGTCAGCGGTGGTCGGCCCGGCTAACTCAGCTCTCGGCCGACGGCAGCGCCCGCCCGCGGCCGCCGCCGAGGAAGGAATCGACGAACTCGGGACTTCCGGCCAGCTCTGCTGGCGTTCCGGCCATCCGCAGCTCGCCACCGCCGAGTACGTAGGTCCGGTCGGAGATGGCGAGGACGGCCCTGGCGCGCTGCTCTACGATCAGCACCGCGGCGCCGTGTTCGGCTAGCTGGCGGACATGCTCGGAGAGCAGCGCCGTGGCGATCGCCGGCGCCAGGTTCGCGGTGGGTTCGTCGAGCAGGAAGACGCTGGGTTCGAGCATGAGCACCCGCCCCATCGCCAGCATCTTGCGCTCGCCGCCGCTGAGCTTGCCCGCCGGGCGGCGCGCCATGGTCGCCAGCCGCGGGAACACGTTCAGCACATGCTCGATCCGGCGTGCGATCTCGGCTCTGGCGAGCAAATAGCCGCCCATCTCGAGGTTCTCCGTCACGGTGAGCGGCGGGAATACGTCGTCCACCTGCGGCACGTAGCCAACGCCAGCTCGCGCGATTTCCTCCGGCGCAAGGTTCGTGATGACCCGCTCGCCGAGCAAGACACGGCCAGCGGACACCCGTACGACTCCGACCAGGCTCTTGAGCAGCGTGCTCTTGCCTGAGCCGTTCGGGCCGACGATCGAGGTGACCTTGCCGG
>JAJYUU010000199.1 GCA_021792405.1 Actinomycetes bacterium
GACCTGACCCAGGAGGTGGCCATCATGCGGAAAGCCCGCTAACCTCAGCAACACCGACTCGCTGAGCCCTCAACCAAGTGGGGAATTTCGGCGATCGAAACTGGGGAAATTCCAAAATCGCCGGCACACGTGCTGACCGGGCACGGCCCTCACTCGGCTGGGCCGACTAAATTAAGCGTCGGCGTAAAATATTAAGCGTCGGCGTAAAATCAAGCCGGTCCTGGGTTCGATCGGGCCGTGGCTGTAGGCAGGGGTCAGCCAGTTCTAGCTCTCGCGAACCAGCCAGGCGGTGGCCCGCCCCAGGCCGTAGGAAGGCTCGTGATCCTGGGCGCTAACCTGCCCAGATGAATGTCGGTGCGAAATCACCTCAGGCTGGCGGTCAGGGCAGGGCCGCCAGGCGGTCGGATGGCGGCCCGCGTTCGTCGGCGATGGGCGGGGCGGGCCGCAGGCCATGCCGCTTAGCGGCCCGGCATTCGATGGCATGGCCGACAGCAGGCGGACCTGCCGGACGGCACGCGCCGCAGCCGGGCAGGCGGGCTCCGGGGTGGTCGGAACCTTGGGCAATCGCGCCTTACCTGGCCGCCGCCCCGCTGACCGCGGGCTCCGCTTTCCGGGAGTCCCGCTCCCATTCCTCGGTCCCGAGATCTTCCAGGACCGCGGTCACGGGCTCGTGCCGTCGGCCACCTTCAGCCGACAGCCGCGGTGCCGGCACCGTCACCGTGGCGTACTGGGTGCGTGCCCGCCGGCGGGCCCGCACCTCCAGGCCCGCGGCGGGCGCCAGGGCCACCACGGCGATGATCAGCAGCCACCCGCCGAAAGCCAGGCTCAGCCCTGCCAGCATCATCGCGACGGCCAGCAGGGCGACCCCGCCGATCCTTGCCGGCTGACGCAGGCAACGCGACCGGCGCCGAAGCCGCCAGTGCAGCCACACCGCCCCGCCGAGCAGCAGCACGCCGCCGGCCGCCGAGCCAGCTAGCGCCAGCACCGCCGCGCTGTTGCCGAACGCCGCGCTCATCGCAGCCAGCAGGACAAGCAGCACCCCCCAGATCGCGACTACCTCACACGGCAGCAGGCAGGGATTACCCTGCAGCAACGCGCAATGATGGGTCTTGCTGGTGACCGGCCGATGGTCGAGGGCGACAACGATGGGCATCTTGAACCTCTTTTCATCATGCCGCCGGGTCCTGCGGGATTCATCCGGACGCTGACCCGGGAGGCTGTCAGGGAATGAATAGAGTTTTTCCCTCTCCACGCATGCTTCCCCGTCGCTGGCCACGCATGTCGGCGGGTCCGGAGCCGGGCCGGAACCCGCGGCTCGCGGGGAAAAGGAATACCCCTGCGCCGGCCCGCCGCTGACGCCCCCTCGGCCGGCAGCCCGCGGGCACACACCACGGTGGCGTGACCGGGGCGAGCAGGCTCGACGCCTCAGCAGGCCTGTCGTCGAGGTGGCACGGCCAGCCCGGCCCTCAGGCTGTCACAGCGCCCGGAGAGCTGCTGGCGGCTGCCCCGACATGGCGTCGCCCCGCTCGCCCGCGGCGCGCTGGCTGATCGTCTTCTCGCCACCCGGCTCATCCCATATCTGGTGATGACGGCGCTTACTGCCGGCACGGCTGCTAGCGCTCCGCCGCCGGCGGGCCCAGGCGCGGCTCTCGGCCGCGGCCATGGTACCGAGCCGGGTCACCAGGCAGCGCAATGGCGCGTCGGCGGCTGAGCTACCCGCTCCCGTGCTGCCCGACGAGCCAGCGCACCTCGCCTGGCAAGACGGGAGCCTGACAGCTCCCAGGTGGCCCACGCCCTGGCTGAGGTGCGGGAAACGGGCTTGAAACGAGATCGACTCACCGCGTGCGCTAGCGGCGGATTAACAGCCTGGGCAGGGCGGGTCTAGTAAGCCGAGAACTCGGACCATGCTTCCAAGCCCGTCACGCGGTGGCGGGAGACGCTCGCCGGCTCCGGCGCCTCGCGGCTGGTGACGTTGCTGGCTGGGGTGGCCTGCTCGCCGGGTTGTTCTCGATGGCGGGCGGGGAGTATGTCTCCATGTCCGGTCAGCGCGAGATGTACCAGCGGGAAATTGCGCCGGAGCAGTCCGCGCTGGAGGAGAAGCCGGACGACGAGCACGCTGAGCTGGTGCTGATCTACCGGGCCGACCTGGGCGAGCTTGGTCCGCCGGGGTGGCCGCGGTCTCGAGCCTTCTCGCGTTCGCCGTCGGCGCCTTCGTGGTGGTCATCCCGTACCTGGCCGCTAGCGGCACGGCCCTGATCACGGCGGTCATCCTCGCCGGCGCCGCGCTGGGCGCTGTGGGCAGCGGCACCGGCGCGCTCAACGGGCGCAACGTCGCCCGCTCGGGCCTGCGCCAGGTTGACAGCGGGGGCGATCGCCGGCGGCGGTCAAGTTCGGGGCCGGGCACACGTCTCTTGACCCTGGGCGCGGCCTTCCTAACCGGGGGACGGCCTTCATCCTGCCGCTACCGGCGCCCGGCGCCAGGTGACCCGGCCTGTCCTGGTTCTGGCGGACCGCCGCGGAGACGGTGAGCGGCGATTCCAAGGCCACCAACGGCACCGTAGTCATTCGGCAACCCCTGCAGTGTGTGCGAGGCTATGCGGCACGTGCCCCGGCTCCAGGTGTGGCCAGCGCGCTTGCTGCCCGGCCCGCCGCCCGCTCCGGGCGGCCCGCTCACCGCCTGCGTGACACGGGCGGCTATCGCGAACCCGCGGGCTGTCGCGGCCAGGCCGCGGCGTGCGCCACGTCACTGCCTGCCGTTCCCTGCGCGCGGGCGGCGAGCTGGGATTCGGATGCCGCTGCGGCCAGTGCCCTGCTGTTACGACGCGCGGCGATCTCCAGTCCGGCTGCGGCGATCAGCGGTACCACCGCGATCATCACCAGCCAGCCGCCGAACGCCAGGCCCAGCCACGCCAGCATCACGGTCAACGCGAGCATGAACACGCCGCCGACCCGGGCCGGCTGGTGCAGCCAGCCCCGGCTGGGCCGCAGTCGCCGGTCCAGCCACACGACGGCAGCCAGCAGCAAGACGAGCCCCGCCGCCGATCCGGAGACCTCCAGCACCAGGGCGCTAGTGCCGAAACCGGCGCCCACGGCGGCCAGCACCACCAGCAGAACGCCCCAGATCACCACCACGCCCCACGGCGCCAGTCCCGGGCCCCCGCGGTGTTCCCGCCCCAGGCCGCCCTTACTCCTGCGCGGCCCGCCGGGCGGAGCCTGCTGAGCTGGCAGCGGCCGAGCCGAAATAACAGTCGCC
The DNA here is from genome assembly GCA_021792405.1 of Actinomycetes bacterium. Lineage (GTDB taxonomy): Bacteria > Actinomycetota > Actinomycetes > Streptosporangiales > Streptosporangiaceae > JAJYUU01. The sequence continues at coordinate 3,254 of JAJYUU010000199.1, forward strand.
ATCACGTCCGCCTCCATCTCGCCCGCTGCCATGCCGGGCGCTCACCAATGTTCAAATACCCCAGAGGGTATAACTAGTGAGCGTTGCCCAGGGATTCCGTCAGCGGCCGTGGCGTTGCTCACACCCCGCCAGCGACGGCGGCGGCGCGGGTCAGCCCTCAGCGCGGCCAGGCTGGTCCGGCCTGCGGCGCTGCCGCAGGTCCAGGGCGGGGGTGAAGCTGCGGATGACCGGGATGGGGTACTGGCCGTTGTAGTTGAACCGGGGCGGCGGGGAGGAGGTCAGCCATTCCAGGCTGTACCCGCCCCACGGATCAGGCCCGGCCGGCTTCCTCGCCCTGGAGGAGACATAGACGGTGTAACCGAAGGTGATCACGGCCAGGCCGATGAACCCCGCGCCGATGCTGGAAACCAGGCTCAGCGTCGAGAAGCCCGAGCTCGCCGGGTAGGTCTGCATCCACCGGGGCATGCCCTTCAGGCCGAGGAAGAACATGGGCAGGTAGGTAAGGTTGGCGCCGATGACCATCAGGACGAAATGCACCCTGCCCGCTCGCTCATCCAGCAGGTAGCCGGTGGCCTTCGGCCACCAGAAGTACACCCCGGCGAAGAACCCGAAGACGCTGCCCGCGAACAGGGTGTAGTGGAAGTGGGCGACCACGAAGTAGCTGTTGTTGACCGCGTAGTCCACTGACGGGGTGCCGAGCATGATGCCGGACAGCCCGCCGATGAGGAACTGGGGGATGAACGCCAGCGCGAACAGCATCGCGACCGGGTAGCGCAGTCGGCCGCCGAACAAGGTGCCGGCCAGCCCGAAGTACTCCATCCCAGCCGGAATCACCAGCAGGATCGAGGTCAGCGAGAAGTAGTCATTGGACTCCTGCCCGGAGATGAACATGTGGTGCCCCCACACCGCCATCGACAAGGCGGCGAACACCAGCAGCGCAAACACCGTCCCGGTGTAGTTGAAGAATCGGCGCCCGGAGAACACCGCGATCACTTCGGCCACAGCCCCCACGAACGGGAAGAACATCACGTATACCACCGGATGTCCGTAGAACCAGAACAGGTTCTCATACGCCAGGTTCCACGCGTTCCCGGTCAGCAGCCCCGGATCGAGGCGACTGGCCGTCAGCACCCCCATCGCGGTCAGCAGCGCCGGGAACGACGCCAGAGTCATCAGGCAGGTCACGACCATCGTCCAGGAGAACACCGGCATCCGCAGCATCGTCATCCCCGGCGCCCGCATCCGCAGCAGCGTCCACAGTACGGTGGCGCCCTGGCAGATCATCCCGCTGGCGGCCAGGAACACGCCCGCGATCCACAGGGCCATCCCCGCGCCCGGGGAGTACGTGGTGGTGGACAGGGGCGTGTAACCCCACCACCCCGCCGCCGCCCCGTCCGGGGTTAGGAAGCCCCAGACCAGCAGCAGTGCGCCGGCCACGCCCAGCCAGTACCCCAGCAGAGTCACCCTGGGCGCGGCGATCCGCGGCGCCCCCACCTGCAGCGGGACGAGGTACACCCCCAGTCCGAGAGCGAACGGCGTGATCGACACCGCGATCATCCCGGTGCCGTGCATGGTGACGAACAGGTTGTACTGCTGAGTGTTCAGGATGTGCTGCCCCGGGCGGGCCAGCTGGGCGCGCATGGTCAGCCCGAGCACCCCGTCGAACAGGAACATCACGAACCCGGTGGCCAGCGTCAGGATCCCGATCCGCTTGTGGTCGGTGGTCATCAGCCAGCCGATCAGACCGACCGGCTCCCGCGGCGCCGCGGCCGCGGCGGTTCCCGTGCTCACCGGCCGTGCACCCCTGCGGCCGTCAGCCCGGCAGCGCTGCCCCCGGCCGCGAGCCACCCGCGGAAGGCACTCGGCGCGACTGCCTGCACCCAGAAGTCCATGCTCGTGTGATACAGGCCGCACAGCTGCGCGCACCGCCCGATCCACCGTCCCGCGTGCGGGAACGTCACCGTGAACGTATTCACGTGACCTGGGAAGGCGTCCATCTTGAAATCCAGGTACGGCACCCAGAACGCGTGCAGCACGTCCGCCGAGGTCAGCTCGACCCGCACCGACTCCCCCGCCGGCACGACCAGCACCGGCGGACGCCCCTGCAGGCACGCCCCGGTCACTGTCACCGCCGACCCGGCGTAATGAAACTTCCAGCACCACTCATACCCGGTCACGTCCACCGTCACCGCCGGCTTCGGATCGCGCGGGAAATCCCGCGAATTCGCCGAGAAGCTCGTCACGATCAAGAACACTGCAGTCCCCAGCAGCGCTGCCGCGTAGGCCCCCTCCACGACATGCCAGTGCTCCCGCAGCGCCGCCGGCTCACCTCGCCGCCGCTTCCGCCAGCTCACCAGGACCGCGGCCGCCATCACCGCCAGCACCAGCGCGAACACCGTCAGCGCGATCGCCAGCTCCAGCGGGAACACCTGCCCGAAAACCTGACGGAACGGCATGCCTACCCTTTCGCGAACACAATCGCCGCGCCGGACCAGGTAACTCCCCGCCCTCTCCGGGCTCGCGCAGTCAATCTACTACCGGGCGTAGCAATTCCCTCGCGCGGCCCCTGCTGACCGGGCATTCCCGTCGTCGGCGCGCCGTAACTGCCGCTGCCCGGTCCCGCGCGGGTCACGGCAGAGCGGGCTGACTGCCGGGAGCATATAGGCGGCGGACGCGGCCAGCAAGGAAGCGGAGACGGCGGTCATCACCGGCCCGGCCACGCGGAGCATGCCGGCCAGCGCCCGGGTCCGGCGCGGCACGCCGCGGAGGGAAGCGAAGCCGGCGGATCTGCCGCGCGACCAGCCGGCGACGACGGCTCGGCGCAAGCCGCGGTGCGGGCGGGGACGGCTTTGCCGCTGCCCGCGAGGCGGGCAGGATCTGGCGGGGGCGCATGGCCTGCACGCTGCGCGCCCCCCCGCGGGGACGGTATCAGTCACCGGCTGCGTCGAGCTCGCGCAGCGAGGAATTGTAGGCAGCCAGTCTGGCCTCCTCCGCCGCGGTGGCCGCCGGTCCGGGGCGCTCACGCCTTGCCGATGCCAGGGCCTCACGGTAGAACCCCGCGGCAAGAGCGAGGGCCACGACTGTCATTGCGATGTCGCTCCCGGCGATCATGACGTACCCGCCAAGGTGCAGGTCAGCGACCAGGCCAGGCCCCCACGTCCGCCCGGTCTGCGCATACGGCGCGAAGATCTCGCCGGACTGGAAGGTGAACACCGCCCCGGTGAAGCTGTCGGCCATCATCGCCACCACAAGCATCAGGTAGCGGCCCGGTACAGTCAACCGCCACCGGATCGGCTCCGAGCCGGTCACCGGTAGGAAGAACAAGTACCCGGCCAGCAGGTACAGCGCATGCTCGGCGTCGTGCGCCGCGTTGTTGCGCAGCACCAGGTCCATCACCGCCGGGGTATGGGTCAGCGCCACGACCGCGCAGTACAGTGCCGTCGCCGCTGGCGGCCAGGTCAGCGCCGACGCGACGCGAGAGCGGATGGCACGGGCGAGCGCCCGGCGTGCCCGGCCGCGCGCCGCCCGCAGCGCCAGCGTGACCGGCCTCCCGTAGACCAGCAGCGGCGGCGCCACCATGATCAGCAGCACATGCTGCACCATGTGAGCGCTGAACAGCACGTCGTCGTAAACTCCTAGGCTGCTCTGGGTGGCAACTGCGATCACGCACAGCCCGCCGAAGAACGCTGCCGTCCGCCCGCCCGGCCAGCGCTTCCCGGTCCCGCGCCCCGCCCGCACGGCTAGCACGTAGCCTGCAGCCGCGACGGACAGTCCTGCGCTGACCAGCGGCGCGAGCTGCCATGCGGTGATCGCGTAATGCAGGGTTAGCGGGCCGGGCGGCATGACTCAGCACGCTGCCGTCGGCGCCGCTGGCCACGGCTCCCAGGGCCGGGCGCCGATCCCCGGGCAGAGCCCGGCCGCCAGCCGGCGGGGAAGTCGCCTGGCGCCGGCCGTGCGCAAGATACTGGCAGCGCCTGGGAGGGGCAGCGGGCAGGTACGCACGGACCTCATCTTCTCATCCGCCCCGGCCCGGGAAGCCTGCCCCGGTGAGCTGCCATGGGCGACAACCTGACGGGCGCCCGGCGCTGAGGCGGCGACGCACCCGTTCGTAATGACGCTGTGGGGCGGAGGCTAACGCGGATTTCCACGCAGCGAATCGGGCCTCTGGTCAGGCGAACTGGAAGCGGATGCGGCGTCCTTGCCACCACGGGACGATGGTGTCGGCGCGCAGGTCGGACTGGCGCAGGACGGGTGA
>JAJYUU010000200.1 GCA_021792405.1 Actinomycetes bacterium
TGGCAGCAGACATCGTCTTGGCCGCGGCGGTCAGCGCTTTGGCCGCTGTCGTCATGGCCTTGGTCGCCGTGTTCATCGCCTGCATGGCCGATGACATGGTCTTGGCAGATGCCGTCGCCTTGGTAGCAGCAGCAGTCATCTTGCTCGCTGCCGACGTCACCTTCGTGGCTGCCGACGAGACCGTCCTCGCAGCCACCGCCGGCGTGGCCGAGGTCCGGCTGGTGGTGCTCCGCCGCGCGGTAGTGCCGCTCGCGGCGGTACGTGTCCCGGCACTGCGGGCCCCGGTGCTGCGGCCTGCGGTCCCCCTTCCGGCCGCAGTCGAGCCTGCAGCGGTGGAACGTGACGCAGTCGATCGCGATGCTGAGCTGCGCGTCGTCCGCGATGTGGTGCTCCGAGCCGACGTGGCGGCCGAGCCCGTGGCCGACTTCGCAGCTGCGCTGCGAGTCGCCCTTGGCGAGGCGCTTGACGACCTAGAGCCTGACGTTGATTGCGGTCGGCTCGCAGTGCCCATGGACGCACTGCGGCTCACCGACCTGCTGCGAGCGGTACTCGCCGGACTACGGCGGGTCGCCGCACGGGTCGTGGACTGAACAGGCACTGATCTCCCCCCGTCGTGATCAATTACGAGGAGTGCTATTCCACACACGGAGAGTATTTACACGCAGGACGGCTTGTTCGCTCAGAACATTGACCCCAAGCGATCTCAAACCATCCGCTACTTGCGGCTCTCAGCCGTGCTGCAGGTGCGCTGTGTCGTTAAGTGACCGTAGCAGGGCGGGGCCATCGGCGAACCAGGCGGCCTCGGTAAGCGACCCGACATCGAGGTGCATCCTGAACAGCGCGGCGCTCGGCGCAAGCAGCGCGCGGCACACGACCATCTTGATGGGCGTGACGTGGCTGACCACGACCACTTTCTGGCTCGCAGACGCGGCCAGCAGCCGGTCCAGCGCTGCGTCCACGCGCTTGGCCACTGCGGCGAAGCTTTCGCCGCCCGGCGGCGCGACGTCTGCGTCGGTCGTCCAGGCGGTTATCTCAGCGGGCCATCGCGCCATCACCTCGGCGAAGGTCATGCCTTCCCAGCTGCCGAAGTCGGTTTCGGCCAGGTCGTCATCAACGGTCAGGGGTGCGCCGGTCCGCCGGGCGACCGCCGCCGCCGTCTGCCGGGCCCGCTGCAGCGGCGAGGTCAGGACCAGGTCGATGGCGCCGCGATCCGCCAGGGCCGCTGCCGCGGCTTCGGCCTGGTCGAGGCCCACCTTGGTCAGCGGGACGTCACCCCGGCCGGCGAAGCGGCGCTCGGCCGACAGCGCCGTCTGGCCGTGCCGCAGCAGGAGCGTGGTCGTCGGCCGGACTTGCGGCGACCGCCAGCCGGTAGCCGGTCCAGTCTCAGAGGCCGGATTCATCGGTCCGCACGAGGATCCGCCGGCACTCCTCACAGCGCAGCACGTCATCGGCAGCGGCGGCGCGAATGGCATTGAGGTCCACCGTGTTGAGCGAGAGGTGGCAGCCCTGGCACTGACCACGGCGTAGCGCGGCGGCGCCGACACCGCCGTGCTGAGCGCGCAATCGCTCGTACAGGTCGATCAGGTCGGCGGGTTCCTCGGCCAGCACCGCCGCGCGCCGATCCGACGCCTTCGCTGACAGCTCGGCCAACTCGGCCAGGGCGACATCGCGGCGCGCTGTGAGGGCCGCCACTTCGGCGGCGATCTCCGACCGCTCGGCCGCAGCGTCCTTGAGCCGCGACTGCGCTGCCTCCAGCCGCTCCATGACGTCGAGCTCAACATCTTCAAGATCGGACTGCCGGCGAAGCAGGGACTCGATCTCGGACTGCAAGTTCCCCAGTTCGCGCGGCGAGTTCACCTGCCCCGCATCCAGCCGGGTGCGATCCCGCGTGATCCGGCTGCGGACTTGCTCGACATCGGCATCCGCCTTGCCTTGCTCACGTCGCAGATCACCCTCACGCGCCTGAAGGGCAGCCGTCTCGTCCCGCAGCTCCCGGTCGCGCTCCTCGAGGCGGCTGAGCTCGGCGTGCTCGGGCAGGCTTCGGCGGCGGTGCTCCAGCCTGCCCAGCTCGGCATCGAGATCGGCAAGCTCGAGCAGCCGCAATTGCGCTTCGGGGGATGCTTTCACGCTCGCCACGTTAGCCTGCCGTGCGCGCGGATGTCGCCCCGGCAGCCCCGATCACGCCGCCTGAGAGGCTTGATGCCGGACCGGCCGGCGCCGGGCCGGCCGGAAGCCGGGTACAAGCAGCCAGCGCCAGCTTCAGCCGCCCAGGGCAACCAGGACGAGGGGCACTGAGGTGGGCTCGCGCGATCCGGCGGCTGGTTCAACGGTCATCGCCAGCTGCTCCCCCGGCCCGAGCCGGTACACCACCATCGGGCCCGACATGCCGCGCCTGGCTGGCGGCAGCATCCCGGCCGGAATGTCCCCGGCCGGCCCCATCAGCCACAGCTCATACGCTTGCGCCGCAGGCAGCCTGGGCAGCCCGCTGGCAACGAACACCAGCTCCCTGGCCCGGTGCGACATCACGACCGTCGCCGTGCCGCCGGTGCTGACCTTGGCTGTGAGTGTGGTGGCATCACGCGCACCGAGGATCTTGGCGATCGCGGTGTCGCGTTGCTCAGCAGCGGTCAGCCTGCCCTGCATCGAGCTGAGGTGCAGCCCGAAGACGGTAGCGGTGGCCGCGAGTGCCACGACGGCGGCCAGCGCGACTGTGGCCAGCCATCGGCGGGGGCCGGCTCCGGCAGTCCGCGACGGCCTTCGCGGCGCCTGCCGCCGTCGGCCGGCCCGACGCTGACGGCTCTCGCCCGGCATCAGCGGTGACTGCTGCCGCACCCGGACCACGGCCTGCATCGTCTGCTCGCGCAATTCCGGCCGCGGCGGCACAGCCGTGGCCGCGCCCAGGCGGGCGGCGGCTTCGCGCAGGCCTCGCACGTCCTGGCGGCACTGCTCGCAGGTGAGCAGGTGCCGTTCGAATCGAGCCAGCTCGGCTTCCGGTACTGCGTCCATGACATAAGCCCCGACGAGGGCATGCAAGTCAGCGCCGCGAGCCCGCATCAGTCCACCCCCAGGCAGTCCCGCAGCCGGATCAGGCCATCGCGCATGCGCGTCTTGACCGTCCCGACCGCCACCTCTAGCAGCTGCGCGACCTCCCGGTAGCTATATCCTCCGTAGTAGGCCAGCGTCACCGCTTCTCGCTGGAGGTCAGTCAGCCCCGCCAGGCAGCGTCGCACCCGCTCATGCTCCAGGCTGGTTTCGACAGCATCGCTCACCTCGTCGTAATCCACCGAAGGCGTAGCGGCGCGCAGCTCCCGCTCGGCCGCTCGCTGCTCCGATCTGACCCGGTCCACTGCCCGCCGGTGCGCCAGCGTCATGATCCACGCCGTTGCCGAGCCGACCGCCGGGTCGAACCTGGCGGCGGTCCGCCAGATCTCGAGCAGCACCTCCTGCATGACTTCCTCGGATTGCGCAGGATCACGCACCACGCGGCGGACGATGCCCAGAACTGCCGGCGCAGCCTGGTCATATACCGCCCGGAAGGCGGCGTGGTCTCCCTTTGCGACCGCCGCCAGGGTGAGCTCCAGGCTGTCCCGCCCGCTGCGGCTGACCGGCTCGCGCTGCGGCGCGCTGTCACCGTAGCCGCCTCCTGCCATCTCCACACTCCTATATTCGGCGCTGGAAGGCCCGCGGTTTGCCGCCGCCGGTATAACCGGGCACAGGGCAGCACCGCCGAGCGGCAAGCACCGCCGAGCGGCAAGCACCGCCATACGGCAAACTGAGCACTGGCAGCGGGCAATCCGCTCGGGAGGCTGGAACGAATACCAACGTGGCTTTCAGGCAGCAACTACCTCATCCGCGCCCGCAGGGCGGGCCGGCCGAGCGCGCCAGCAATGGCCGGGCCGCGCTCGGCGGCGCAATTGCCGGCGTCGTCACCGCGCTCGTGGCGCTCGGCGTGGCTCAACTCGTCGCGGCAATCCTCAGCTCCCCGATCGGGGCGCCGGTGACGGCCGTCGGCGACCTGTCGATCAACCACACTCCGCCCGCAGTCAAGAACTTCGCGATCAGGGAGTTCGGCTCCAGCGACAAGACGGTGCTGGTCTGGGGAATTCGCGGGGTCCTGATCATCTTCGCCGCCGTCATCGGCGTTCTCGCGGTCCGCAAGCTCTGGCAGGGCATGGCCGGGCTGGCGGTGTTCGCCGCGATTGGCGTGTACGCGGCACTCAGCCAGCCCACGGCAACCGGGGCCGATGCCCTGCCGTCCCTGATCGGCGCCGCAGTCGCCGCGTTCGCGCTCACCTACTTCGCCGGCCGGGCTGCGCGGCTTGCAGCCGGCCACGGCTCCGGCGTCCGGCAGCACCAGCCCGGCGCGGCAGAGCCCGGCACGGCAGAGCCCGGCACGGCAGAGCCCGGCACGGCAGAGCCCGGCACGGCAGAGCCCAGCACGGCAGAGCCCGGCGGCCCCGGCACTGGCCAGCCCGAAGCAGCCCAGCCCGCTACAGGCCAGCCCGGCACCGCTGCACCCGGCCACGCGAACGTGCCGTTGCCTGGCCCGATCTGGCGGCCGATCGAGCCGTCCCAGGCGAGCGCGCGCGACCTGGGGCCGGACCGCCGCAGGTTCCTGTTCGGCAGTGCGGCCACGGCCGCGGTGTCCCTGGTCGCCTACGCCGGCGGCTCCTGGCTGACCGAGGCGAGGAACGTGAGCGCCATCCAGCGGGCGCTCAAGCTCCCGGCGCCAGCTCAGCCCGCTCCGCCGCTGCCGCCCGGCACGAACCTCAACATCCCCGGACTGAGCAGCTTCATCACGCCCAACAGCAGCTTCTACCGGGTGGACACGGCGCTCGTGCTGCCGGAGATCGCGCCAGCCAACTGGCAGCTGCGGATCCACGGCATGGTGCGCAAGGAACTCGTATTGTCCTTTGCCGACCTGATCAAACGCCCGCTGCTGGAGGACTACGTCACCCTGTGCTGCGTGTCCGACCCGGTAAGCGGTCCGTACGTCGGGAATGCCAAATGGCTCGGCGCGAGCTTGCGCAGCCTGCTGGCGGAGGCCGGCCTCAAGGCCGGCGCTGACCAGTTGTTCTGCACCTCCTCCGACGGCTTTACCTCCGGAACGCCGGTCGTCACCGCGATGGACGGCCGCGACGCCATGCTAGCGGTGGCGATGAACGGCGCTGCCCTGCCGGTCGAGCACGGCTTCCCGGTCCGGATGGTAATCCCCGGCTTGTACGGGTACGTGTCGGCCTGCAAGTGGATCGTGGACATCGAGGTCACCACGTACGCGGCGAACGTGGCGTACTGGGCCCAGCGCGGCTGGTCTCCTCGGGCACCGGTCAAGACCGAGTCGCGCATCGACGTGCCCACCGGCCTGCGCCCGATCAAGGCCGGTCAGCGGGTCGCCATCGCCGGGGTCGCCTGGGCTCAGCACAAGGGCATCGAAGCAGTCGAGGTGCGAGTAGGCGGCGGGACCTGGCACCAGGCCACGCTCGCAGCCGTGCCAGGCATCGACTGCTGGCGGCAATGGGTCTACGAGTGGGACGCCGCCGTCAGGCCCGGCACCTACCTGATCGAGGCGCGCGCTACCGACAAGACCGGCTACACCCAGACCGCGCTGCAGGAGCCACCCGAGCCCAACGGGGCAACCGGCTATCCCGCCGTCCAGGTCAGCGTGGTCAGCTGAGACCGAACCCCGCTGGCAAGTCAGCGCCTGGCATTCTCAGCGCATGGCGCTGAAAATGCCAGGCGCTGAGCACTAGGACGCTGCCACACGGCCCTACAGCAACTGGTCCCGTCCCCGTCCGTACATGTAGGCGCCCAGCCAACGGCCCAGCTCGTCCGATACTGCCTGCTCACCGAGTTCGGGCAGTTGCAGCCAGGTCACATGGCTGCCAAGCCGCGCGATCGCGGATGGCGGCCTGCGTCGCGGCTGCCCGGAGCTGGTCAGCACCAGCACCGGGCAAGCGATGCTCAGGTCGATCACGGGGCGCGACGGCAGGGCGGGCTCGAAGAGGATCAGGGCGTCGGCCGCGCCACCAGGCAGAACGCCAGTGCGCGCGTCACTCCACAGCGCCGCGGCAAGCGCTGCCCGCCCGTGCGCGCTCACGATCAGGTGCCCGACTCCGTCCGCTTCCCTCAGGTGCCGGCACGCCTCGTCGAGGCCGGCGAACGCCGCGCGCAACGGCCTCCCGCCCGCGCGGCCAGCGAGCACACGCCTGCCGGGCAAGCGCCTGCCGGGCAAGCGCCTGCCGGGCAAGCGACTGCCGGGCAAGCGCAGCCCGGCGAGGTCATAGAGGTAATAGTGGAATGCCCGCTCGGTGAACCAGTCCCCCAGCCCGGACGGCACTGCCGGATCGCCGGCTGCCCGAACGTGCAGCACAGCCCGGCGGCTCGGCTGCAGCGACCGGCGCCGGAACATTGCTGTCCCCGGCCGGCCACGCGCCACCGGGCCGGCCACCGGAACCTGCTCGTAGCCATCGATCACAGCGTGACTGATGCTGATGATGCTCACGCGCTCCCCCGTACCCCGCCACTCCCCCGAGCCTGTACGGAACGTCACCAGTAACTGTCTCACCGTAGTCGAAGGATGGCGCGCCGAACACGCGCGTCAGCCTCAACCTGCGCCAGCCCGGACCGGCGCGCCGCTGCGGGCCGCGGGAAATGCCGACTTTTACTAGCAGGAAACGGGCATTGCCGGCTAGTCAGGTTTTCCGGGCAGCGCCCAGGGAATTACTGCGCCGAGGCATTACGTTGAAACGCCGACGAGGCCCCTCCATGTATGAGATGGAGGGGCCTCGCGCTGCCCCGCCGCCCGCGCTTCGCCGATTGCTCGGCCGCGACGTGCTGCGTGGCGGTTGCCTCGGCACTGCTGGCAAGCCGATTACTCAGATGCCGTGTGCGCCGTGGCGCCACCTGTCGCGGTTTCCCGCCGTCAGGCCCGGCGTCCCGGTCCTTACCGCGTCCCCCCAGGTTCCCTAGGCTTCCTGGAGGCGGATCCCGTCTTCAGTGGTGAGAGATTTCTACTGCTAACCGAGTCCGCGGCACAAGGTATTCGGGCAAGAACTTCAAGATTCTTTAGCCATCCACAGGACAACCGTCGTTTATCCGCCGTGCACGGACGATTTCCACTGGTCCATGCACAGGCTCGTCCACAGTTTCTGGGGAATATCGCCATGGCGACGGTCAGGATGGCCCTGGCGAGCACGATCCCATGAAACGCGGCCGCGGCCCGCTCAAGACCCGCCGGGCTGGGTCTTGCGCGCGCGGCGCGCTCCTGGCGTACCGTGATCGCAAGCCATCGAGGAGACGCCGTGCCGGTTCCCGTGCTTGACACCAGGAACAGCTTCGCCCAGCAACTGTTCGCCCCGCTGCCGGCTCGCTACGACAGGCTCGCCGAGATCTTGTCCTTCGGCCAGAACGGCCGCTGGCGGCGGGCCATGGTCGACCGCTTAGTCGAAGCGCCTGTCACGGGCGACCGCGTCGTGCTCGA
>JAJYUU010000047.1 GCA_021792405.1 Actinomycetes bacterium
TCGAGAACCGCATCGGCGCGCTGCGCGTCCAGCTCGCCGCTCAGCGCCATGCGGCACAGACCGCCGAGCCGTACGTGAACGAGGCCGAGCGGCTGGTGATTCAGCACCTGATCACGCGGACCGAAGCTGAGCTCAGCTGGCATGCCGAACTGGCCGCCCGGCTCCCGAAGGTCGTCGCCGACTTCGCTGACGGCATCGGCGGACCACAGCACCTGACGGACCACAGCACCTGACGGACCCCGGCCCGAAGGGAACTTCGCGATGACCACCCCGGCCCCCGCCTCGCCAGGGCAGCCCGCGCCTGCCGCCGACCACCGCCAGCTTGCGCAGGCCGCACCCGGCCACGGCTGGCGCGCAGTGTCGATCGTGCTCGCCGGCGCTTTCATGGCCCTGCTCGATAGCACTAAATCAGGTTTACAGACCAGCCAACCGCTTAGGTCGCCATGACGTAGCTCCGGAGGCCTAGCCCGCAAGCCGTGTCGACACTCGGAAATCAGCTATACGAGCGCTGAGAAGCGGTTAGATGCGTACGTGGTAATAGCTTCCGGCCAGTGGTACACATCAAGCACATTCTGGGGCCCCGCCTCCGGGGTGGTCGCGGTCATCGTGGTGGGTGTCATTTCAGTCTGGGTTGCGTTGCGCATAGCCAACCCGAAGAAGGCCATTGAGTACAAAATGTCGGGGACGCCACTCCTGGCCACTCAGTCACTGGGTTCCGTCGAGCCGGGGTCGGTAACCGTGGCGTACCAAGGGATGCCGGTAACGAACCCGTGGGTTGTGACACTGGACGTCTGGAGCGTCGGCCGACGAGACATCCGCAGCACAGACTTCGATGATGGCCGGTCCCTGAGGTTCGACCTCGGGGTCGAAATTAAGGCCACACTCGACACGACTACACGGTTCGGCGCCCTCACGGCCGGTCACCCTGGCTGGATAGAGCTGTCGCCGTGCCTCATACGTCGCGGGCACGTGCTCACCGTCGTTGCGCTTACAGATGGACCTGCCACAATTACGTACCGAAATCCCCTCGTAGACATCGACGTTAAAGAGGCGCGTGAGTCACCCCGCGCCCTCGATCTTCTGCTGGCGGCGCTGAGCGTGCTGCCGCCCCCAATTTTTCCGTTTCGCTAGCCTGCGACGGGGGGGCATGGCATAGACACCAGCTAGACAGGCGTGGCGGTGCGGGTCGGTCGATACCAGATGGAGCGACATCCTGGCTCACACCTAAGCCAGAGATGCCCGCTTCCAGGCGGGCCTTAATGGCCCGATTCGGGTAGCACGAGACAGGTTGCCGAACACAAGGCTGCGGCAGCGCGCCTCCGTCTCGATGGCTGGGGTAACCCTTAACGTCAGAAGGTGGCCAAGATACGCAATGCGCTTGACAAGCACCTGGGCATCCCAGAGCAGGATTACACGCCGACGTTCGCCCGCTACCAAGCACTGATCGAACACGTCGGCCACTCCCTAGCCGAACAGAATTACGCCGCAGCTCAGGTGTACGCCCTGCTCATCATTGCCGAACAGCTAGACAAAAGGATCGACGTCAACCTCACCGACGGGGAAGACCTCGCCATCGGCATCGCCGCCCACATGCGCCCCTACTTGGACGGGATCGAGAAAGCAATTGACCGGTTGGAGCGTTAAGTTGCCGGATCGGCCCCCCGCGAACTACTTGAGTAGCCGACCCTCTACGTCCTCACGACCGCGCGGGCTTAGCGTGACCATGCCAGTCGTCCTGTTCCACTCCACCGCCCTGGCCTTGTGCAGCCGGTCGAGAATCCGCCGATAGTTGGCCAGCCGATCTTGCTCTAGATATTCAGCCAGGTCCTTGTCGCTGATGGCGCCGGGCTCGGAGTATAGGAGTATCAGCGTCTGGTCCGTGAGCGAGAGCGAGGTGGCCAGGACCCGCTTCACACCGTCGACTTCCCAGATGACCGGCAGCATCCGGTCCACCAGTGCGTCGACCACGTCCGTAGCGGTCTTGACGTCGGTGTTGTGGAACAGCCTGACCAACTCGGCGACGATCCACTTCGACATCGCGAGCACTAGCTCGGCGTCCATGTGGTTCGCGCTGACGTCCCCGCCGACATGCCCGACTCCGCGCCGGTTCCTGACGTCGTACAGCGCAACTAGAATCCTCGGGATCGTCAGCCTGGCCGACTCCGGCCCGGTCCTCGCCTCGAGCGTCTCGCACGACCGCTTGAAGTTGCTTGGTTTAGATGCCGTTGCTGGGTACGGACTGCCGGAGGTGTGTGCGTCCAGGACCGTGTACACGATCTCGCAGAGCCGACCGCCGTCAAGCTCGGCAGCTTCCCAGCTGTACTCGCGGTAGTTGCGAGTGATCTTGGCGAACTCAGCCAGCAACTCGGACCGCAGGCCCTGAGGCAGAAGTCCCAGGGCCTGCTGCGCATTCAGCGTCACGCCGTGCTTGCCTTCTTGGAGAGCATTTCGTACTTGACCTCGTGCTCGCCGTTGTGCGTCGTGTGGATGGCCTTCATGTCATGCGTGTCAAGCCACCCCGTCGCGCTCGCCGTCTTGGCGATTGAGTTCTCTGGGTCTCGCGACGGCTTCCAGCCGAGAGCATCGTAAGCCGCTACTACGTGGCCCACGCCGATGGCCGTGTAGCCGAGGATGTGCTGCAGGTAGAACACGAACGCCGTGTTCTTGGCGTAGAGGTTCGCCAGTTTCCTCTCCGCCACGAACTCGCCGAGCGCCTGCTTGCCGGTCGGCCGAAAGTTGACGTCAACGCGCTGCCAGGACCTCTTGCCGACCGCCTTCCTTGCCCGGCGCGTGCGAGGAGCGACGGCCTGTGCCTGGTCTCCTGGGGGCTCCTGAGCGGCTGGGGTGTCGTCGTCACCAGTCTCGTCCGCCGGTGCCTGCACGACCCGGAGGTCGGCCGGCGCACTCGGCTTGGGCTTCCTTTCCGTGCCGCGAGCAGACATGAGATCGTGGTACGCGGTGCGCCCGGTCTCGGGATCGTTGAACTTGTTGACTGCCTCGGCGATCGCCGACATAACGCCGAGCAGCCGATCGAACTCGGTCTCTCCTGGGGGCAGAGAGTTCTCCATAGGTCACTCCTCGGTGACTGGTTGTCCCGCTACTGGCCCAGGCCAAGCAGAAGTCCCAGATCGTCCGAAATGGACCCTTGCGACCAAGATCGCCTTCGAGGTATGGTCAGCTAAGTCACAGCCAATGACACGCCGAGACCTCGGATCCGGGCTTCCGCTTGGACCGAGGTCTTCTGCGGCTTACCAATCATGGTAACGCCTAAGTTACGCGGGTGTGATTACGACCACGTTTGGCTTCTGTTCGTAGAGACCTATGCGCTCGACGGCGGAACCGCTCGGCCATCGGGCAGTCAGATCTTCGGGTCGACTGGCACGACGACGGCTACCTGGCTGTTCGTCGTTTTCACAGGTCAGAGGCGGTATCGAGGTCCTGCCTAGCGGGCGGGACGGTTGAGCAGGTCGTACCGGGCATAACCTCCGTTCAAGGTTCCCCAGATGAACGCTTGCGTTCGCCTGCGCGCGCGGAACTCAGGGTCGTTGGCCCAGCGCTCGCGGTCGTACTCGCGCTTACGCGCGCGAAACTCAGGGTCTTTGCGGCGCTCGCGCTTGTACTCGCGGCCGCGCTCACGCTTGCGCTCTAGAGCCTCGGCCGACAAGTGCTGCCCCGCGTGCCCTTCGGATCGACCGCACTTTCCGGCCCGCATGGGCTTACCGCATATCACCGCGAGCGCTCCAATCGCCGTTTGAATTTTCAAAACCCGGCCGCGTCCGCTCCGGATCACCGCTCAGTGGCTGGCAGGCATGCGTAAGCCGTAACGTGAGCACGCGTTCACCTATAAGCGGGCGCTCCCCAGCTTTCAGGTTCCGGGCAGTTGATCGCTTGAGTGGCGTGCCGGTGTGAACCGGACGCGGCCGGCCGTGTGCCCGGGGTAGCGTTTCCCGGCGCAAGGGCGATGCTGGCGACCGGGGGAAAGGAATGCGGCCTGGGCCTGATGGGTCGGTCTGGGATGACATTCTCGACACCGGGCATGCGGTGGTAGTCCGCACCTATATCGAGCAGTGGCCGCGCAGGGATCGCCCGCCGGAGAAGGTGCTGATCGTCGTGGTTGAGCCCGA
Organism: Actinomycetes bacterium; assembly: GCA_021792405.1. Classification (GTDB taxonomy): domain Bacteria; phylum Actinomycetota; class Actinomycetes; order Streptosporangiales; family Streptosporangiaceae; genus JAJYUU01. The sequence goes on from JAJYUU010000047.1 coordinate 4,125, forward strand.
CGGGCAGGCCCGGCATCGCTGCCCGCAGTGCGGGCTGCGCGGGAAGGTCACCGAGACCGGTGTGCGCCGGCGGTACGCCAGGACACCCTGGATGTGCACGGAAAGCGGTGCTTCTGAACCCGCGGTGAACGGCTTCGAGCTCGTCGGCCCGCTGCTGATGGCCGGTCTCGGCTCGGGCATGACGATCGCGCCCAATCAGGACTTCGTGCTGGCCACGGTGCCGCGGCGGGAAGCGGGCACGGCGGCCGGAGTCCTCGGCACCTCGCAGCGCCTCGGTACCGCGATCGGCATCGCGGTCGTCGGCACGGTGCTGTTCGGCAGCCTGAAGTTCACCCAGGGCCCGCACGCGGTCGCGAGCGCGTTCACCCACAGCGCTCAGCTCGCGCTGCTCGCCAATCTCGCGTTCGTGATCGTCGCCCTGGCGCTTGTCGTCGCGTTGCCGCGCACGATACCAGGCCGTTGACCGGCGGGAACGGGCGCATCCGGCCGGCTCAGACCGGCCGGACCAGCCGCGTTCCCGGCATTAGTTGACCGTCGAGGCCGTCAGCTTGGCACGGCTGCGCGCTTAACGGGCTGGCGCCAGGGCGGCTGCCCGGCGTAGCCGCGAGCGACCTGGGTGACGAACTGGTAGACCGCGTCCTCGTCCGGCGAGAGCGGGCCGGGCACGGCGTGCTCGGAACCCAGGCCGCGCTGGACGGACTCGCAGGCACCCCAGTCCTGCCGGTTGGTGAGATCCCAGAACTCGACTGCGTAGCCGGGATCGAAACCGGGCTTGCTCAGCGCTTCCGGCGCAAATGCCCAGGTGCACTCGATCAGCGTCCGGTCGGCGGCCAGCGGAGTGAGCCGGTGCGTCATGACGTAGTCGGGGTGCAGGCTGAGCAGCACGTTCGGGAAGATGTTCACGTAGATGACGGTGCGCAGGCCAGTCTCGTCCAGCCCGCGCAACGGCAGCCCGAGACTGGTGCCGTCCAGCGACATCGTGTCCATGCCCGCCCGCAGGTCCATCCATCCGCCGACCCACGGCCCGCTCGGCCGGTAGTTCGACCCGCTACTGGGCGGGGAGACCTTGCACAGCTCCGGATGGATCATCGGGCAGTGGTAGCACTCGTGGTAGTTCTCGGTGAGGATCTTCCAGTTCGCGGCCGCGTCGTAGGAGTGTCGGCCGGCTATCACGAGCCGTTCCGGTTCGTAGGGCGCGACCAGCTCATCCAGCTCGGCCAGCGCGAGATCCATGGGGTTCGCCTCGCCCGAGCCGTCCACGAAGATCAGCCCGTGCCACTGCGTGACGGGCAGTTCCACCAGGCCCCACTTCGACTCGTCGAAACCGGGCGCGCCCTTGAAGCCCTTCGCAGTCTTCAGTCCGCCGTCGAGCTCGAAGGCCCAGGAGTGATACGGGCAGACGATCGACGGACGCTGCGCTGACGCGCCGCACGGCAGCAACTCATGGCCCCGGTGGCGGCAGGTGTTGGCAAACGCGTGCAGGACGCCGCCATTGTCGCGGCTCAGCAGCACGCTGCCCTGGCCGACAGGTACCGCTTGCTGGTCACCGGGGTTAGCAAGCTCGGCCGCAAACCCGGCGCAGGTCCAGCCGCCGTCGAAGAAATGCTTCTGCTCCCAGGCGAATACCGCCGGATCGACGTAGGCGGCTCTTGACAGCATGCGGCTCTCGCCGAACGGGCGCAGCGACTCGGCCAGGCCACCGGGGTCGATCGGGGCAACCGGGGCAACCGGGGCAACCGGGACAACCGAGTCGTTAGGATCGGCCGGATCGACTGCAGCGGGCGGCCCCGGGGCGTCTTCAAGCTGACTGACCATACAGTCAATCTTAGGTCGACTACCGGAGACGTGTCTAGCCGTGACTAGCTCTACATCAGCGGAGACAACGCCTCCCTCGACGCCGTCCCGCTCGTCCCGCTCGTCCTGCTCGCCCTGCTCGGCCATTGCCAGGGTCACCGCCCGGTGCTGCGGGTCGGCGAGACTTTCGATGTGCCAGGAGTGCATCAGCCGGCGGATCGGCCGAATGCGCCGCGCCTTACTCCGAGGGCGCCGTCGGCAAGCGCTCCCGCGAAGTTGAGCATGCGGGTGAACCCGTCCTCGATGAGCATCGCCAGGTTGGGTCCGGGACGCGGGTGGCCGGTGAAGGCGGTGTCGAACCATGAGATGGCCCAAGCCGTCTCGTCGACCCATTCGACGGGCTCGAAGCCCGCGCCGAGGATGGCGTCGCGCAGGGCGTCGGAGGTGGCCAGGTGGCTGTCGCTTCCGTCCATCGACCATGGCATCGGCCAGGACAGCTCCGTGCCGGAGGTGCGGCAGACCTCCCACACGGCGAAGCGGGCTCCAGGGGCGAGCCGCCGTGCGATCTCGGCGTACCACTCCCGCTTCGCCTCGATGTTCATCTGGACGTGCATGGTGAACCCGGCGTCGAACGACTGGTCAGGCATGAGGTCGGCGATATCGCCGTGGACGAACCGGACGCGGTCCGACAGCCCGCAACGATCGGTCAGCTCGGTGGCGGCCTGCACGTAGGCCTCGGTGATGTCCACACCCGTCACCTGGCAACCGGAGGCAGCGGCGACCTGGCGGGCCGGACCTCCGAGACCTGACCCGACATCGAGGACGGTGTCCGACGGCGACAGGACCATGGTGTCGAGCAGGCGCTCGACGGCCTGTGAACCTCCGGCGTGGTAGTGGTCGAGGTACTGCAGCGCTTCGAGGGTGGATCTTTCGCTCGCGCCCTGCGGTACGAGGCGGTCGATGGTGGCGATCAGGTCCCGCTCGGCGTAGGTCATGCCGCTCCTTGGTGATCAGGGGTCCGGATGGTCGCCAGACGTGGCGGTCGTTCGCGCTCCGTCGGGCGGGGTCAGGCGAGCCGGGCCAGCCCGGCGACGCCAAGCTCGCCAGTGCCGGTGGCCACATCGTCGAATACGGCTGTCGGCGGCTGCGCCGGCAGGAAGACCACGGCGAGCACCACGCCGATGGCGGCCACGCCGCCGGCCACGTAGCAGCCAGCGTTGAGCCCGTTGATGAACGCGTTCGTGGCCGCCTGGTGCAGCGCCGCGCCCAGCGCCGGGTGCCCGAGCGAGCTGGCCCTGCCCGCGATCGCCAGGGCCGCCCCTACCGACTGGTGGGCGGTGGCCGCGTACCGGGCCGACAGCAACGGCGGCAGGTGACCGGCAAGGCGTGAGCCGTAGACCGATGCGTAGACGCTCCCGATGACAGCGACCCCGAGGGTGCCTCCGACCAGCCGGGTCGAGTCGTTGACAGCGGAGCCGACCCCGGACTTGCCGAGCGACACCGCGCCCATGATGGAGTCCGTGGCCGGGGACTGCGCGAGTCCCATCCCAAGTCCGAGCACGACCATCTGCGCGGCGATGAGACCGTAGGAGGTGGTGGGCGTCAGGGTGAGCGCCGTCCAGATGTAGAAGGCGGTCATGGACGCAAGGCCCGTGGCAACGATCACCTTGGTCCCGACCTTGACCGCCAGCGGCATGCCGGCCACGGAGCCAACCGCCACGGCCATGGCCACGGGGAGCATGTGGACCCCCGCGGAGAGCGGGCTCCAGCCGCGGATGATCTGCATGTACTGGATGATGAGGAAGATGAACCCGAACAGGGTGAACAACACGATGGTCACCGAACCGCTCGCCGCGCTGAACCGCAGGTTGGAGAAGATCCGCACATCGAGCATCGGGTGCTCGGTGCGGGACTCGGCCAGCACGAAGCAGCCGAGGAGCACCAGACCGCCCGCGAGCCCGGCGATGGTGCGTCCGGCTCCCCAGCCGTAGGTCGGGGCCTCGATGATCGTGTACACCAGGAGCGCCATGAACCCCGTGGACAACAACAAGCCCGGGACGTCGACCGCCCAGGATTCGGAATCACGCGAGGTCGGCACGCTGAGGGCGACCAGGCCCATGCCGAGAGCAGCCACCGGTCCCATGGCGAAGAAGATGCTCCCCCACGAGTAGTGCTCGAGCAGGAGGCCACCGGCGATGGGACCGATAGCGATCGCCACGCCGGTCGCTGCTCCCCACAGACCGATGGCCAGCGCCCGCTCGTTCCGGCCGGTAAACACGTTGGAGAGCACCGACAGCGTGGCCGGGAACGTCATGGCCGCGCCCAGGCCCATCACAATCCGGGCAGCGGTAAGCGCCCCCGGACTGGTCGCCAGGCCGCCGACGACGCTGGCAGTCCCGAAGACGGCGAGGCCGACCAGCAGCATCCCCTTGCGCCCGAACCGGTCGGACAAGCTCCCGGCGGTGAGCAGCATCGCGGCGAAGACCAGGTTGTATGCGTCGACAACCCATTGGAGCTGGCTGGTCGAGGCGTGGAGCTCCCGGACCAGCACCGGGAGCGCCACGTTGACCAAAGTCGTCTCGAGGCTGACCAGGAAGGCGGCGGCAAGCAGGGCGGCGAGGACCATGGGCTTTGATCGCATGGTTGCAGTAATAATGTGTTAGCTTGAGAATGTCAAGTCCTAGCTGTTGATTATCAAGTTAGGCCGCGCTATCCTGGATAGATGAAGTCGTACGGACAGCTCTGCTCGGTGGCCAAGGCGCTCGACGTGCTCGGCGACCGCTGGACGCTCCTCATCCTCCGGGAGCTGCTCATCCAGGGACCGTGCCGTTACACCGACCTCGCCAACGGCTTGCCCGGCATCGCCTCCAACCTTCTGTCGGACCGGCTCCGGAGCCTCGAGATGTCAGGGCTCGTCTGGCGCGAGGCGGCACCGCCGCCGGTGGCCACCACCCTGTTCCACCTGACCGAACGGGGGCGGGCCGCTGAAGCCGTCGTGGTGGCGCTCGCCCGCTGGGGCACGCCGCTCATCGCCGACGCACCACCCGACGACGCGATCCGGTCACATTGGGTGCCCTTCTCCGCTTCGGCGTTCCTGCGCGAGCACGACCCCGGCCGCCTCCCGGCGACCCTGCAGCTACACACGCCGCTGGGCTCGTCGGTCATCGAGATCACCGCAGACGGGGTCACGACCCGGGCGGGAACCGCCGACGAAGCCGACCTCACGCTCGAGGGGATGCCCCAGGTGATCCTTCGGTTCCTCAGCGGCGACCTCACCCTGGCCGAAGCCCGCGAGCAGGGCCTGGCGCTCCGCGGTGACCCCGCAGTCCTCGACGGCTTCCACCTCGGCGCCGCATGACCGGCGTCGATCCATCGTCGGTGGCCGTTACCACGCCCATCTCACCAGCCGTGACCGCCGGGTAGATCTGGGCGGATCGGTGATCCCTCATTGACGACGGCGACCCCGCGGAAAGTTGGTCAAATCTGGTCAGGACATATCATTAGCGACCTGGATGGTTCGGACAAGCTGGTTCAGGTGGGCGAGGTCGTGTCCGGCGATCTTGGCGACCATCAAGTGAAACTGTTCGGTGCCTTGCTCTGCGTGGGTGCCCCGACGTTCCCAGCCGGCGGCTTCGATGCCGCGCAGCAGGGCGATGTTGGCGTCCCGCAGGCTTTGCAGGCCGGCCAGCAGCGTTGGTGCTGCGGGACGGGGCAGTTCGGACCAGAGCTTTTCGTTGTACCCGGGGTAGGACGGGTTGTCCTCGGTGAGCACGAGGCGGAACCGGAAACCGTAGACGACGTCGACGTCGAAGAGATGTCCGACGATCTGCAGCGCGTTCCATTCGCCGTTCCCCAGCGGCGCATGCCACTGGTTGTCGGTGAGCGGCTCGCAAAGGTCGGCAACGGCGCCAGGGGTGGCGGCGTACACTTCGAGCGGGTCGCGGTCGCCGAGGGTGCGGGTCAGCGTCTCGACGTAAGCCGCGGGCTCGAGCGTGGCATCTGGGATCTCGATCGGGGCGATCAGATGGTCGGTCATGCTGGGGTCTCCTAGCGATCATCGAGCGCGGCGGGCGCAGGGGCGGGGCACCGCCGCGGTGCGCATCGTTCGAAAGGGCTCGGGCGAGGAGCCGGTCATCGTGGCTCAGGGCCCGCTGGTCGGCACTGGTGACCAGATAGACCGGGCGATCGGCGATGTCTGGGACGCCGACGTCTGGTGACGGCGCGGTTCGACTCACGCGATCAGCCCCCAGTCCGACGGTTTCTCCTCCCCCGGAACGATGGGGCGTTTGCCCTCGGTGGGGTGACCTTCGCGGATCCAGTACTCGATGCCGCCGATCATCTCCTTGACCTGTCGGCCCACCCCGGTGAGGGCCGCCGCACCCTTGGTCGCCGCGTTGCACGACGGCCCCCAGCAGTAGGTGACGAGCAGCCCGTCGGGTAGGTCAGCAGCAGTCTCGGCGGTGATCTCTGGCCACGGGAGGCTGATCGCGCCGGGAAGGTGGGCCTTGTTGTAGTTGTCCGTCGGCCTGCAGTCAATGAGCGTGAAGTTGGCCCCGCCGCCCTCGACGGCCCGCGCGATGTCGGCCGGGTCGGCCTCGCAGGCGAGCTTGGTGGCGAAGTAGGCGTGTCCCTCCTGCGGGCTGAGCGGTGGCACGGCCGTGACCTTGTTGGGCTGACGGGGGTCGAAGAGCGTCGTCATGAAGGGTGCCTTTCTTGTCGGAGTTTCGGGTCGGATGGTGGCGCGTCGGACAGCAGGACACGGTCGGCGTGGGTATGTGTCGAACAGTCGCGCTGGTGTGTGCGACAGCGACCCAGCTCCTCGACCAGCCTGACGAGGCTGGCAAAGCATCCGATGACAGCGGCTACGAACGATTCACGATGTCGAGGATCGCCTGCTGGCGCCTGAGGGACAAGTGGCGGGAACGACATGATGCGCTAGATTTGCGCCATGCGCTCTGGCGTGCACCGCGTCGTAATGGCGGTCTCGGCCAACATGCCGATCTTCGAGGCCTCGGTGCCCTGCGAGGTGTTCGGGATCGACCGCTCCGACATCGCCTCGCCGTGGTACGACTTCTCGATCGTCGCGCTCGGCGAGGGGCGCGTTGCGTTGGCAGGCGGGTTCTACCTCGACGCGGAAAGCCGGGCGCACCGATCCAGGGCGCTGGCTGCGGCCGACACCTTGGTGGTACCAGGGTGCGCCAGCGTCCACGACGAGCAGCCCGCCGATCTGGTCGCCGCCGTGCGAGCGGCGCACGAGCGGGGCAGCCGTCTCTTGTCGATCTGCTCGGGCGCCTTCGTGCTCGCCGCCGCGGGGGTGCTCGACGGCCGGCGGGCGACTACGCACTGGATGCACGCCGCAGCGCTCGCACGCCGCTACCCGCGGGTAGCAGTCGACCCATCGGTGCTCTACATCGACGACGGCGAAGTCATCACCTCTGCCGGCACCGCCGCGGCGTTGGACGCATGCTTGCACGTGGTACGGATTGACCATGGCGCCTCGGTGGCCGCCGAGCTCGCCCGGCGACTGGTCACTCCGCCACACCGCGACGGGGGTCAATGCCAGTACGCCCGCGCTCCGCTGTTGCCGGCCTCGCTAGCCGACGACTGGCTGAGCGAGCTGTTGGCCTGGATCGAAGCCGGGCTGCATCGGTCCCTCGTCACCGCCGACATGGCCCAGCACGCCGGGGTGAGCCCCCGCACCCTGGAACGGCGCTTCGCCGCGACCCTGGGCGTGTCGCCCCTTCAGTGGCTACTGCACCAGCGGGTGCGTCGCGCCCAGCAACTGCTGGAGACCACCGACCGGCCGATCGACTGGATCGCAACCGCCTGCGGCTTCGGCACCCCCGCCAACATGCGCGTGCACTTCGCCCGGGGTGTCGGGGTACCGCCTTCCGCCTACCGGCGCACCTTCCACAGCCGATCTGACGCCGCCGGCTCCGGGCAAAGCGTGCGCCGGTTCCGATACTCGAACCCGACCCCTGAGAGCACGGCAATGAACCTGCTCCCGGTTCGCACGTGACGCCCGAGAAAACGCTACTCGCATCGAACGTCGAGTCACGCCCCGAAGGTGGGAGTAACCGCTCAGGCTGCGGAATCAGGGCTGTGCGGTGCGGTCATCAGCTCGAAGAGGCCTTCACCGCTCGTGGCAGGGCGGAGCGGGAGTGGCCGGACCCGGTCGGGTGTCACAGCTGCGATCCCGCCCGCGAGGAGCAGTTCGGTGAGCTGGCCGGGCAAGGCGGCTAGTAGCAGCGCGGCGAGTGCGGCCGATGTGAAAGTGTCGACTTCGCGGACCAGGATGACCGAGGGGCGAGTGTCTCCGGAGGCGAACAGGAGCTGCACGAAGTCGTGATCGCAGGAGACGATTGTCGGGTCCGCGTTGCGAGCCCGGTCCAAGATCACCTGGTCGTCAGTGCTGGTGAGGCCGATCTCGGTTACGTGCACCGCGTCGTGCCCGGCTGCCTTCAGGTGCGGGCAGAGCCGGTAGGAGATGTTCTCATCCGGCAGGAATCTCATGCCGGGCGGGACACCGGCAGGTGGTACTCCCGCACTGAGAATGCCGCGTAGGCTGCTGCCTGCTGGATGTCACCGGCCTCGATGAACGGGAAATCGGCCTGGATCTCCTCCAGCGTCCAGCCCGCCCCCACCAGGTTCAGCAGGTGCTCCAGGGTGAAGCGGTGTCCGCGGATGCACGGCTGACCGCCCATCTTGCCTGGCCCGGTTGTGATGCGGTCCAAGCGCTCCATGCCGTCCGATGTACAGCCGGATCGCCGGAATGCCGTGAGGTCGGCAGCGGGACGCCGCGTCAGGTTTCCGTGGTGCGCCAGGCACCTGGCTCCGGCGTTCTGCCGCTACCTGAACTGGTACCCGGATGTGTCATGAATCCGTTCGGGGACGTGAAGTGTCATCCCTGCCTGCCCGGCCTGGGTGACAAACGATCTTGAAGTGGCCACCCAGCGACCTGGGCGGGCCGCTGACCTGCGGCTCTGGGTGGAGGTGGCGGGAATCGAACCCGCGTCCTTCAGTACATCACTAGGGCTTCTCCGGGTGCAGCCTGCTGTGTGTTTCTCAGCCCCGGCAGTCACGCAGGCAAGCTGCCGACGGGCTCAGTCGCTGTTGGCTGTCCCGCCTGGTCCCGCGACCGGACCGGGCGGTAGATCCTCCTTGCTGATGCCAGGCACCGGGCCGGAGGAACTCCCGGGCTGACAGCCTCATGCTGCTCTAGCGGTTATTAGGCCGCGAGAGCGAGGCTAGTGCGCGTTGAGTTGGCACTTATTCGTTTGCGGACACAGTGTTAACGAGGTTATGTCCGCCGTCCTCGACCCGCTTCCCCTAGATCAACTACCGAAGTCGAAGCCAGTCACCCCCTGTTGAGTTGCACTGACCTATGTTATGCGACCGTAACGACCGCGTCCAACGACTTGATCCGGTGGTTCTGTCGGATAGCAGGCGGTATGAGAAAAGAATGCCCGACGGGCTGACCGCAGAGCGCAGCACCCATCGGGCATCCATCGGAAGGTGATGAGATGCCCCCGCGGATGCTGGCGGTGGCCGAAATATGCATCCACGGGGGCCTGACCGGCAGGGTCGGGGCCGGTCCCAATGGCCGGGCCTCCCCCGAGATGAGGCCCGGTTCTCCCATCACGACGACTGGGCCGCAACCCCCCAAGCGGCACCCCAGTCACTAGGAAAGACGCCGCAAGGCTATGCAGTGGTTGCTCGGAGTTACCAAAAGAGTATTAATGAACTGGTCAGGATCTCCCAGGGAGGTTCCGCCGCATAGAGCCGACGTGATGCAGGTCCGGACGTTCCGCCGAATGCGCCAGCCTGGCCGCGAGAGCGGACGTTCCGACCGGCCAACTGTTCCGGCACCGGCCCGGACCGGCAGGCGGCGGCTTCGTCAACCGCCAGGCTGGATGTCCTGAAGGAAGCGGCCAGCCAGCGCCGCAGCTGAGCTATCTGCTGACCTGCTCAACTCGACTACGGCGAAGGCCAGCCCGTGCCGGTAGCCGACGAACCAGTTGAGCTGCAGCCGCCCGGAACCATACGGAGCGGTGCCGGCCTGAGCGTAGACGTTTCCGCCGATATCAGCGACCGCGTTCGAGCCGGTACTGGCGGCATCCTTCATCAGCGACCGCAGTTCGCCTAGTACCTGCGGGCTTGCCGAGATCCGCGCGATCGAACTCGGATCGCTCAGGCCGGCCACCAGCGACGGCGCGTGCCAGCGGCCGGATTCGACCACCGCGGCCGCCAGCGCCATGCCGAGCGGGCTCACCCGCACACCGCCGTCGCCGATCACGTCCTCGGCCAGCACGCCTGAGTTCACCGGGTGACCGAGCTGCCCGGCAAAGAACCTGCTGCCGGGCAGCTGCCAGCCGCCGATCCCGAATTCCTGGCTCGTCCGGATCAGCTCGCTGGCAGTGAGCGACTGGGCTAGGCCGCCAGCGAACGCGGTCGAACATGCATGCGCGAAGTCGCTGCGGAACGAAGGGTTGCTACCCAGAGCGACTGGAGGATTATTACGGAAAGTCCAGCCATCAACTGAATTGCGCCAAGGGCAGAACACGGGATCATTGAGTGACAACCGCTCTGCCGACAAGATCGCAGCAGTCGAGACGATGGTGAAGGCCTGTCCTGGCTGGTACCCGCCCGTCAGCGGGCTGAGGCCCGGCATGCCGGCGGCGGTCTGGCTGCCCACTGCGAGGATCTTGCCGGTTCCGGCCTGGACGGCGACGATCGCCGCGGAGCCGGGCTGGCCGGCCAGCGCCTGGTCGGCGGCGACCTGCACCCCTGCGTCCAGAGTGGTGTGCACGGGCTTGCCGGGTGATCCCGGCCAGGTCTTCAGCGCCGCCACGGGAAGCCCCGATCGCTGGAGAATTACCTGCGTTTCCGGCGTGCCAGTGAGCTGCTGCTGGAATGTCTGCTGGAGTCCGGACAGGCCGACTGTCGTACCGGGCCGGTACTGTTCGCCATTGACACGCAGTACGCTGGCCGTCTCTGTGCCGACCGTGCCCACCACGTCAGGCGCGATGCTGTCGAACAGCCGCTCCCGGCGCCGCCGGATCAGCAGGCCCGGGATCGCATTCAGCTTGGTCTGCAGCCTGGCGTACTCAGCCGGAGACAGCGTCAGCAACGGCAGGAACGCGGCCGACAGGCCCTGGTCCATCTGGCCCTCGATCTGGTCTTCGGGAATCTTCGTGACGTCAGCAAGGTCCACGGCGGTCCGCTGAGCATTCGTCAGGTGATCGGGAATGACGCCGACCTGGTAGACCGTGGACCACACAGCCAGCGGCTGACCCGCGGAGTCGAGCAACTGAGAGCGCGGCGCCCAGTTGCTGACCACGGCAAGCTGCTCGCCGTTAGTCATGCCTGGCACGATCACCGCAGGGCTCCATCGGATCCGCCAGCCATGGCTGCCGTCGGCCAGGCCGAAGCTGTTGTCATAAGACCACGTAAGGCCGCTCCCGCTGAGGTCAATGGAGACGCCGAAGGTCGCCCGCGCAGTCGCGCCGTGCTGGCTGACGCCCTGCATGATCAGCTCAACGTCAGCAGCGTCGAGCCGCTGGTAGGCGGCTGCGAGCTGGGCGGCAACTGCCTTCGGGTCACCATTCGTCAGTTCCGCTGCCTTCAGGTATTGCCGGGACTCCCAGGCGAGCAGGAACTGCGTGACAATCGGCTCGGCGGACGGCACGCCAGGGCGGGCTAGCCCGACACCCACAACGGCAGCCACTACCGCAGCCGCGGTCACGCGGATGAGCGTCGCTTTCCGGCGCCTGATCAGCCCGCCCGCTCCGGACTGGCTGTCCGAGTCTCCGGACACCGGCTTGCTGCCGGAATCCCTCGGCTTGCCAGGCCGGGAACTGCGGTTTTGCGCGGTGCGCGGCGCACGATGCGCTCCGCCGCGCGCACTGCGGCTGCGGGGCGGTGCGGCATCCGGTGTCACGCTACTATCTCCGCCGTCGCAGCTCACGCTCGACTTCCCTGGCTGCGTCCCGCTTGGCGAGCTCATGTCGCTTGTCGTATGTTCGCTTGCCGCGCGCCAGCCCTAGCTCGATCTTGGCTTTCCCGTCTTTGAAGTACAAGGACAGGGGCACGAGTGTCAGCCCTCGTTCCCTGATCGAGCTAGCTAGCCTGTCGATCTCCTTGCGGTGCAAGAGCAGCTTACGGCTGCGCCGCGGCTCGTGATTCGTCCAGGTCCCCTGGGTGTACTCAGGTATGTGGACGCCATGCAGCCAGGCTTCACTGTCCGTTATCAGACCATAGCCGTCGGTAAGGGTTGCGCGGCCCGCCCGCAACGACTTCACCTCCGTACCGGTCAGAACCAGCCCGGCCTCCACCACATCCTCGATGGTGTACTCATGGCGGGCCCGCCGGTTACTGGCAATGAGCTTCTTGCCTTGCTCCGCAGCCACGAGTCTCCTCTACCCATCTCTCAGCTACCCGCTGTCAGACCCGCAGGTAGCGCCTGAGCGTGAGGAACGACGTGCTGCCGCAGATGAGCAGGCCGGTGATCATCGCCACGATGATCACCTCGACCAGGTCGGCGGTACTGAGCTGCACCCCAAGCGGGAAGATGCTCTGCAGGCTACTGAGCAGGAGTGCCTTGGCCCCGATCAGCAGGCCGGTCGCTACCAGCCAGCCGATCAGTCCGGCGATCATGCCCTCGGCCAGAAACGGCAACTGGACATAGAAGTTCGAGGCGCCCACGAGCCGCATGATCGACGTCTCCCGGCGGCGGTTGAATGCCGACAGCCGGATCGTGTTGGCCACCAGCAAGATGGCCGCGACTAGCAGAAAGATCGCTATCACGACAACCGCGTTCCGCGCGCCGTCAAGCAACTTGTAGAGCTGATCCAGCAGCGTGGTGTCGTCAACAACATCCGCCACCCCTGGAGCACCGTTCATAACCGAAGTGACCGCGGCGGCATCTGCCTCGGTGTTCTTCAGCCTGATCTCGAACGAACTCGGGATCTGGCTGGCCGAGTACTTGACGAGGTACTTGACGAGGGTCTGGTTGTCGGCGAACTCCTGCCGGAACTGGGCCACGGCCTGAGACTGCGACACGTACTGGATGCTGAGGATGTCGTGTGTCTGCAGCAGCTCGTTCTTGATCGCCGTACGTTCGGCCGGAGTGACCGCGCCGTTCTTGGCGCAGGTGCCGCCGAGCGCGGAACTGGTGCACAGGTAAACCGAGAGCTGAACCCTGCTCTGCCACCACGACCTGGTGTTGTCGACCTGCTTCACGAACAGCAAGCCGGTGCCCAGCAAGGAGAGGCTGATCGCCACGACCACGATCAGGGCAACCGTCATCGTCAGATTCCGGCGAAGGCCAATCCACACCTCGTGGAAGACAAACTGGGCACGCACGTCGCTTAGTCCTCTTTGTAACTGTGCCGGGCGGTCAGTAGGCCTGCCCGTAGACCCCGCGCGACTGGTCGCGCACGACCTTGCCGTACTCGAGCTCGATCACCCGCTTGCGCATGGAATCGACGATCGCGGCGTCGTGCGTGGCCATCACCACGGTGGTCCCGGTCCGGTTGATCCGGTCCAGCACCTTCATGATTCCGATGGATGTTGCCGGGTCGATATTCCCGGTTGGCTCATCGGCCAGCAAGATCATCGGCCGGTTGACGAACGCACGGGCCATGGCGACGCGCTGCTGCTCACCGCCGGACAGCTCGTCCGGCATCCGGTCTCGCTTGCCTTCCAGCCCCACCAGGTCGATGACCTCCGGCACCACCTTCCTGATGAACCGGCGCGGCTTGCCAATGACCTCCAGCGCGAAGGCGATGTTCTGATACACGTTCTTGTTGGGCAGCAACCTGAAATCCTGGAACACGCAGCCGATGCGTCGCCGCAGGTGCGGCACTTTCCAGTTGGTCAGCCGGGCAAGGTCCTTGCCCGCGACGTGGATCCGGCCCGACGTCGGCCGCTCTTCCTTCAGGACCAGTCGCAGGAACGTCGACTTGCCTGAGCCCGACGGACCGACCAGGAAGACGAACTCGCCCTTCTCCACATCCAGGCTCACGCTCTCCAGAGCCGGCCGGCCTTGATTCGCGTACGTCTTGGTGACGTTGTCGAAGTGGATCACTGGCCCATCGCACGAGTAGACGAGATACTGGTAGTGGCAATCCGGGCAGATAACCCGGCCCGGTTTGGCCTCGGGCCAGTCTAGGGGGGAAACTGGGTTGGAAGGTCCAACATCGTCGAAGTGACCGGGCGACCGGTTTGCCCGGTAGGAGCCGGATGAGCTGCGAGCACCTGATCTGCGCCCAGTGTGCTGGGCCGGTAGCCGAGGGTCGCTGCCCGACCTGCCGTGAAGCCCGCGCGCACGTCCACCACCACAGCCATGGCCCGAGCATGCAGCTGATCGCGGCTGTCTTGCTCGTGCTTGCCCTGCTTACGGTGGCTACCATGCATCTGTCGCACTAGGCACCACGGGGCCCCTGGCCGGGCCACCAGGCAGCCGCGTCGCTGGAGTCTGCGCGCTACAGTCCCTGGGTGCGCAGCCAGCGGATCTCGGCTTCGATGAAGTCGTCGATCTCGCCGTCCATCACGGCGGTCGTGTTGCCGGTTTCGTAACCCGTCCGCACATCCTTGATGTTCTGGTACGGGTGCAGCACATAGTTCCGGATCTGGGTGCCCCAGCTACGGCCGCCGTCGCCCCGGAGCTCGTTCAGCTTGGCTGCCTGCTCCTCACGCTTGCGCTCCAGCAGCTTGGACTGCAGGACGGCCATCGCGGTGGCCTTGTTCTGGATCTGGCTGCGCTCGTTCTGGCAGGACACCACGAGCCCGGTCGGCAGGTGGGTAATGCGGACCGCTGAGTCGGTGGTGTTCACGCCCTGGCCGCCGGGACCGCTCGACCGGAACACGTCGATGCGCATCTCGTCTTCCGGTATGTCGATGTGATCGACCTGCTGAACCACCGGGAGCACGTCCACCATGGCAAACGAGGTCTGGCGGCGGCCCTGGTTGTCGTACTTGGAGATGCGCACCATCCGGTGCGTCCCGTGCTCGCCACGCAGGGTGCCATAGGCATATGGCGCCTTGATCGCAAACGTGGTCGACTTGATCCCGGCCTCTTCCGCGTACGAGGTGTCGTAAACCTCAGTGGGATAGCCGTGGCGCTCGGCCCAGCGCAGGTAGATCCGCCGCAGTCCCTCAGTCCAGTCCGCCGCATCTGCCCCCCCGGCTCCGGCGTTGATACTGATCAGAGCCTCGCGGGCGTCGTACTCGCCATTCAGCAGCGTCCTGATCTCGAGCTGGTCCACCTCCTTGCGCAGCGCGGCGAGCTCCAACAGCGCCTCCTGCCTGGTGGGCTCGTCATTCTCGCTCTCGGCGAGCTCGAACATCACGGCGGTGTCATCCAGCCTGCGGTGCAGCGCCGCCAGCCGGGCTAGCTCGCCGTCGAGGTAGGAAAGCCGCCTGGTGACTTCCTGGGCCTTCTCCTGGTCCTCCCACAAGCTTGGGTCGGCCGAGCGGTCGCGAAGGCTGTCAGCCTCGCCGCGCATGGCAGCGGGATCGAGGACGGCCTCTACCCTGGCGAGCGTCGCCATCAGCTCCGAGATCTCGCTCGTGGGGTCGGTTGGCATGCATGCAGCCTACGCGAGCCGCGGAACCAGCCGCCTCCGGCCGTTGACTGACGCGCCAGCCAGACTCAGCCGCCAGTCAGCTTCGGCCCGCAGCCCGCTCAGGTCGGCAGCGTGCTCGTCGTGACCAGCGTGCGCACCGCACGGACGGCGACCGACAAGGTGGCAACGGTGAAGGCGTTGCTCTCCCAGATTTCGGTCAGCGTCTGGTTGGCCCTCCGGACCGCGGAGTCGTTGCGCTGCACCCAGGCGGCCAGCCGCTGCTCCGGGCTGCCCGGTCCGGTGACGCTCAGCACGTCTCTGGCCAGCGCCGCGTGCGCGGTATACAGGTCGTCCCGCAGCGCTCCGCGGGCCATGGTGTTCCACCGGTCATCGCGCGGCAGGGCGGTGATCATGTCCCGCAGCCTGGCGATCTGAAGGCGGTCGGCCAGATCGAAGTAGACTTCGGCGGTCTCCTCGACGGACCGGCTGGTGCCCCGGGCGATGTCCACGATGTCGAAAGCCGAGTAAGCGGGCACCATCCCGGCGATCCGGTCGGCCAGGCTGTCTGGCACGCCACGGGCCGCGTAGATCTCCCGCCGCTCACCGAAGCCCGCCAGATCCCGCCCGGCTAGCAGCCTGGGCAGGCCGCCCGCGACGGTCAGTACCCCGGCCGCGAAGAAGTCGATCGTGGCCTGGATGTCGAACGGCGGCCGGCGGAAGTTCAGCAGCCACCGCGCGGCCCGCTCGGTCAGCTTCCGGCCCTCCAGCGCGGCCATGATCTGCACGCCGGTGTCGACCTTCCCGTCGAGCCCCTCCACCTGGGCCCAGAACCCCGACATGTCGAAGACCGCACGGGCGACCAGCCAGGCCGCGGTGATCTCGGGGACCGAGGCACCGGTCTCCTCGTTCAGCCGGAACACGAACGTGATGCCGGAACGATCCACCATGTCATTGACGACCGAGGTCGTGATGATCTCCCGGTGCAGCCGGTGCTCGCCCATCCCGCCGGAGAACTTCTGCCGCAGCGGGGTGGGGAAGTAGTCGACGAGCACGCGCTGAAGGTAGGGATCATCGGGCAGCGAGGATGCGAGTAGCTGCTGAGTAGCGTCGATCTTGGTGTGCGCCAGCAGCACGCAGAATTCCGGAATTACCAGGCCGGTCCCGGCCGACCGGCGCTCCGCGATTTCCCGGTCGTTCGGCAGCCCGTCCAGCCGCCGCCGGATCTTGCCGTCCCGCTCCAGCTTGCGGATGTACCGGGCATGCACGTGCAGCATCTGCGCCGACTGCGCCCAGGCCGCTGCCAGGGTGCGATTCTGCTGGTAGTTGTGTTCCAGCACGTGCTGAGCGACCTCGTCGGTCATCTGCTGCAACAGTTCGTCCCGGCCCTGCCGGGTGAGGCCGCCAGCCAGTACTTCGCGATCGAGCAAGATCTTGATGTTGACTTCGTGGTCGGAGGTGTCGACGCCGGCCGAGTTGTCGATGAAGTCGGTGCATACCAGGCCGCCAGCCAGCGCGTACTCGATCCTTGCCTCCTGGGTCAGGCCAAGGTTGCCCCCCTCGCCGACCACCTTGGCCCGGAGCACGGCAGCGTCCACCCGGACCGCGTCGTTGGACCGGTCGCCGACGTCAGCATGTGACTGGTTCGACGCTTTGACGTACGTGCCGATCCCGCCGTTCCACAGCAGGTCGACCGGCGCGCTCAGTATCGCCGAGATCAGCGCATCCGGCGGCAGCGCAAGCTCATCGCCGCCAATCCCGAGCGCAGCGCGGACCTGCGGCGATAGCTGGATCGACTTCGCGGACCTGGGCCACACGCCGCCGCCGGCGGAGATCAGTGCCGGGTCGTAGTCAGCCCATGACGACCTGGGCAGGGCGAACAGCCGCCGCCGCTCGGCGAAGCTCGCCTCCGGATCCGGGCTTGGGTCCAGGAACACATGCCGGTGGTCGAAAGCCGCGATCAGCTTGATGTGCCGGGACAGCAGCATCCCGTTCCCGAACACGTCGCCGGACATGTCGCCGATGCCCACCACAGTGAAGTCGTCGGTGTCCACGTCGAGGCCACGGGTGCGGAAGTGGAACTTCACCGACTCCCAGGCGCCGCGGGCGGTGATGCCAATCTTCTTGTGGTCGTAGCCCTCAGAGCCGCCGGAGGCGAATGCGTCGCCGAGCCAGAACCCGCGGCTCATCGCGATCTCGTTCGCGGTATCGGAGAACGTGGCGGTGCCCTTGTCGGCAGCCACCACCAGGTAAGGATCGTCATCGTCGTGGCGCACCACCTGCGCGGGTGGCACGACCTTGCCTGCTTCCAGGTTGTCGGTGACGTCCAGCAGCCCGGCGATGAACATCCGGTAGCACGCCAGTACCTCTCGCTGGTAAGCCTCGCGATCGGCGGGATCAGGCAACTGCTTGCAGACGAACCCGCCCTTGGCCCCTGACGGCACGATAACGGAGTTCTTGACCTCCTGTGCCTTGGCCAGGCCGAGGATCTCGGTACGGAAATCCTCCCGCCGGTCCGACCAGCGCAGCCCGCCGCGCGCGACACGGGCGAACCGCAGGTGCACCCCCTCGAACCGGGGCGAGTAGACGAATATCTCGAACTGCGGGCGTGGCGCCGGCAGGTCCGGCACCCGGCTCGCGTCCAGCTTGACGACCAGGTAGGGAACCTCAGACGAGGCGGTGCTGTAGTAATTCGTGCGCAGTGTCGCGGTGATCAGGCCGAGGTAGGAGCGCAATATCCGGTCCTCGTCGAGGCTCGCGACGCCGTCAAGAGCGCCAGCGATCTCCTCCGCGATGGCCTCGCTGCGCTCCGCCTCGCCCGGCTCCTTCGCCGGATCGAACCGTGACTCGAACAGCGTGATCAGCAGCCGGGCGATGTGCGAGTTGGCGCGCAGCACATCCTCGATGTAGTCCTGGCTGAAAGTAACGTTGGCCTGCCGCAGGTACTTGGCGTACGCGCGGAGCACCGCGACCTGGTGCCAGGTCAGCTGCGCGTCCAGCACCAGAGCGTTGAAGCCGTCGTCCTCGGTCCGGCCGTCCCACAGCGCGGCTAGCGCACCCTCGACCTGTTCCCTGACCCGCTGATAAGAGATCAGATCACCTTGTCCGGCGGCGGCGCTGCTGTCCAGCACGGGCCTGCGGCGCAGGCCGAAGTCGTAGATCCAGAACGGCAGAATCGCCGACGACGCCGCGGCCGGGAACTCGTACGGGTGCTCGTCGACGACGTCGACGCCCATGTGCTGCAAACGCGGAAGGACGTCGGTCAGCGTGATGGGGCCGCCAGTCCGGTAGATGGTCAGCCGCCACACTGGCTTGACCGTGTCCGGCATCTCATCGTCGGACTCGATCGGCACGCCGCCGATATAGTTCTCCGATTCCCACAGCTCGAAATCGACGTCGCCGCCGGTCGCGCGCAGCTCGAGGATCCGCCGGAAGTCGGTGATGGCGGCCGAAGCCGGCACGTCTGTCTTGTAGGTCGCCGGGATCACGTCGCCGAGCTGGGTCAGCAGTTCCCTTCCCCGCCGCGGGCCGAGCGCGGCGGCTGCCTCGTCGGCAAGGTCGTCGTCCCAGGACCGGACGGCGGCGGCGACCGCGCGCTCCAGCGCGACCGGATCGGCGTCGGGCAGCTGGCGACCGCGCTCTGCCCGGACAACCAGGTGCAGCCTGGCCACTGGCGACTCGCCTACCTGGACGCTGTAATCGATCTGCGGGGCGCCGAAGGCTCGCTGCAGGATCTCCTGTGCCCGCAGCCGCACCGCGGTGGTGTACCGGTCTCGCGGCAGGTACACCAGGCACGAGACGTACCGGCCGAAGATGTCCTTGCGCAGGAACAGCCGGGTCTGCCGACGCTCACGGAGCACGTGCACGCCGGCCGTGACCGCGGCCAGGTCAGCCACCGGGGTCATGAACAGCTCTTCGCGCGGATAGAAGTCGAGCACCTCGGCGACGTCCTTGCCGTCGTGGCTGTCGGCGGCCATCCCGGACAGCTCCAGCACCTCGGCCAGCTTGCGACGCAGCACCGGGATGCCCTTGATGCTCTCGGCGAACGCGGCGTGGGTGAACAGGCCGAGGAACCGGTACTCCCCCACCACCGCGCCGTCGGCCGACAGCTTCTTGACCGCGACGTAGTCCAGGTAGCTTGGCCGGTGGACGGTAGACCGGGAGTTGGCTTTGGTGACGATCAGCCGCTGGGGTCCGAGGGCCCGCGCCTTGAGCTCATCGGGCAGCAGCGCGAACGAGCCAGGTCCCACCCGGTCGTGCCGCAAGATACCGAGCCCGGTGCCCGGCACGGCGGACAGCGACATCCCGTCCGGGCCCGATGTCAGCTGGTACTCGCGGTAGCCGAGGAAGGTGAACCGCCCGTCGGCAAGCCAGTGCAGCAGCTCGGCGATCTCGGCGGGCGAATCAGCCCCGCCGGCTGGCGCCGCTTCCCTGGCCAGCACGTCGTCTGCCAGCGAGAGGGCCCGCGCGCGCATCCGGGGGTAGTCCTCGACCGCGACCCTCACATCGCCCAGCACCCTGCGCAGATCCTCGGCCACGGCCTCGGCCTCGCCGCCTGCCAGCGCGGGAATCTCGATATGCGTCCAGGACTCCGCCAGCTCGTCGTGGCTTGGCTGGCCGGCATTCACCTGGCCGGCGCTAGCGGTCCCGGCGACCTCGTGCAGCGCGCCGGTGACGTCCCGGCGGACCCGCAGCTGCGGATGGATCACCAGCCGCGCCGACAGGTCGCGGTTTGCTAGCTCCATCGTGATGGAGTCCACCAGGAACGGCATGTCGTCAGTGACAATGTCGATGACATAGGAGCTGGGGTCAAGCGAGGCGCCGCCGCCGGGCCGAACCTCGACCAGCGCGCGGCCCTGCGGCCTGCTGACGGCGAGCTGTGCCTGGGCCAGGGCAACGGCCGCGATCCGGTCAGGACCGGCCGCGCCCAGGTCCTCCACTCCCACGTGCCGGTAATAGGCGCGCAGGTAGCTGGCCATATCGCCGACTCCGGGCATGGGCTCGGCAGCGGCGGCCGCCTTCGCCAGCAGGGCGTCCTTGCTGTCGGTTGTCCCGACTCCATGGTCCGGCATGAGTCCCACTCCTTAGCCGCGGCTGCGCTGCCGCTACTCTTCTGCCTTCACATCGTCCGTGATCACGGTGCTCGCTGTCACAGTGCTCGCTGTCACAGTGCTCGCTGTCATAGGGAATCCCGCAATTCCCAGAGCAGCGGGTAGTAGCGCAGCGGCACCCGCCGGTGCAGGTAGGGCGCGCCGGTCGAGCCGCCGGTCCCGGACTTCGTACCGATCTGCCGTTCGACCATTTGGACGTGCCTGGCGCGCCACAGGCCGGCCAGCTCGTCATAGGTCAGCAGGTCCTCGGCCAGTTCCCAGAGGTCGTCGTAGCGCGGCCGATCCCTGGCCACGCTTACTAGCGCGGCGAGGATGTGTTGGGCATCACCGACGGCGAGGCCCCTGGACGCCAGCAGGTCGACGTAGGCGTCCCAGAGTGAGGGCTCCGCCAGCCGCGCGGTCAGCCGCTCGCGCTCGTCCTCCGTCAGTGACCTGAACCGGGCCACGAACCCCGGGTCCTTGGCGCCGGAGAGGAACTCCAGCTCCCGGAACTGCACCGACTGGAACCCGCTGGCCGGGGCTAGCGCCGCCCTGAAGTCCAGGAAGTCCTGCGGAGTCATCGTCTCCAGCACGTCGATCTGGCTGACCAGCAGTCGCTGGATCACGTGCACCCGGTGCAGCAGGTGGCGAGCCAGCCAGGTCGGCCTGGCCAGGCCAGCGCTCATCGCCGCCGGCTGCCCAGCCGGCCCGCGGTCCGCGGTGGCCGGATCGCCGTCCGCCAGCATCGCATCGCGGACGGCGGTGAGCTCGTGCAGCAGCTGCTTGAACCACAGCTCGTAGGCCTGGTGCACGACGATGAACAACAGCTCGTCATGGACCGGCGGGACGACCAAGGCGACCTGCTGAGCCAGCAACTGCGGCACCCGCAGGTAGCTCCCGTAAGTCAGTAGGCCGCCTTCCTCGCCGAAGCTGCGGCCCGCACCCGCTTGGGTCACTCTGCGCTCGTCTTGGCCATCGGGACCTGCCAGCGTCATGCAGGGCTCCCCGGCGGGGCGAAGAAGCTGAGCACTTCCGGGTTGGCCAGCGCATCCGGGTCTGCCGCCTCGGCCACCTTCGTGCCGAGCAGAATCTTCCTGACCGGCACCTCGAGCTTCTTGCCGGACAGCGTCCGCGGTATGCCGGGGACCTCGATGATCTCGTCGGGAACGTGGCGCGGTGACAGCTCGGTGCGCAGCAGCCACCTGATCTTGGCTGTCAGCCCCTCGGTCACGGAGTAGCCATCGGCCGGGGCCACGTAGAGGATCAGCCGACCGTCGCGGCCTAGCTGACCGGTATCGATGACGAGACTGTCAGCGACTTCGGGCAGTCGCTCGACGACCCGGTAGAACTCACTGGTGCCCATTCGCACGCCGCCACGGTTCAAGGTGGCGTCAGACCGGCCGTAAATCACGCAGCCGCCGTCGGGCTGGATCATGATCCAGTCGCCGTGCCGCCAGACGCCCGGATAGTCAGCGAAGTAGCTGGCCCGGTAGCGCTGGCCGGCCGGGTCGTTCCAGAATCCGATCGGCATCGACGGCATCGGCGCAGTGAGGACGAGTTCCCCGACCTCGCCGATGACCGGCCGCCCGGCCGGGTCGAACGACTGCACCCGCGCGCCCAGGCACGGCCCGGAGATGATGCCAGCGCGCACCGGAAGGATCGGGGCCGGCCCGACAAAGCCCGTGCACAGGTCGGTACCGCCCGAGAAGGAGCCGAGGATCAGCCCGGACGAGCCCGTTCCCAGCTCGTCGTACACCCAGCGGAAACCTTCCGGTGGCAGCGGCGAGCCGGTCGAGCCGACCCCCTTCAGGGCCGACAGGTCATGTTCGGCGGCCGGGTGAATACCCGCCTTCATGCAGGCCAGCAGGTACGGCGCGCCGGTACCGGCGTAGGTCACGCCGGTCTGTGCCGCCAGGCGCCACAGCGCCCCGGTGTCCGGGTGCGCGGCGCTGCCGTCGTACAGGACAATGGTGGCGCCGACGAGCAGGCCGCCGATGAGGTAGTTCCACATCATCCAGCCGGTCGTGGTGTACCAGAAGAACACATCCGCACTGGTCAGGTCCTGGTGCAGGGCCAGTGCCTTGAGGTGCTCGAGCACGATCCCGCCGTGGCTGTGCACGATCGGCTTGGGCAAGCCAGTGGTGCCCGAGGAGTACAGCACCCACAGCGGGTGCGCGAACGGCACCTCGGCGAACTCCAGCCGCGTCCCGTCCGCGTCGGCAGGGCCGAAGGTCTCCCAGTTCAGTACGGGAACGCCCGCCTCCAGGCCAGCCGCGCCGCCATCGGCCAGATAGTCGACGACGATGAGGGCTTCCAGGCCAGGCAATTCGGCCGCGATCGCGGTGAGCTCCGCTCGCCGGTCGTAGCGCTTGCCGCCGTAGGCGTACCCGGTCACGCCGACCAGGACCTTCGGAGCGACCTGGGCGAATCGGTCGACCACACTATGCGCACCGAAATCTGGCGAGCACGATGTCCAGATCGCGCCGAGGCTGGCCGCGGCCAGCATCGCGGTCAGCGCCTCGGGAGAGTTCGGCAGGTAGGCAGCGACCCGGTCGCCAAGTCCGACGCCGAGCCGCTGCAAGCCGGCTCGCACCTGCGCCACCCGGGCGGCGAGTTCACCGTAACTGAGCTGACCGTCGCGGCCCGCTTCGCTGCGGTAGACAACGGCGGTGCGGCCCGGATCGACGCGGGCACGCCGCAGCGCGTTCCTGGCGTAGTTCAGCGTGCCGCCCGCGAACCACTGCGCGCCGGGCATCTGCCCGGTCAGCACCGGCCCGGCGCCCCGGCTGCCAAGCACCCCGAAGAAGTCCCAGATCGATGACCAGAACGCGGCAGGCTCGCTGACCGACCACTGCCAGAGCTCACGGTAGCTGGGGATGCCGGAACTGGCGTCGTCCGGCACCGCCGGTCCGCCGTTGCGAGCGAGCCAGCGGATGTAACGGACTATCTCGGTTCGCGCTGCCGACTCGGGGGATGGCGTCCACAGCGTGTCGCCGTAGTCACGCCCGGCCGCCAGCGTCAGGTCGTCGGTCACGCCCTACGCCCCCAACAAGTCTGCGAGTCCATCCTCGTTGACTGGACTGTTATATACCACAACGTCCTGATCGCGGTGCAAACCTCGCAAACCAAGATCCTTCCAGCCCCACGCTCACCAGCTACAGCATAGGCGGGCAGGAACTACGGCGTGCCGGGCAAGGGTCACACCAGCTAATACCGGGTGGGCCTAGGTTGATCGGCAGTGTGCGGGCCGACGCGTGGCTAGCGGCCGGCCGGCACGCTGGTCAGCCGGTCGATGGCCGCGATCACCTGCGCGGTGTCGGAGAGGTCGGGAAGTACCAGGTCGGCGCCGGCGTCGCGCAACTCAGCGACCGTCTCCCGGCCGGTGCCCACCGCGATGCTCGCGGCGTCACCGAGTCGCGCGGCCGCTATGTCCCGGACGGTGTCCGCGACATAGACAGCCGTGTCGCCGGCGGCGAGCCCGGCAGGCGAAGCGCCGGCCCGCGTGCCGTACTTCCGCCGTGCCTGACCGCGCACCAGCAACAGCAGCGAGCCCCTTGGGTAAGCGTCCGAGCCGTAGCCGCCGATCTCCAGGTCGAAAAGCCGGTCCAGTCCGAACGCGCGGAGCTTGGCCGCCGCGTTCGGCTTGATCGTGCCGGTCAGGACCGTCTGCACAACCCCCGGCAGGGCGGCGGCCGCTGTCACGGCGGCACGGGCCCCTGGCATCAGGCGGCCCTGCCTCGCCAGCTCGTCCTGGCGCAGCGCCAACGCCGTCTCCAGCTCCCAGAAGTACCTGGCCAGCAGCTCGGCATCGGCAGCCTCGTCCCGGCCGGTCGGCACATCGTTCAGGTACAGCGACTCGAAGAAGATCTCGCTATCGCTGCGACCCGCGAGCTGCGGCAACGCGGCGAGCTGATGTCCGGTTGCGCGGCGGAACGCGTCGGCGTAGGCATCTCGGGCGACCCGGCCGACGTCGAGCAGGGTCAGATCGATGTTCCAGAGCACCAGGCGGTCGATGGCGCACCTCCAGCGCGGGCAGGGCAGTGGCGCACAGGTTCGCAACCGCGGCTGTTATCCCATGCTCGCAGCCAGCCGCAAACCTGGCCAGCGTGCTGGCTGTGAGCGTACCCGTCAGATCAGGACAACTAGCCCAATTAGCGCCAAGATTCTACCCAGGTCGCCGATTCAGGGCCGATTCGCCGCCGAGGCGCGCACGGGCGGCAAGATGGATGTTGGTTTTCTGTTGCTATAGCAACAGAAAACCAACATCCATGAAGATCATCCGGCCCGGCGAGGCTGCTGAAACCGCCCGCGCCGGGCTGGCGGGCGGGCGGAGCCTGCCTAGCCCATATGCGGATAGCGATGGTCGATCGGCGGCACCAGCGCCTCCTTGATCGCCCGCGCGTTGACCCACCGGATCAGGTTGAAGATCGACCCCGCCTTGTCGTTCGTACCGCTCGCCCTCGCGCCGCCGAAGGGCTGCTGTCCGACGACGGCGCCGGTCGGCTTGTCGTTGACGTAGAAGTTGCCGGCCGCGAACCGCAGCGCCTCGGTAGCGTGCGCGATCGCTGCCCGGTCGGTGGCGATGATCGAGCCGGTTAGGGCGTACGGCGCGATATCGGCAGCCTGGCTCACGACCGCCTCGTAAGCGCTGTCGTCGAACACATGCACACCGAGGATCGGGCCGAAGTACTCGCGGGTGAAGATCTCGTCCGTCGGGTCGGTCGACGTCAGTATGGTCGGCCACATGAAGTAGCCCTCGGAGTCGTCGGTGTGACCGCCGGTCAGCACCGAGACCGCGGCGCGATCACTCGCCCTGGCCAGCACGTCACGAAGGCGGCCGAACGCACGCTGGTCGATGACCGCGCCCATGAACAGCGAGAGGTCGGCGGACACGTCGCCCATGGTGAGCGACTCGGTGGTGCCGACGAGCTGGTCGCGCACCCGGTCCCAGACGCTGCGGGCAACATAGGCGCGCGAGGCCGCCGAGCACTTCTGGCCCTGATACTCGAACGCGCCCCGGACCAGGGCCGTTACCAGCACGTCTGGATCGGCCGAAGGGTGCGCGATGACGAAGTCCTTGCCGCCGGTCTCGCCGACCAGCCGGGGGTAGCCGCGGTAGGATGCGATGTTCTCGCCGACTGTCCGCCACAGGTGCTGGAACGTGCCGGTGGAGCCGGTGAAGTGGATCCCGGCAAGTTCTGCGTGTGGCAGCGCGACCTCCGACACAGCCGTGCCGTCGCCGGTCACCATATTGATCACGCCGGGTGGCAGCCCGGCCGCTTCCAGCAGCCGCATCAGGTAGTGCGCGGAAAGCTGCTGAGTGGGCGAGGGCTTCCAGATGACCACGTTGCCCATCAGCGCCGGTGCCGTCGGCAGGTTAGCGGCGATCGAGGTGAAGTTGAACGGGGTGATCGCCAGCACGAACCCCTCAAGCGGCCGGTACTCCAGCCGGTTCCAGGCGCCGGGCGCGCTGGCAGGCTGCTCGGCTAGCAGCCGCCGGCCGTAGTGCACGTTGTACCGCCAGAAGTCGATCAGCTCACAGGCCGCGTCAATCTCGGCCTGGAACGCCGACTTCGACTGGCCGAGCACGGTGGCCGCGTTGATGACCTGCCGCCACGGTCCGGAGAGCAGGTCAGCCGCCCTGAGGAAGATCGCTGCGCGGTCGTCGAACGACAGCCGCCGCCAGCCCGGCGCAGCCTGGCGCGCCGCCTCGATGGCTGCCGCGACGTCGGTGCCGGTCGCGTTGCGGAACTGGCCGAGCACGTGCCGGTGCCTGTGCGGCTGTACGACATCGACCGGCTCGCCCCCGCCGTGCCGCTGCTGGCCGCCGATCGTCATCGTGAGCTCGGCGCGCTCGCTGGCTAGTTCCTTGATCTTCTGCTCAAGCGCTGCACGTTCCGGGCTGCCTGGGGCATACCACTTGATCGGCTCGTTCACCGGAAACGGGACATTAGTCACGGCATCCATCAAGGCGCTCCTTGCTTTCCCGACATCAGCGGCGGCATCACCCATGGTGCCATGACCCCGCGAGTACGCGAGCCAGCCGCCGCAACCGCAGGTATCCCAGCAGGCCACAGCGACTAGGACGGCAGACGGCGCAGCACGGCGCGCTGCTCACTCGCCATGGCCGACCAGGTCGCCGAGTTCCTGAGTCGCGTACCACTGGAGTTCGTGACCCTCGGCACCGTCGACCACGAACCTGGCGTCGTCGTCGCCCGCGTCGGCAGCTTCCAGCGCAGCCACTGCGGCAGCGATCTCGTCCGTGGCCGAGGTGTCATCCACGTGGCCGGACACGATGTACCTGAGCCGTACCGGGCCGTCCACCCACACCAGCGCCGGCTCGTCGAAGTCCGCATTCACGGTCACGTGCTCACCGGTGACTTCTGCTGCCAGCACTACCCGGCGCCGCGGTGCCGCTGGATCCGCGGCAAGCATCCGCAGCGAGTCACGGGCCGCGTGCGTCATCGCGACGTACTCGAGTTCCTCGATGTCCCCACTCGAATACCACTCCCGGAGGGCAGGCGTGACGGTGTAGCCGCGGACCGGTGCCGACTCGACCTGGCCGACCCGCAACAACCGGTTCACTGCCGGCAAGGTAGAAGGCAGATATACCCGCAAACTAGGCCCCGCAGCGGACAGGGAAGCGCAACCGGAAGTACCATGCGCAACCAGATAGCTCAGTGTGCCAGTCCGCTACCGGCCTGGTCAGCTAATTGCCCGGCTCCGCCGTCCGGACGTGCCGCCGGGGCTGTCACGGTCCCGGCTGGCACGGTCCCGGCTGGCACGGTCCCGGCTGGCACGGTCCCGGCTGGCACGATCCCGGCCAGTGCACCGGCGACGGCCGCGACCGCGGACTCCACCGGCTCGTGCTCCCAGACGCGCACCACCCGCCAGCCCGCCGCCGCAAGCGCAGCGTCGGCGGCCGCGTCCCGCTCGACATTGCGGGCGAGCTTGGGCGCCCAGTACCAGGTATTGCTGGCCGGCTGGCTGCCGTGCTCGGGACAGCAGTGCCAGAAGCATCCGTCGACGAAAACCGCTACCCGGCGGGCGGTGAACGCGATGTCTGGCCGCACCCGTGCGCCGGGCAGATCCAGCCGGTAGTCCTTGCGGTAGCGATAGCCCCGGGCGTGCAGCGCCCGTCGCAGCGCCAGTTCGGGTTTGGTGTCCTTCCGCCGGTTGGCCCGCATGTTGGCCGAACGGCCAGGGCTCATCGGGTGCGGGTAGTCAGCCACAGCTCAAACCCTAGCCGCGGGGCAACCACGATTCGGGCGGGAGCGCAGCGGCATCCGCGCGATGGGCCGGCCCGTCACGGCGGGCGGGACCAGCCAAGCTGACGGCCTGGTCAGTCCAGCCGGACGCCGAGCAACGCAGCCACCCGCCCGGCGGTGCCGTCGGCAGCGTCGTGCAGCACGGCGGTGAACCCCAGTTGCTCCGCCGCGGCGATGTTGGCCTGGATGTCATCGATGAAGATGCACTCCGTCGGGTCAAGCCCGAGCAGCCCGGCCGCGTGCAGGAAGATCCGCGGCTCCGGCTTGCGCATGCCGACTTCGGACGAGATCACCACAGCGTCGAACAACTCGCCGAACAACTCGGTCGGGTAGCTGCCCCCCCAGGAGTTCGACAGCAGCCCGGTCGGCACTCCGCCAGCGTGCAGCGTGCGGAACAGCCGCAGCATCGCGTCATCGAGCCGCGATCCGGCGAACATGCGCGCAAGCAGGCCGGGGCCGGACACCGGACCGCCGTCCTCCATGACCAGCTGGCCGGCAAGTGCCAGCTCGAACTCGCCGTTACTGCATTCGCCGCGCTCAAGGGCGTGGATCGGGTTGGTGCCAGTTTCGCCTTCGGTGTAGGCCTGCTTCACCCATTTGCGCATCACCGCCACGTAGCTCTCCCGGCTGATGCCCTCGGCTGCTAGCCAGGCATCGACGCTGTGCGCAATGGGGTTGGTCATGACTCCGCCCCAGTCCGTGATCACCCCGCGGAGTTCAGCCACAGCCTGATCGTAAGCCAGCCCGGCCACTGCACCGGCGCGCCTGCTGGCAGAATCTGGGCATGCAGGCCGTAGCTGTAGTCACCGGAGCAAGCAGCGGGATCGGAGCGGCAACGGCCGTCAAGCTCGCCGAGGCGGGGTACCAGGTGGTGCTCACGGCCCGGCGCGCGGACCGGCTGGCCGAAGTCGCCGAGCGGATCACCGCGGCAGGCGGCGCCGCGCAGGCGCGGCAACTGGACGTCACCGATCGCGCGGCCGTCAGTGCGCTGGCTGACTCGCTGGACCGGTGCGACGTGCTGGTCGCCAACGCTGGCGGGGCAATCGGCGCAGACACCATCGCAGCCAGCTCGCCTGACGACTGGCAGGCCATGTACCAGGTGAACGTGCTCGGCACCCTGCACATCACCCAGGCGCTGCTGCCCAAGCTGATCGCCAGCGGGGCCGGCGCGATCGTGCTGATGGGCTCCACTGCGGGGCTGATCAGCTACGAAGGCGGCGGCGGGTACGTGGTCGCCAAGCACGGCACGCACGCCATCGCCGAGACTCTGCGGCTGGAGCTGTATGACCAGCCCGTCCGGGTGATCGAGATCGCGCCGGGCATGGTGAAAACTTCCGAGTTCGCGGTCAACCGGTACCGCGGCGACACCGCGAAGGCCGCCGCCGTGTACGCGGGGGTCGCCGAGCCGCTGACCGACGCGGACGTGGCCGACGCGGTCGTCTGGTCAGTGACCAGGCCGCCGCACTTCAACGTGGACTTGATGGTGATCAGGCCGCGAGCCCAGGCCGCGCAGCACAAGGTCCACCGTGAGCAGCCGCCCGCTGACCTTCGCTAGCCCACGGGTGGCCCGGATGCCGGGCGCCGCGCTCACTCCGGTGCCTGGGTGGCGCACTAGGATGTCCGCGTGGCGATGGCGCTTACCCGCACAGAGTCGGCGCGGCGAACAGCTCTGCTGCAGGTCGAGTCCTACCAGATCGTCCTTGACCTCTCCACCTCCACCGGTACCGGCGCCGTGCGGTCGCGCACCGAAGTCCGGTTCAGCTGCCGTGAGCCGGGCGCGACGACGTTCGCCGACATTGACGCCCTGGCCGTGCACGAGGCAGTACTGAACGGAGCCCCCGCCGACCCTGCCGCGATAACCGACGGACGCCTGCCGCTAACCGGCCTCGCAGCGGCCAACACGCTGACCGTCGATGCGACCGTGGCCATGACCACCAGTGGCAGCGGCCTCACGCAGTACACCGATCCGGCCGATGGCAGCCGTTACGTCCTCGCCAACTGCTTCCCGACCGCGGCTCCGCGCGTGTTCTGCTGCGGAGCTGGCTGGCAGGCAGGTCACTGCCGACCGGACTGGCGTGCGATCTCGAACTGCGCGCCCCGGTCCTGGCTACGCTGGCCGCCAGGGGCCTGGCGAGCGACGTTGACATTGCCGCCTACCTGGCCGATGACCCGGCCGCGGGCGACGTACGGCAGGCAACCTGGCGAGCCATGCGGCCGCAGGCCGACTGGCCAGGGCGCTCTACCCGGTGACGCTCGCTGATCGTCAGACTCTTGCCGCCAGCCGCGCTGAGCTAGCCAGGACCGGCCCTGCCGACCCGGCCCACGCGATCGTGCTCGAACAGCAGGCGCTGCTGGGACGGATGATCACTGCCCGCGCCAGGTTCACGCCCGCTTAGCACGCTTCCAGTGCGCTTCGATGTCGGCTATCACATGCTTTAGAGGGCTTAAGGCGGCACAGCCGCCATGATCGAGTCAATTAGTGGCCGCGTGGGTCATCGGGCGGGTTGTGTGCTCCTGGCGGAGTGCGTCAGGCGGCCAGGTGTGCCTGGCCGGCGAGGTCGT
>JAJYUU010000201.1 GCA_021792405.1 Actinomycetes bacterium
CGGCGCGTGCCTGCGAGGCCTCCACCTTGACCATGCCTGCGCTCCGGCGTTTGATGGCAGCTACGGAGAACCAGGCACCACCAAGATCAGCCTTACTCAAGTCTCCACGGTTACAGGGGAATCCCGGGGGATCCGCCGGCGGGGGTGATGGTGGTGGATGCCCGCAGGTTGTTGCCGTCGTAGGCGGCGCCGCTCATGTCGGCGGCGGTGGTGTCGTAGGCGGCGAGCTGGCCGGCGCCGTTCCAGGTGCCTTGCGAGATGGTGGCGGTGCCCTGGGCGGCGGACAGCTGCTGGCCGTCGGCGTTGTAGGTGTAGCTGGTGGTCGTGCCGGACTGGGTCTGGGAGGTGAGCTCGCCGGCGTTGTCGTAGGTTCCGGTGCCGCCGGTGGGCAGGGTGGTGAGGTTCCCGGACGGGTCGAACCCGTAGGAGCGGGTGCTGCCGGTGCCGGGGGTGTCGGAGGTGACCCGGCCCTGGGCGTCGTAGGTGTAGACCGCCGGGGACTGCGGCGAGGACGGGGTGTCGGCCTCGGAGAGAATGTTGCCGGACGGCGCGTCGGTGTAGGTGAAGGACTGCAGCGTGCTGGTGGAGTTTTTCAGCGTGATCGCCGACGGCTGGTCGGTGTTGTCGTAGCTGGTGGTGATCGTGTCTCCCGATGATCCGAGGGTGATCGAGTTCGGCAGCCCGTCGGCGGTGTTGCTGATGGTGATCTGGTGGCCGTTGAAGTCGGTCACCGAGGTCAGCTGATCGGCGTGGTCGTAGCCGTAGGTCACGGTGCTGGTGGTGGCCCAGGTGGCGGTGGCGGGCAGCGGGTAGGTGATGCCGGTGATCTGGCCGTCAGCGTTGTACCCGTAGGTGGTGGTCTGGCCGGCGCCGTTCTGCGCGGAGGTCAGTTCCCCGAACGGGTCGTAGGCGTAGGACGAGGTGCCGGTGGCGTCGGTCATCCCGGTCTTGTTCCCGTCCGCGTCGTAGGTCCAGGTGACCGGGTGCGCCGACGACCCGGAGTAGCTGATCGTCGCGGGCTGGTTCAGCGGGGTGTAGGTCCAGGTGGTGGTGACCCCGTCGGGGTCGGTGCGGGTCAGCGTGTTCCCCGCCGGGTCGTAGGTCGAGGTCGTGGTGGCGCCGCTGGGCGCGGCGGCGGTCGCCGGCGTGGTGGCAGCGACCAGCTCCGCGGCCGAGTCGTAAGAGTAGGTGGTCTGGTAGCTGGCCTGCGGGGTCGCGGTGACCGTCCACGGCGCGGATGCGGAGCAGGGCGCGGTGCCGCCGGTGTTCCCGTCGGCGTAGATCACCGATGTCTTGTCACCGTCGGGGTCGTAACAGTAGGACACCGTCGAGGCTGCGCTGGTGCCGTAGCCGGTGGTCTGCGACGCCAGCTGCCCGCCTGGGGTGTAGGTGCTGACGGTGACCTGGCTGGCGCCGCCGTTGCTCGTGGGCGGCGCGGTGGTAGTCAGCAGGTTGCCGT
Source organism: Actinomycetes bacterium (assembly GCA_021792405.1). Lineage (GTDB taxonomy): Bacteria > Actinomycetota > Actinomycetes > Streptosporangiales > Streptosporangiaceae > JAJYUU01. Next base: position 1,460 of record JAJYUU010000201.1, read on the forward strand.
TGCCGTCGTAGGTCCAGGTGGTGGTCTCATACCCCGACTGGCCCGCCGGCGCCGGCGTGGTCTGCATGGTCTGCTCCCCGGCGGCGTTGAACGTGGTGACGGTCGCATCGGACGCCAGCCGGTCAGAGTATCCGGCCGGGTACGACGCCGGGCACGAGGACGGGGTCAGGCTGTCGGCGGCAACCCCGGCCGGGGGCACGGTCTGGGCCGGGTTGCCGTCGCCGTCGTAGCAGGTCAGGGTGGCGTCACTATCGGGGTTCGTCACCAGTGCCGGCTTGTTGTCGGCGTTGTAGCTGGTGGTGGTGGTGTAACCGCGGGCGTCGGTGACGGTGGTCTGGTTGCCGTCGGCGTCATAGCCGTAGCTGGTGGTGCGGGGCGTGACGGTGGCGCCGGTGCCGCCGCCCTGGGTGACCGAGGTCTGCTGCCCGTCGGCGTTGTAGGCGGTGACCGTGGCGTAGTTGCCGGCGTTCGCCCCGGAGACGTTGCCGTCCGGTGCGACCTTGGTGGTCTGCTCGCCGTCGCCGTCGTAGGTGTATGTGGTGGTGGCGAGCTGGGATCCGTTGCCGTCGGGCGTGGAGGATGAGGTCAGGTCCCCGGCGGAGTCGTAGGCGAGCTGGGTGACCACGCCGTCGGCGTTGACGGTCGCGCAGGGCAGCGACGGCGACGGCGCGGCAGCAGTGCAGGAGATGTTCGTGCCGCTGAGGGTGACGGTGTTGCCGTTGAACAGCTGGTAGGTGGTCTGGGAGTGCTCGTATTCCCCGCCGGGCGAGTAGACGCCGGTGGTGGTGTACAGCTCGTTGCCGTTGGTGTCATACAGCGTCCAGGTCAGCCCGGCGGGCGGAGCGGAGGGCGGCGGGGTGATGACCCCGCCGGGCGCGACCGGGGCGGGCCCGCCGTTCTGGGCGCAGGTCGCCGCCGCCTCCGCGGTGCTGGCGCAGTTCTGGTCCTGCAGCGCGCTGGTGTAACCGGTAGTGGTGGCCGCGGTGCCGCCGGCGGGGCTGGGCGCGGTGGTGGTGACCGGGCTGCCGGAGGAGTTGTAGGTGTAGCTGGTGACCTGCCGGTCGCCGTTCGCGGTCCAGGCGTCCAGCAGCGTGCCGCCGCTGGTCCCGCCCGCTGAGGTGGCGGGGCCGTAGTCCTGCTCGGAGGTCAGGGTCGACCCGGTCCAGTCCGATACCGCGGCCAGGGCGCCCTCCGTGTAGTCATTGACGGTGGTGTTGCCGTCCGGGTCCGTGACCCGGACCACGCCGGTGCCGGTGGAGGAGTTCATCCCGGAGTAGTCGAAGGTGGTCGTGAAGCCCATCGGGTCGGTCTGGGAGATGACCTGCCCGGCGGCGTTGTAGACGTTGACGGTGTCGTCGCCGGCGTCGGGGCCACCGGGCTGGGCGTTCGGGCTGGTGATGGTGAGCAGGTCGCTGGCCAGCAGCGGGTTGCCGGTGGAGCCCTGCCCGTAGGTGTAGCTGGTCACGTGACCCATCGGGTCGGTGACCGAGGTCAGCTGATCGGAGCTGTCGTAGGCATACGTCCAGGTCCGGCCCATCGGGTCGGTGACGGAGGTGACCTGGCCGGTGTCGCCGGCGCCGTTCCAGCCCACGACCAGGGCACGGCCGGACGCGGCGGTGATCGTCTGGCAGGAGGCCGCGGCCGGCGGGCAGGTGCCGCCGCCGGCCGCGGCGCCGCCGGGCGCGGGACTGTCATAGCTGACGGTCAGCTGGTTCCCGGCGGCATCGGCCTGGCCGGTGAGCTGCCCGGAGGAGCTGTAGGTATAGGCGGTGCCGGGCTGCGGGGTGAACGTGTACACCCCGCCGCTGAGGGTCAGCGACGCGCCGGTGTACTGCGGCAGCGCGCAGTACTGCCCGGCCGTCACGTACGGCGCCGCGCAGGACCCGCCGGACTGGGCGTAGAAGGTGACCTGGGAGCCGCCGGGCTCGGTGACCGTCAGCCCGCCCGGCGCCGGGTACAGGGCGCTGGTCAGCCCGGCCGCGGGCTGGATGGTCGCCGGGATCGCCGAGGTCACCTCGCGGAGCCGGTTGTTGCCGTCGGTGATGTACAGGTCATCGGCGCTGTCGAGGGACACGTTCTCCGACCCGTTCATCCGCGCAGCGGTCGCCGGGCCGCCGTCGCCGGAATCCCCGGACGCGCCGGACGCGGAGCCGGCCACGGTGTACATGTCGTTGGCGGTCATGGCCTGGCCCCACTGGGTGCCGTTGCCGGCCGGCACCTCCTGGACCCGGTTGTTGGCGCCGTCGGTGATGTACAGGTTGCCGGCCGCGTCCACGGTGGCGTTGCCGGGCTGGTCCAGCAGCGCGCCAGTGGCCGGGCCGCCGTCGCCGGACTTCCCGGCGGTGCCCGACGCGCTGCCGGCGATGGTGTACATGTCGTAACGGGTCATCTGCTGGCCGCGCTGCGCGCCGGTGGTGACCGGGACTTCCTGGATCCGGTTGTTGCCCCAGTCGGCGATGTACAGGTTCCCGGCCCCGTCCACGCCCAGGGCGACCGGGTAATGCAGCAGCGCCGCGGTGGCCGCGCCGCCGTCACCGCTGGTCCCCGCGGTGCCCGACGTGCTGCCGGCGATCGTGTAGATATCCCCGGCGGTCATCGACTGGCCGAAGCTCTGCCCGCCGGCCGCGAACACCTCCCGGACCTGGTTGTTGAAGGTGTCGGCGAGGTAGATGTCGCCGGCGCTGTCGAGTGCCACGCCCTGGATCTGGGTCAGCAGCGCGGAGGCGGCCGGGCCGCCGTTCCCGGAGTCGCCGCAGGTCCCGGCGGAGCTGCCCGCGACCGTGGAGATGTCCCCGGTAGCGGCTTTGATCTCCTGGACCTCGCAGTTGTTGGTGTCGGCGATGTACAGGTTCCCCGCGGCGTCCATCGCGATCGACATCGGGTCGTTCAGCCGCGCCGCCGTCGCCGCGCCGCCGTCGCCGCTGTTCCCGGCGAAGCCCTGGTCGCTGCCTGCGATGGTGTACACGTCGCCGGCCTGCATGGCGATGCCCCACTGGGTGTGCGCCGTGGCGGCGATTTCCTGGATCCGGTTGTTCCCGCCGTCGGCGATGATCACGTCGCCGTAATGGTCGAACACCTCGCCCTCGGGGATGTTCAGGCCGGCGTCCACGGCCGGGCCGCCGTCGCCGGCCGTGGCCAGGGTCCAGCCGTTGCCGGCGTAGGCGGAGATGATGTCGGAGGAGTTCACCTGCCCGACCCGGTTGTTCCCCGCCTCGGCGATGTACATCGTGTCCGTCGAGGTGACGGACACGCCCTGGGGGTTGCGGATCTTGGCAGAGGTGGCCAGGCCGCCGTCACCGGAGTACCCGCCGGTGCCGTCTGCCTGCCCGGCGATCGTGTAGATGTCGCCGGCGGCCATCGAGATGCCCCACTCGGTGTGAGTGGTGCGGGCAAGTTCCTGGATCCGGTTGTTCCCGGCGTCGGCGATGTACAGCTGCTTGCCGTTGTTGACCGACAGGCTAGTCGGCGCGTCCAGGTACGCCGAGGTGCCCGCTCCGCCGTCACCGCCGGTCCCGGCCGCGCCGTCGGCATTGCCGGCCAGGTTGTAGATGCGGTTGGCGGTCATCGACTGGCCCCACAGGCTCTGACTGGAGTAGGAGACCATCTGCACCTTGTTGTTGCCGGTGACCGCGATGTACAGGTCGTGACCCGAGTCGAACGCCAGCCCTTCCGGCAGGCTCAGCTTCGCGCTGGTGGCCAGTCCGCCCGCCCCGAAGTTCCCGCCGGTCCCGTTGGCCTGCCCGGCCACGGTGTACACGTCCCCGGCGGTCATCGACTGGCCCCACTGCGTGCCGCTAGCCGCAGGGACTTCCTGCACCCGGTTGTTGCTGGTGTCGGCGATGTACAGGTCGCTGCCCCACAAGACGATGCTGACAGGCACATCCAGCGCCGACGACGTCGCGGCGATCCCGTCCGCCCCGGTGCCCGCGCTCCCGGTCCCGGCGACCACCTCGATCTGGCCGGTGCTGGCCGGGATCTCCACGACCCGGTTGTTCCCGGTGTCGGCGATATACAGGTTCCCCGCGGAGTCCACGGCAATGTACTCCGGGTGATTCAGCAGCGACGCCGACGCGGCGGTGCCGTTGCCCGACTCGCCGGCCATGCCTGACGGGCTGCCCGCGATCGTGTAAATGTCGCCGGCCGTCATGGAGATGCCCCACTGCGCGCCCGTGGCACCGGGGATCTCCTCGACCCGGTTCCCCGCCGCGTCCGCGATATAGACGTTACCGCCGTCGTTCATCGCGAACTCGGGGGCGTTCTGCGGCGCGGAGCCGGGCGGGCCGCCCATGCCGTCGGCGAGCCGCTCACCATCGATGGTGTAAATGTCGCCGGCTACCGGGCTGGCCGCCGACAGCGACGACGACCAGTTGCTGGTCCAGCCGTAGCCCATCGGCCCCGGAGTCCCGGTCCTGGTCTGGGCCTGCGCGGCCTGCGCGTCATAGCTGCGGGTGAAATCCAGCGGCGGGCCGTAGCCCGGCACCGACACGTCGGTGGCGGACTGGGTGAAGTCACCGTTCTCGGTGTTCACCGAATTCCCGGCGGTTGCCTGGCTCACCCCGGGCGCGGCCGGGTTCGACCCGCCGGCCGCGGCGCCGGCCTGGACCAGGCCGCCCGTCGAAGGCGCCAGCGCCGCGGTCGCGCTGGTCACCGGCGCGCCGGCCAGGATATAAGCCTGCCCGGTCGCCCCGTCCGAAGCGGTGAACGTCTTCGGCGACGCGCCCGTGTCGTAGGCGATCCCGTCCAGCCCTGACGGCCAGGAGTTGAACGTCTCCTCCACCGAGCACGCCGGAGACGGCCACGGGCCCAGCTTGCCCGACGTCAGGTCGCCGAACTGCGGCAAAGCCACGGCCTGCCAGGTGTTGACCGTCCCGGCCGCGGCCGGGCACGCCGCGCCCTGCCCGGTGACGGTGAACCCGCCGCCGTCGACTGACGCCAGCAGCGGCACCGCCGCGCCGGCAGCGGCGGTGGAATACTCGCAGTTCAGCGACACGTACAGGCCGGTTTTCCCGGACCCGCCCGAGGCAGCGTAGTCGATCGAGTCGCTGATCACGCTGGTCGCGCTGGCCAATGCGGGCGCCGTGCCTAGCACCGCGACGTTCCCGTTCACCGCCGCTCCCCAGGTTCCGGCCGTCGACAGCGCGTCGGACGGCACGGTGGAGGCGCACGAGGCGGACGTTGACGGGTCCCCGATGATGATCACCGTGTAGGCCCGGAACTGCGACGTGGTCATCGCATCCCAGGTCGACGGCGTCGCCACCGTCACCGACAGCCCGAGCGCCTGCGCGGCCTGCGCCTCGGCGCTCGACGTCCCGCCGTTCACCGAGGTCGACAAGATCAGCGCCGAGCCGGACAGCGACGCGGCCTTCGCCGGCGTCCTCGCGGTCGCCCAGCTGACAGCGGTGACCGCGGCCGCCCCGCCCGCCACTGCCGCGGCGACCGGAACCAGGCCCGAGGCCGCCAGCAGCGGTGCCGTCACGCCCGCGGTCACCCGTCGGCACACCCTCACCGCCCGCGCGGCCGCGGCGCGCCGTCGCGGCCCGCGCGCCCCCGTGCGCAAGACACCGCGTCCGCCGGTAACAGCCCGGACGCCAGCACCAGCACCACTGCCAGACCAGGACATAGCCCATCCTTCTCACCGCGACACCTGCAGGACCGGGCTGCGTGGCGACGCCGGCACCTGAGGTGCCAGGACATCGCCGCGCGGCCGCAGCGGCCATCAGCATGACGCTCGACCACGGTGGGAAGGAAGATTCCCGGCGTGGCAGAAAGATGCCACATGAGACCTATTGCCATACATATACGGCGCACTTAGAGCCTGTTTAACAACTCGCGGTTGAGCCTGGTTCGCAGGGATTTCTGATCTTCGTCGTGCCCTGGCGGCGCGCCTCCGTGATCATGAAGACGGCTCCTGGTAACTGCACGGGTGTCAAAGCCC
>JAJYUU010000048.1 GCA_021792405.1 Actinomycetes bacterium
ATCTGGTGGCAGCCCGCAGGCGTCCGGGCCAGCTGATTGTCGCCTTCGCCGCTGAGACCGGGGACGTGCTGGCGAACGGTCGCGCCAAACTGGCGGGCAAGGGGTGCGACCTGCTGGTCGTGAACCAGGTCGGGAACGGGCTGGCGTTCGGAACCGAGGACAACGAGGCCACCGTCCTTGGTGCCGATGGCAGCCAGGTTAAGCTGCCCCGCGCGCCGAAGGACGAGATCTCCGACGCGATCTGGGACGAAGTGGCCGCGCGGCTCGGCTAACCGCGCTTTTCCCGAGCCCCGACCCGCGCCATGGACCCTGCGCCGGTACAATTCGGCAAGGATCCTGGATAGATCACCAGCGGACGCGCTGTGAGCCATGGCTCAAGGGCCTGGCCCACGCCGGAAGTGACCTGCGGCTACGCCGCGGCGAAACCGCTGGCACGAAGCTCAAGCGAAAGAAAAGGTGTCTAGTGGCTCGTCGTCTTTTCACGTCCGAGTCCGTCACTGAGGGCCATCCCGACAAGATGGCGGACCAGATCAGCGACGCCATTCTTGACTCGATGCTTAAGGGCGACCACCACAGCAGGGTGGCCGTCGAGACGCTGATCACCACTGGTCAGGTCCATGTGGCGGGCGAGGTGACGACCGACACTTATGTTGACATACCGGGCATCATCCGGGAAAAGATCCTCGAGATCGGCTACGACTCCTCCGCCAAGGGCTTTGACGGATCCACCTGCGGCGTGCAGGTGTCGATCGGCTCACAGTCGCCCGACATCGCGCTCGGCGTGGGAGATGCCGTCGAGCATCGCGAAGGCGAGGGATCCGACGAACTGGACCGGCAGGGCGCCGGGGACCAGGGTCTGATGTTCGGCTACGCATGCCGCGACACCCCGGAGCTCATGCCACTGCCGATCATGCTCGCGCACCGGCTGGCCCGCAGGCTGGCCGAGGTGCGGCGGAATGGCGAAGTGCCCTACATCCGGCCAGACGGCAAGACCCAGGTCACCATCGAGTACGCCGGTGACGAGGCGGTACGCCTCGACACCGTGGTCGTGTCCACTCAGCACGCGCCGGCCATCGACCTGGCCGGGCTGCTTGCACCGGACATTCGCGACCATGTGGTCGAGCCAGTGCTGGCCAGCCTTGACCTTGACACGACCGGCTACCGGCTGCTGGTGAACCCCACCGGCAGGTTCGAGATCGGCGGCCCGATGGGTGACGCCGGGCTGACTGGCCGCAAGATCATCATCGACACCTACGGCGGCATGGCCCGACATGGCGGCGGCGCGTTCTCCGGCAAGGACCCGTCGAAGGTGGACCGGAGCGCTTCCTACGCGATGCGCTGGGTGGCCAAGAATGTCGTGGCCTCCGGCCTGGCGGACCGCTGCGAGGCGCAGGTCGCCTACGCGATCGGCAAGGCCAAGCCGGTTGGCCTGTTCGTGGAGTGCTTCGGCACCGAGCGGGCGCCGGTAGAGCGGATCCAGGACGCCGTGCTGCAGGTCTTCGACCTGCGGCCGGCCGCGATCATCCGCGACCTGGACCTGCTGCGCCCGATCTACGCGCAGACGGCCGCGTACGGGCACTTCGGCCGAGAGGAGCCCGACTTCGCCTGGGAGCGGACCGACCGCGCCGACGCGCTGCGGTCAGCGGTAGGAGCCTGAGCGCCGCGAATCGGCTTGTCCCGATCGTAGAAGTAGTTCGGTATTAGCTACTTTGTAGATATCACCGCACTTGTGCGTTTTTGCGCTATCATCGGTTGCCTTAGCTATGCCAATCTCGATGCTGGTGTGGTGATGAATGTCGGCGCCTGAGTGGCGTGGCGTGGCTGGCGAGGCTGCCGTCAGTGCTGACCCTGACAGCCTTGCCGCAGGCGCCGCGTTGCCTGACCGATCTGCGGCCAGGGCCCCTGAGCAGGCCGGCTCGTGGCCCGGTGCCGCCGGCCGGCCCGTGGCCTGGGTACCGCCGCCGGCGGAGGCAACTGTCCAGGCCACCGCCCAGGGGGCAGCAGGATCGGCTCCGGCTGGCGCCCAGGCTGACTGGTTCCTGCCGAGCGGGCGGGCAGGCCTGCTGCCCGGCTCGATGACCGTGTCCCCGGACGAGCCCGGGTCCGGGGAGTCCGTGCCAGCTGCTGCCCGGGCTGCGTCCGCCGGCGCACCGCCGTGGGCCGCGGAAGAACCAGGATCGGCGGCGGGAGAGCCGCCGCCGTGGGAGAACGGGCCGTGGCCCGGCCCGGGCGCGCCCCGCCCGTCCGTCCCGGCGGCCGTGTCGCCCGCCCGGCCACCGCAGCCTGCGGTGCGCCCGGTTCGGGCCACCAGGTCATGGACGCCCCGCACTGTGCTGGTAACGGGCCTGTTGCCGCTGGTGGTCCCCGGCCTCGTCGCCGGATTGCTCGGCCTGCGCGGAAGCCACGCTGGTGCGGCCATCCGGCGGGCGAGCTGGCTCGCAATCGCCGCATCGCTGGCCTGGGGCGTGGTCATCGTGGTGCTGATCGCGGCCAGCACTGGCGGCTCGGCCGGAGGCTGCAGCTACCCTGCGGCCGTGCGTCTGTCGTATGCCAGGGCGATGGCCGACCTGCGCGCCGGTGCCCCTGCTGCGATGCAGGCAGCAAACCTGGGCCGAGCGGCGGGCCAGGCGAACTCTGCCGCTGCCGCGGCCGGGCAACTCCGGGTGCGCACCGCTCTTTCGGCACTGGCAGGAGACTTGCAGCAGGCGCGAGCCGACGCCACCGCGAGCCGGGCAGTGCCAGCCGGCCTGAGCGCTCGGCTCGCTGCCGACGGCGAAGCGCTGACGGCAGCCTGCCGGTCCTGAGCAACCTGTCACTGTCCGCCGTGTTCGCTGCCAGGCTGTCAGTCCGAACGTTCTGATAGGACTGAGGCGTGCCGGATCAGGTCGCGCAGGCGGTGCGCCGGAAGGCGCGCGGCAGCCGGACGGTGCGTCAGCCGGCTGCCGAGCTGCCCGTGGCCAGGGTCGCCGTGGACATCTCCCTGCCGCACCTGGACCGCCCGTTCGACTATCTGGTACCGGAATCTATGGCCGCGTCGGCGGTCGCGGGGTGCCAGGTGCGGGTCCGGTTCGCGGGCCAGCTGACCGGCGGCTTCCTGCTCGAACGACGATCCGTGACCGACCATCAGGGCAAGCTCGGGTATCTGGAGCGAGTGGTCTCGCCCGAGCCAGTGCTGACGCCGGAGATAGCCGGGCTGGCCAGGGCGGTGGCCGACCGGTATGGCGGCACGATGGCCGACGTGCTGCGGCTGGCGATACCGCCGCGGCACGCGGCAGCGAGCCGGGCTGGCTATGGCGCGGCAGCGGGGCAGGCCGGGCCGGGCGGGGCGGCGGCGGCCCAGGCGCCAGACCTGCTGTGGGGCCGCTATCCGGACGGGCCGTCCTTTCTCGCGGCACTGGCTGACGGCCGCAGTCCGCGTGCCATCTGGTCCGCGCTACCCGGCCGCGACTGGCCGGCCGAGATCGCCCGGGCGGTTGCCGCGGCTGCCGGATCCGGTCGCGGAGCCGTTGTGGTCGTCCCCGACTCCCGCGACCTGACGCTCGTTGACTTGGCCCTGTGCGCGGCGCTCGGGCCCGGCCGGCACGTGGCGCTGATGGCCAGCCTCGGGCCGGCCGAGCGCTACCGGCGCTGGCTGGCGGCAGCGCGCGGTGAGGTCGCCGTGGTGGCGGGTACGCGGTCGGTCATGTTCGCGCCGGTGCGCGACCTTGGCCTGGTCGTGCTCTGGGACGAGGGCGACGACGTGCACGCCGAGCCGCGGGCGCCGTATCCGCATGCGAGAGAGGTCCTGGCGCTGCGAGCGCACCGGGCTCGCTGCGCCGCGCTCATCGGGGGCTTCGCCCGGACCGCCGAGGCCGCGCAGCTCATCGCGTCCGGCTGGGCGCGCCCGCTGCAGGCCAGCCGCCCGGTGGTCCGCCAGTCCGCGCCCGCTGTGCAGGCGGCCGGCGCGGACGCCGAGCTGACCAGGGATGAGGCCGCGCGGTACGCCCGGCTGCCGAGCATTGCACTGCGGACCGCACGGGCGGCGCTGGCGGCCGGGCCGGTGCTGTTCCAGGTGCCACGGCGCGGCTATCTCGCCGCGGTAGCCTGCGAGCGCTGCCATTCCCCGGCCCGGTGCGAGTGCGGCGGGCCGGCCGAGCTGCCCGGCGCGCGGGCACCACTGCGGTGCGGATGGTGCGGATCGGCCATCGGCCGAAGCTGCCGCCGCTGCGGTCACCAGGGGCTGCGCGCTCTGGTGACCGGCGCCCGCCGGACCGCCGAGGAGCTGGGCCGCGCGTTCGCCGGAGTACCCGTGCTGACCTCGGGCGGCAGCCAGGTGCTCGACGCCGTGGGCGAGGATCCTGCCGTCGTGGTGGCGACGCCGGGTGCCGAGCCGGTCGCCGACAGCGGATATGCCGGGGCGATCCTGCTGGACGGCTGGGCCATGCTCGGGCTGGCCAGCCTGCGGGCCGCCGAGGAAGCCTTGCGGCGGTGGATGAATGCCGCCGCGCTGGTCCGCCCGGCGGCAGCGGGGGGAAGCGTGGTCGTCGTGGCTGACGGCGCACAGCCGGCGGTACAGGCCCTCGTGCGCTGGGATCCGGCTACCTATGCCGATCGTGAGCTCGCCGACAGAGCCGAACTGAGGTTCCCGCCGGCGGCGCGGATGGCGACGGTGACCGGGCCGGGGCCGACTGTCAGCGCCTTCCTGGACGGGCTGACGCTGCCGCCGGACGCTGAGCTTCTCGGGCCTTTTCCCGCCGCCGGGAACCGGGCGGGCTCGGCCGGGCCGGGGCCGGAAGCTGTGCGTTACCTGGTGCGGGTGCCCAGGTCAGAAGGCACATCGCTGGCGCTGGCATTGCGTGCCGGGCAGGCCGCCAGGAGTGCGGCGAAGGAACCAGGCGTGATCCACGTCCAGCTCGACCCCGCTGCGCTGATCTGACTACGTACCGTGGAGGCCGTAGGGTACTTGGGTGACCAACTCACTCGGTGGCCAGCGAGCGCGGCCCACGCCGGGGGCCGGCGGCTTGGCCGGTGCCCGGCGGGACCGCGTGCGGATGCCGCCGGTGCGGCTCGCGCCCCGCGACGAACTCGCCGCGGCTGCCAGGGTGGTGCCGTTGCTGCGCGCGGCGCGCGAACTTCGGGCCTGGGCTGCCGAGCACCCGGAGGTGCCGGCCAGTCAGGTCCTTGCCGGCAGCGCCGCCCTTGTGGCGGCCGAGGCGCTGGAACTGACACTAGATGAGCTGGATGCTGCCTGGCAGGTCGCGGCAGCCGTCAGCGAGCAGATTGCCGACGACGGCGAGCCGCGACCGGCTGCCGGGCCGCTGGCTACCGCAAGCGCCGAGGACGTGCTCAGGGAGTGGGATGCCGCCCTGGCCGCGCTGCTGGCAGCTGAGGAGCTGGACGGGCTGGCCACCGCGTTGTATACGGTCGGCGCCCCGGTGCGGATCGACGCCCTGTTCGAGGCCTACTCTGCTGCGGCAGGCGGCGGTCAGCTGGCCGGGCCGGGGGCAAGCCAGCCAGCCCGTCGGACCCCGGATGCCGATGAGGCAGCGGCGTTGTCGCATGCCCTCGAGACGCTCGCGGACCTCGGGGTGGTCGAACTAGGTACGGAGGAGGCCGCGGGGAGCCTGGCGGTTGTGCTGTCACCGCTCGGAGTCTGGGGCGTGCACCGCCGGCTGCTCGCGCAAGGCTGGCACGTCCCGGTGCTGGGCGCAGTCGAGGTCGGCAGCGCTGTCGGCTTGCTGACGACGCTGGCGAGCTGCGACGCCGAGGACGGGGAGTCCAAGATCAACGACTGGCTGGCCGGCCGGTCCGAGGAACAGGCTGCGGCTGACCTGATTGCCGCTGCGGCGGCGGGTACGCCGGGTCTGCGCGGTGCGGCTTTCGCGGTGCTTGACCGGATCGGCCAGGCGGCCACCGAACAGGTGCGAGCCGCGATCGGCGAGCCGCTGCTGCGCGCGCACGCCGCCGTCTGGCTGCACGAGCACGGCGAGCAGGCCGAGCTAGGTCCGGCGGAGCGCGCGTGGCTGCTGGTAGACCTGGGCGCCGGACTGCTCGAGGAGGCCGACCCGCGGGACGTGGTGGCCGAGTTGCTGCCGGATGTCGCGCCCGACGCGCAGGCAGAAATCGTCGCCGGGCTATGGCAGGTGCCTCATCCCGGAGTGATTGACCTGCTGACCACGCTGAGCGAGTATCATGCCGATCCCGGCGTCGCCAGGGCCGCGCGCAAGGCCGCGTTCAAGGCCCGGTCGCCGGGTGCCGGCGGTGGCCCGCGCCGTTCGTAGACTTGATCACAGCTGCCTCGCCCGCTGCGGGATGCGGCCGGCGGCAGCGCTCGTGCCCAGAGGAGTGTCGTGAGTATCAGGCCCATCCGGTTGTTCGGCGATCCGGTGCTGCGCACCCCCGCCGATCCGGTGACGTCCTTCGACGCCGAGTTGCGCAAGCTCGTGAAGGACCTCACCGACACGATGATGGACGCGCCCGGTGTCGGACTGGCTGCGCCTCAGATCGGCGTCGGACTGCGGGTTTTCACCTACTACGTCGACGACGTGGCGGGGCACTTGATCAACCCGTCGCTGCAGCTGTCAGAAGAACTGGAGGTCGATGACGAGGGCTGCCTGTCCTTCCCCGGCCTGGCGTACCCGACCAGCAGGTCGCGGCGCGCCGTGGCAACCGGCTTCGACATGCACGGTGAGCCCGTGACGGTCGAGGGCAGCGGCCAGCTAGCCCGGTGTGTTCAGCATGAGACTGATCACCTGGACGGCGTGCTGTTCATCGACCGGCTCGACCCAGCGCAGCGCAAGCTAGCGATGAAGGAGATCCGGGCTTCGGAATGGTGGGGTGAGCCGGTCCCGCTGGTCAAGGTGTCGCCGCACCCGACGCGAGGCAAGGCCTTCTAGCGCATGCGCCTGATCTTCGCTGGCACCCCGGCGGCAGCTGTGCCTGCGCTGGATGCGCTGCTGAAGTCCCGGCACCAGGTCGCGGCAGTCGTCACCAGGCCCGCGGCCAGGGCTGGGCGCGGCCTGAAGCCCGGCCCAAGGCCGGTCGCCGAGCGGGCTGCCGAGGCTGGCATCGAAGTGCTGGCCCCGGCCAGGCCGTCCGAGCCGGACTTCCTCGCCAGGCTCCGCGAGATCGGGCCGGACTGCTGCCCGGTGACTGCATACGGTGCGCTGCTTCCGCAGGCTGCGCTCGACATCCCCCGGTACGGCTGGGTCAACCTGCACTTCTCGGTCCTGCCGGCCTGGCGCGGCGCGGCGCCGGTGCAGCACGCGATCCTGCACGGAGATGACATCACCGGTGCGACGACCTTCCGCATCGTGGCCGAACTCGACGCAGGGCCGGTCTACGGCTATCTCACCGAGGCCATCAGGCCTGCCGATACGGCCGGGGACCTGCTGGAACGGCTGAGCAGGGCCGGCGCCGACCTGCTGGTCGCCACGCTGGACGGGATCGAGTCCGGTGAGCTGGAGCCGCGCGAGCAGCCGGCCGACGGTGTCAGCCTGGCGCCGAAGATCACTGTCGCCGACGCCCGCGTCGACTGGCGCAAGCCGGCGGTCGCGATCGGACGGCAGGTCCGGGCCTGCACGCCAGAGCCCGGCGCGTGGACGGAGCTGGACGGAGTCCGGATCAAGCTCGGGCCAGTGGACATGGTGGCACCGGCGCCGGCCTCTGGATCGCCGGCCTCCGGATCACCGGCGGCCGGATCGGGGCCGCTGGCGCCCGGCGAGCTCCGGGTAACGGGCCGCTGCGTGCTCGCGGGCACCGGCACTACGCCGGTGGTGCTGGGCGAGGTGCAGCCGCACGGCAAGCGCCGGATGCCTGCTGCCGACTGGGCCAGGGGGCTGCACCTGGACGGCCGATCAGCTGTGCTCGGCTGACGTGCCCGGACATCCGAAACGGCCGGGCACGCGCCAGGCCGCCAGCCTCCCGCGCGGGCCGCGGCCAGCACCGCGTGATCCGGCCCGGCGGGTGGCGCTCGAGCTGCTGCTCGCGGTCGACGGCCGGGACGCCTACGCCAACCTGCTGCTTCCGCGGCTGATCGCGCAACACCACCTGGCCGGGCGGGATGCCGCGCTGGCCACCGAGCTGAGCTACGGAACGCTGCGCGGCCGGGGCAGTTACGATGCCGTGCTGGGCATCTGCTGCGACCGGGACCTGAGCACACTCGACCCGGCGGTCCGTGAGGTGCTCAGGCTGGGCACGCATCAGCTGCTGGCCACCAGGATCCAGCCGCATGCAGCCGTCGCAACCTCGGTCAACCTGATCAAGGAGCACGCCGGCCAGCGACCGGCCGGCTTCGTCAACGCGATCTTGCGGCGGGTGGCTACCAGGGATATGGCCGGCTGGCTGGAGATCGCCGCGCCTGCCTGGGATGCGGATCCGTTGGGTCACTTTGCCGTCCGGTTCAGCCACCCGCGGTGGATCGCCGAGGCGTTCGCTGCCGCGCTGGGTGAATCGTCAGGCGCCGGCCTCGGTCCTGCCGATCTCACCGAGACAGCGGCGGTGCTCGCCGCGGACAATGACCGTCCCGCGGTCCAGCTGTGCGCCATGCCGGGTCTCGCGGACCAGCAGGAGCTTGTCGCGGCCGGCTGCGAGCCGGCCCGCTGGTCGCCATTCGGCGCCTACCTCCGCGACGGCGACCCGGCGGCTGTCCGCGCTGTCGCTGAGGGCAGGGCCGGCGTTCAGGACGAAGCCAGCCAGCTCGCGGCGGTCGCGCTGACCCGGGTGCCGGTCGACGGGCCGGACGGCAGCTGGCTGGATGTCTGCGCAGGGCCGGGCGGCAAGGCACGGCTGCTGGCTGGCCTGGCTGCCCGCGCCGGGGCCAGGCTCACTGCGGCCGAGATCCGCGAGCACAGGGCGCGCCTGGTCGCCGCCGCGGTCCAGCCCGCCGGGTCATGCCGGGTCGTCGTCGCCGACGGCACCCGGCCGCCGTGGCGGCCAGCCGCATTCGACCGGGTGATCGCGGACGTGCCGTGTTCCGGTCTCGGCGCGCTGCGGCGCCGGCCCGAGGCACGCTGGCGGCGAACGGCGGCCGACATCGCCGCGATCGGCGGGCTCCAGCGCGGCCTGCTCCGCACGGCGCTGGACGCGGCCAGGCCCGGCGGGGTCATCGCCTATGTGACCTGCTCGCCGCACCTGGCGGAGACCAGGGACGTCCTCAGCGACGTGCTGTCCGAGCGGGACGACGTGGCGGTGCTCGACGCGCCCGCCGTGCTCGCCGAAGTGCCGCGGCTGCGCTGCGAAGACAGCGGCCAGTACGCGCAGTTCTGGCCGCACCGGCACGGCACGGATGCGATCTTCCTGGCGCTGTTCAGGCGGCGGTAACGGGGCCGGGGGCGCGAGTCCGGCGATGCGGTAGCAGCGGTGCCGGCCGGAACGGTGCCGCCCGCCCGGCAGCTCAGCTCGTGCGTCAGCGCGCCAGGGCACGAGGCCGCTTGCCGCCCACCCTGCCGGTGCCGATGTCCGCGCGCTTGCCCTGCTCGTAGCCGTCCGAGTAGCCGCTGCCGGTGTAGGTAACCCGAGCCGTCCTGGTCCGCGGGTACGCCTGCGCGACGTTCCGCCGGATCACCAAGGACCGGTCGGCCAGCACCAGCGCGGCGCGCGAGGGCTGGCCGTCTGCAGCCTGTGCTGCCGTCCGCTCGGCGCGCTGCTCTGCGGACCGGACCCTGGCGATCACCGCCGTCACGAAACCGAGCAGCCAGCTTCGCCGCCAGGCGCGCACGCTGTAGGCGTCCGCTGGTACCTCGGCGCCAGCCAGCCCGTGCCACATCTGGATCAGCACCGAGGTGTACAGGATGTCAGCACGCTCGATGTCGGAGGCATAGCCGAATACGTGGACCTTCTGACCTGGCGCTGCGGGCAGCAGGATGCACTGGCAGCGCAGCGCGGCGGCCAGCCCGCACAGCAGGTGGGCCTGAACCCGGGCCCACGGGTTCCAGATCTCCACGATCCTGTTATCCGGCCTGTCGGTCTCCGGCCGGGTCGCCGCGAGCAGCGCCCGGTCGATGCCGTACTTCGCCATCAACTCGGCGGCCTTGGCCGTGAGGGCCTGTGCTTCGGCCGCCGTGACACCCTCGGCCTCGGCCTTGGCGAGCAGCTTGCGGACACGGTCGAGCAGGCGGTCGGGCGCTTCAGTGACCACGGACGTGCTCATCGGCTGCCTCCGGCAATCGCGGCATTGGCTACGCGTCCGAACCTAGCCGAGCGCTCCGACAATCCGCCGCCGCGCGGCCGCCGGCGGGTGTGCGACACATATGTAGGGGTCCCACATCTTGGCTGCTTATGATGGGAGTCTGGTTGCCCCAAAGCAACCAGGCGAGGAGCGCCCATGTCCGAGCCGTCGCTTTCGGAGCTGGAAGCAGCGCGGGACTGGCTGCATCAGCAGCTCAGCCAGGTAGGGGACTTCCGGCGCGGGTCGGTGAGCGAGAACTGGCGCAAGTGCGGGAAGCCGAACTGCGCCTGCGCTGCGCCGGAGCATCCCGGGCACGGGCCACGGCTGCTGTGGACCCGCTCGGGAGGCCACGGCAAGACAGTGGGCCGGCAGCTCACGGCGGAAGAAGAAGACAAGGTCCGCGCCGAGGTGACCCGGTACGCGGAGTTCAAGGCGATCACGGAGCGGATCGCGGAGGTGAGCGAGCGGATCTGCGAGGCCCGGCCGGCAGCCGCCCGGCAGCCGCCCTCCGCGCCGGAGGGCGAAAAAGATGACATGCATCCGGCCGGTCCGGTAGCCGGCTGAGCTGGGAGTCCCGGCCGGACAGCTGCGAGACCTCCTCAGCTCAGACGCACCACGATGGGTGTGTTCGGCATTCGGCCACGGAGCATGAGGAGGTCCCGATGCCATCGATCGTAGGCGGATTGGATATCCACCGGAAGCAGATCACGTTCGACTACCTGGACCTGGTGACCGGGGAGGTGAGCTGCGGGCAGATCGCGCCGGCTGACCGGGCGCATCTGCGCGCCTGGCTGGCCCGGTTCGACAACCCGGCCGAGGCAGCGTTCGCCGTCGGGGCATGCACCGGATGGCGGTATGTGACCGCCGAGCTGCGGCGGGCAGGCATCGAGGCGCACCTGGCCGAGCCGGCTGATACGGCGGCGGCCCGGGGCCGCAAGAGGCGCGCCAAGACCGACCGGGCGGACGCCCGGCTGCAGCGTGACCTGCTGATCGGGGGCCGGCTGCCGGAATGCTGGATCCCGCCCGAGCATGTGCTGGAGTGCCGGGCGCTGCTGGAGTGCTATCACGACCTGCGCGCCGAGCACACCGCGTGGCTGCAGCGCGTGCATGCGGTGCTGTTCCGCCAGGGCGCGCCAGTGTTCCATGATCTCAGCCGCGCGGACGCGCCCGCTGAGCTGGCCGCTGTGGCCCGCGAGCACCTGTCGCCGGCCGGGCAGCTGCAGGTCACGCTGTGCCTGCGGATGCTGGAGGTGACCGGCCGCGAGCTCGATGGCCTGCGCCGGCAGCTGACAGCCGCGGCCCGCCGCTTGCACGGCGCGAGAGTGCTCGCCGGGTCCATCTACGGCGCCGGGCCGCTCACGGCGCTCGCGCTGACCTGCTGGCTGGGCGGCGCGGGCCGGTTCACCTCCGCCCGCAAGGCGGTCCGCTTCGCCGGCCTGGACGTCACCGTCTACTCCTCCGACGGCAAGCGCTCACCCGGGCACCTGTCCCGGCAGGGCCCGCCGGTGCTGCGCTGGGCGGTGTATGAGGCGGGCAAGACCCACGCCCGGCCGGCCGCGCCCGATCACCGCTACTACGCCGCCGTCAAGGACCGCAAGGACGGCAAGCGCGCCGCGGTGTCCGAGGCCCGCAAGATCATCCGCCGGGCCTGCCACATCCTGTCCGAGCTGGGCGACGACGCCCTGGCGATGGACTGAACGCTGCAACCGGTGCTGAGTCACGCCGGCAGGCAAGCGAGCATGGGGCGCCATCATCACGCCGATGCGGCACAACGCGGCCGGCTCCTGCCAGGCCCCTGTCAGGACGCCCGTGCCCCGCAGCGCGGGGCAGCTGGCGGACGGCCTGAAAAGACTGAGCGGCCGCACCCCGGCAGGCCGGGGCCACCTAATCCATCATCATGTGACCGGGCTCGGCAACGCCCGAGACCGCGCGCCTAGGTAAGGCTGGCTGCCCTGACCCGCTTCCCCCACCCGGCAAGCCCACGCCCGCACATCCCCCCGGAGCCGCCCCGCACAGAACCGATCACCCCCCCGGCCCGCAGACCACAGAGCCTTCCCGCCCCGCAGCCTTGATCATTCCGCTGCCAGGCGGCCGCCTCAAGAGCACCTGCGGCGTCGCTGCGCGAGCGCTGCGCGCCTCTTGACCCGGCCGCCCGTCAGCAGAAACCCCGGCAGCTATCAGGGACAGGCAGGCAAGTGGGTCGCGCCCTGAACCTGATCACAAAACCGGCAATGATGCTGAAACCGCCCTCTTGCGCGGGGGCCCGGATACAGGTAAGGAGACCGAGGGCAGGGACGGCAAGGGCGAGGACGGCCGGGCCCGCACCCGCGAGGTCAAGATGGCCGTCTTCTTCACCCAGGACAAGGTCAGCGACGAGGGCTATCCGGTCGGGACCGGGCCTCCTCCAGCTACATCGCCGCCTTCGCCCCCGCCAGCGAATTCGCGGGCCTGGTCAAGGCCGAGGGCATCCGCCGCGGCACCGACCACGTCCGCCAGATGACCGTCATCGGCGACGGTGCGGCCTGGATCTGGAACATCGCTAGGGACGACTTCCCCGGTGCCACCCAGATCGTCGACCTCTACCACGCCCGCGAGCACCTGCACTCCCTGACCCGCTCCCTGGAGTTCATGCTCCTGGACCGCAAAGACGAATGGCTCGCCGCCCGCCTCGAAGACCTCGACTACGGCTATATCGAGGGCATTGTGGCCGCCGCCAGGAAATACCCCCTGATCGGAACAAAGAAAGACGAGGTCGAGAGGGAACTCGGCTACTTCCTCAACAACGCTCCCCGCATGCGCTACCACTGGTTCCGCCAGTGCGGCCTGTTCGTCGGCTCCGGCGTCGTCGAAGCCGGCTGCAAGTCCGTTATCGGCCAGCGCTGCAAGCAGTCCGGCATGCACTGGACCGTCAACGGCGCCGACGCCATCATCGCCCTGCGCTGCGCCGAGGCCGGCAGCCAGTGGGAAGCCACCTGCAACCAGGCGGCAGCCGCCTGACCTTACCGGCATCCTGGCGCAGGCCCGCGTGCCGCCTCGCCACGGCGACTTCAGGGGCCCTCTACCGTGAATCTCATCCAGCCGGCCTGAACGTGTCTGCGGCCGCCTGGATCCTGGCGGCGTAGTCCCGCCAGGACACGTCGTCGAGCATGCCGTGGTCGGGGCCGCCCCTGCCGTCGATCAGCTCCCTGATGATGTCCGCGTGACCCGCGTGCTGGGCGGTCTCGGCAGCCATCCGGACCAGCAGGAAGCCCAGCGTGGTGCCGCGCTTGCCCTCGGGCCAGTGCGCAACCTGCGCGGGCGCGTCGAGGTCAAGCTCGCGGATGACCTCGTCAGCATGCTCGCAGGCGCGGCAGTACAGCCCCGTGAGGTACCCGCTGGACTCGCCGGGCAGCGCCCACATGTCGGCGCCGTCCCAGATCGAGCCGTCCTCGATCCAGGGGAGAGTCTCCGGCCCCGGGCGGCCGAGCGACTCACCGAGGTACCCGTACTCCAGCCCGGCGAGGTGCTTGACCAGCCCGAGCAGGTTCGTGCCGGTCGGTGTCATCGGCCGGCGCAGGTCATACTCGCCCAGGCCGTCCAGCCTGGACAGCAGCGCGGCCCTGCCCTCGCGGAGCTTGTCGTGCAGGATTTCCTTCACCGCCAGGTTTCTCTCCACGGGAATTGAACCTATAGCCAGTGCGCCGCCGTTGAGCCGCAGTCTGCGGAGCCATGAGCCAACGGCCGGGGAACAGGTCTGACGATGACCACGCAACCAGACATTGAGGTCTGAGCAGCCATCCGCACAAAATGATCTTGCTGCCCTACAAATCTGACGTACACCCGCCGCCGGCCGGGGTGGACGTTACCCGGCAGGAGGACGCATGAGCCGGTCTGGCCATGCATACAATTTGCCGTCATGAGCGTGCAGATAGCGCCGAGCCTGCTGGCGGCGGACTTCGCGAGGCTCGCCGACGAGGCCGACGTGGTCGGCGATGTCGCCGACTGGCTGCATGTGGACGTCATGGACGGGCATTTTGTCCCTAATCTCACGATCGGCCTGCCGGTAGTCGAAGCGCTGCGGCGGCATGCCCGGCTGCCCCTGGACTGTCACCTGATGATCGAGGCCCCGGACCGGTGGGCGCCCGGCTACGCTGAGGCCGGCGCGCGCAGCGTCACCATTCACGCCGAGGCGGCGAGCGCCCCGGTCCGGACGCTGCGCGCGATCAGGGCTGAGGGCGCGCGGGCCGGCCTGGCGTTCAACCCCGGCACCCCGGTGCCAGGGCACGCGGACCTGCTGCCCGAAGTCGACATGCTGCTGCTGATGACCGTCGAACCCGGATTCGGCGGCCAGCCGTTCCTGGACCTGGTGCTGCCGAAGATCCGGCGTGCCAGGGAGCTGATCAGCGCTTACGGCGGCGAGGTCTGGCTGCAGGTCGACGGCGGCGTGAGCGAGCAGACAATCGAGCGGTGCGCCGCGGCAGGCGCTGACATGTTCGTGGCCGGCTCTGCGGTGTACGGGTCAGCGGACCCGGCCGGCGCGGTGCAGGCGCTGCGCAACCTCGCCGTGGCCGCCTCGGCAGCGCATTCCGGTGGCCGTCCCGCTGGCTGATCGGTGGCGATAAGACCCATAACAGCGGGGAACGGGCAGGTGTCGCCCTCACCAGTCTCGACTCCGCGCTGTTTGAGGGCGCGCAGGCCACCAAGCGGGATCTGATCGACTATCTCGACGAGATCCGCGACCTGATCATCCCGAGACTGGCGGGCCGGCCGCTGTCGGTGATCAGGGTGCGGCCGGACAGGCACCGTTCATGCAGAAGAACGTGCCGAAGTACGCGCCGGACTTCGTCCGTACGGTCTCGGTCTGGGCGCAGAGCGCGGCCGGGAGGTGGCGTACCCGCTCTGCGGCGACCGCCGCACGCTGCTGTGGTATGCGAACCAGCGAGCGGTCGAGTACCACCCCGCGCTGGTCCGGGCGGGCCACTTCGAGCAGCCGGACGTCCTGGTGCTCGACGTCGATCCGCCGCCGGGACCCGCGACCCGGGCCGTAGCGGCGCGCGCCGAGAGGCTCGAGCCCGGCCTGGCGACCACCGCGTTCCTCAGGGAGGACCGGGGTGGGAAGGTGCTTATCGATGCCGCTGCGATGCACGATGGCAAGCGCCGCGCCAGGGCCCGCCGGGAGCGCGGCGCGGCCGGGTCTTCAGGGCACGACGGGTGAGCGGGGCAGGCCCGGGCGGCTCGGTGGCTGCTCCGGCTGCCCTGACAGTCCCGGCCGCCTAGCTCACTCGCCCGCTCGACCGCAACAGCCCGGTTTGCACCCCGCGGTCACGGACACTACGGTCGGTGGCAGTAATGACATGGATGCGAGCTCTCCCGTCATCGGGGTCGGCTGCTGCCTTCGGCGACCGGCTGGCGCCGGATGCCAGCTTTGCAGGTGAACGATGACGCGCTGGGCTCAGAATGTGGTCATGACGGCGGCCACTAGACGCGGTACCGGCAGGCGCGCTGCGCATGGCGGCGCGGATGGCCGGAGCGGCGAACCCGGCCCGGGTAGCCGCAGTGCAGACGGCCGGGAAGCGCCTGCCGTACCTCCGCTGCTGGAGATCCGCGATCTTGCGGTCAACTTCGGTCCCGTGCAGGCGCTCCTCGGCGTGGGACTGACAGTGCGGGAGGGCGAGGTGGTCGCCCTCGCCGGGGAGAACGGGGCCGGGAAGACCACGCTGATGCGCTGCATCGGCGGCGACATGGCTCCGCACGCGGGTGAGATCAAGCTCGGCGGCATGCCGCTGCAGCCCGACCCCGGCGCGCTGGCCCGCCAGGGCGTCAGCGTGCTCTGGCAGGACCTGGCGCTGTGCGACAACCTCGACATCGCAGCGAACCTGATGCTGGGCCGGGAGCGGCGCACGCACCTGATGTCCGAGGTCAAGCTGCACACCGAGGCCAGCAGGCTGCTCGCGGACCTGGGCATCAGGCTGCCTGCTACCACCCGCGACATCCGGTCACTGTCCGGTGGCCAGCGCCAGCTCGTGGCCGTTGGCCGGGCGATCAGTCACCGGCCCCGGCTGCTGCTGCTTGACGAGCCAACGGCGGCGCTCGGCGTGACCATGTCGAAGCTGGTCGAGGACCTGATCAGCGGGGTGCGCCAGCAAGGCACCTCGGTCCTGCTCGCGTGCCACGACATCGACATGATGTTCCGGCTCGCTGACCGGATCGTGGTCCTCCGGCACGGCCGGGTAGTGGCCGAAGTCAGGCCGACCGAGGTGCATCCCGATGACGTGATCGCCCTGCTGTCCGGGCAGGACGCGGACTCGTCCGCACGCAGCCAGCTCACCAGGCTGCACGGGCTTACCGGCCGGCTCGTCAGCGCGGATCCCTCGTCCAGCCTGTCGCTGATCCTTTCCGCGCTCGGTGCGGCGCTCGGCAGCGAGCGGCTGTGCATCCACCTGGTCTCCGGTAGCGAACTGGCCTGCGCCGCCTCGCTCGGCCTCGCCGACCCGCTGCTGTCAGCCTGGTCCCGGCTGCCACAGGGCCCGGCTGGCGGGCCGGCCGGGATCGCAGCGGCGGCCGGCGAGCCGGTCATCGCCGATGACGTGCGGAGCGACAGCTGCTGGGCGCCGTTCGCGACTCTGGCCAGGTCCGCCAGGGTGGCCAGCTCATGGTCGGTACCCGTGCTCGGCCCGCAGGGGCTGGCCGGGGTGATCACGGTGTTCCGGTCGATGCGCGGCAAGCCGAAGCGGGACGACCTGGACCTAGTCACGCTGTACGCCGGGTACGCGGCCAGCGCGATCGAGCGGGATGGCCTGCTGGCCGAGGTCACCGCCAGGAACCGGGTGCTCGAGACGATCAGGGAGATGCTGGAGACGCTAGCTGGGCCGCTGCCGGTGAGCCAGAGCCTCGGGGTCGCGCTGCAGGCGCTGTGCCGGGGTTTGCAGGCTGACCAGGCAGCACTGGTGGTCCGTCGGCCCGGGCAGGAGCCGGTGCTGCGGGCCGTGGCCGGGAGGGCTGACCTGCGGCCCGCTAGCGCCGGCGATGACCTGGTCGCAACGGCGGCCGGCGTGCTGAGCCGGGCGCGCAAGAACGACGTCGCAGTGCACGCGCCCGGCAGCCGCGGCCGGATGGTGACGGTGCCGTTCGCGGCGCCAGGCGGCGGCGCAGCGCTGGTGGTCTGCTGGCGCACTACCGCGCAGCCGGCCGATGCCGGGGCGCTGGCCGAAGACGCCGCCCGCTCGCTGCAGCTTGCGCTGGAACGCGAGGAGGCGTCCGTCGCCCATCAGGAGGCACTTACCCTGCGCAGGTCACAGGAACTCCAGCGTGGTTTCCTGTCCAGGCTGAGCCATGAGCTGCGCACACCGCTGACGGCGATCCGCGGCTACGCCTCTAGCTTGCTGCAGCCGGACGTGACCTGGGA
The DNA here is from genome assembly GCA_021792405.1 of Actinomycetes bacterium. Lineage (GTDB taxonomy): Bacteria > Actinomycetota > Actinomycetes > Streptosporangiales > Streptosporangiaceae > JAJYUU01. The sequence goes on from JAJYUU010000048.1 coordinate 17,532, forward strand.
TAGCGAGTCCCAGCACCGGTTCCTGCGCCGGATCGCGGCCGAGTCAGCCCGGCTCGGCCGGCTCGTCGATGACCTGCTCGACTTCTCCGCGATCGAGTCAGGCATCCTGCGGCTGCAACGTGACTGGTGCGACCTGCCGCTCGTGCTGGAAGCCGCGATCGCGTGCCTGCCGCCCGACGTCTCACCGCCGGTGAAGGTATCCTGCGCGCCGGACCTGCCGGTGATCTGGGCCGATCATGACCGGCTGGAGCAAGTCTTCGTGAACCTGCTGGCGAACGCGGTCGGCCATAATCCGGCCGGGACTAACGTCCAGGTCAGCGCTGTCGCCAGGGCCGAGCACGTGGAGGTGACCGTGGCCGACGACGGACTGGGCCTTGGCCCGGATACGGCCAGGACGCGATTCGAGCCCGCCAGGCGGTGGCGTGGCCCGACCGCCGGCGCGGGCCTGGGGCTGTCCATCGCCAGGGGAATCGTGACCGCGCACGGTGGCCGGATTGAGCTAGTTGCCCAGCCGCGCGGGACCTGCTTCCGCATCTGCCTGCCGATCGAGGCGGAGGTCGGCCTGGCGGCCCAGCCCGACCCGGATGGCCGGGCACTCCTCGCTCCAGCCAGCCCCGAGCCGGCCGTCGGAACCGGGCCAGCTGTCGGAACCGGGCCGGCCGTCGGAAGCGTGGCCGCGACCGCGGCCGGGCGGGCTCAGCTGACGGTGGGCGAGGGCGATGGCTGAGGCGGCTACGCGTGCGCTCGTGGTCGAGGATGACCCGAACATCGTCGATCTGATCAGGTCGAACCTCGCTGTCCGCGGCTTCGACACGGTGGTGTCCGCAGATGGCCTGCGCGCGCTGCGGCTGCTGGAGACCGAGTCCCCGGACATCGTGCTGCTGGACCTGATGCTGCCCGAGATCGATGGATTCGAGCTCTGCCGGCAGATCCGGGAGCGGTCGTCCGTGGCAATCATCGTCGTCTCGGCCAGGGGCGGGGAACGGGACAAGGTCAGCGCGCTGAATGTCGGCGCCGACGATTACATGACCAAGCCGTTCAGCATCGAGGAACTGCTCGCGCGGATTAACGCCACGCTCCGCCGGACCCGGCCCGCCGGGCTGCCGGCGGAGTCGGCGCCAGCCGTCATTAGCGTCGCCGACCTGGAGATCGACCTGGCCAGGCAGCAGGTCACCCGGGCGGGCGTCCCGGTACACCTGACCCCGACAGAGTTCGCCCTGCTGCGCGAGCTCGCGACCAACCGGGGCAAGCTGCTAAGCCACGCGCACCTGCTGCGGCGAGTCTGGGGCCATGGCTACGAGACCGAGACCGAGTACGTCCGGGTCTACATCAGGCGGCTGCGGGCCAAGCTGGAATCCGGCAGCACGCCGCTGATCGTCACTCAGCCGCGGGCCGGCTACCGGATCCTCGCGGACTGATGACGAGAAGCCGAGCGTCCGGGACCGCTGCGCATCGCCTGACCTGCAGGTTTTCGTTTACGGTATTTTCACGAGGTTACCCGGATGTTAACGGAGCCGTTCATCGATCGCAGCCTAGTGTTTGCCGCGGAAGACGAATTGACCCCCACGCGGGAGCGCTCGCAGGGCCGTGAAGAGCCACTCATTGCCGGGCGTCCCGCTAACAGACGAGGTGGTTTTCTTGCGCTCAGTCTCCAAGGCCGTGGCCACTGTGGCCATCGCCAGCAGCGCGGCGCTGCTCGTCGCCGCCTGCGGCAGCAGTTCACCGGGCTCCTCGAGCAAGCTCAGTTCATCGCAGGTGCCGAAGCTCAGCTACACCGACTTCAACCTGAGCTTCTCGGCCATGTCCGCGATCAAGATCCTCGCCTCGCACGGTTCGGGCAAGATCGCTGCGATCCTGCCGGACACCGTGTCATCGACCCGGTACGTCGAATTCGACGCGCCGTACCTGGCGAAGGCGATGACGGCGGCCGGCCTGCCGAAGTCGGACCAGATCATCCAGAACGCGCAGGGCAGCGACGCGACCGAGTACGCGGACGCGCAGGCTGACATCACCAAGGGCGCGAAGGTCCTGATCATGGACCCGCTCGACCCGGCCACCGGCGCCAAGATCGAGTCCTACGCCAAGTCGCATGGCGTGCCGGTCATCGACTACGACCGGATCACCCTGGGCGGCAGCCGCAAGTACTACGTCAGCTTCAACAACGTGTACGTGGGCACGCTGCTCGGCCAGGGCCTGGAGAGCTGCATCACGTCGTGGGGCGTCAAAAACCCGAAGGTCATCGTGATGCGCGGCGACCCGACGGACAACAACGCGACGCTGTTCGCCGACGGCTACGACGCGGTACTGGCGCCCAAGTTCGCCAGCAAGGCCTACACCGACGTGGCCAACCCGGCCGGCACCTGGACGCCGACCGTAGCGCTGACCGAGTTCCAGGCCGCCTACACCAAGAACCCGGACGCCAACGCGCTGCTCAGCCCGAACGACGAGAATGGTGCGCCGATCATCCACTACCTGCAGACCAAGGGCGTCAAGCCGGACACCTTCCCGGTTACCGGCCAGGACGCCACCCTCACCGGTATCCAGAACATCATCTCCGGTTACCAGTGCGGCACCGTGTACAAGCCGATCTACCTGGAGGCGCAGGCGGCCGTCGCGCTGGCCATGTACCTGCGGGCCGGCATCACGCCGCCGTCCTCGCTGGTCAACGGAACGGTGAAGGACATTCAGGAGAACAACTTCCCGGTGCCTTCCATCCTGCTGACCCCTGAATGGGTCACCCCGCAGACCGTGCAGTCGACGGTGGTGAAGGACAACTTCGTGCCGGCTTCACAGATCTGCACGAGTGCATCGCCTGCCTCGGGCCTCCCGACGTACGCGGCCGACTGCACGAAGTACGGGATCTCGTAATGAAACTAAGCGCTGACGGCCGGTCCCTGGCGGCCCGGTGGTAGCCAACAGCGCCGGGGACGGTGCCACGCCCGCAGCAGCGGGCGTGGCACCGTCCGTGCCCGGCGCGGCAATGACCGGCACGCCGCTGCTCCAGTTGCGCGGCGTCGGCAAGGCATTCGGCCCGGTGCAGGCACTCACCGGGATCGACCTCGACATACCAGCCGGGCAGGTTACTGCCCTGGTGGGCGATAACGGGGCGGGCAAGACGACGCTGATCAAGTGCATCACCGGCATCCATGAGCCCAGCAGCGGCCAGCTGATCTGGAACGGTCGGCCGGTGCACCTGCACTCACCCAAGGACGCTTCCAATCTCGGCATTGCCGCCGTCTACCAGGACCTGGCGCTCGCCGACAACCTGGACATCGTGCAGAACATGCTGCTCGGCCACGAGAAGACGCACTTCGGCATGCTTGACGAGATCTCCATGGAGCTGATCGCCAAGCAGACGCTGAGGGATCTCTCGGTGACGACCGTCAGGTCGATCAGGCAGCCGGTCGGCTCGCTGTCCGGCGGGCAGCGGCAGGCGGTCGCCGTGGCAAAGGCCGTCATGCAGGAGGCCAGGCTCGTGATCATGGATGAGCCGACCGCCGCGCTCGGCGTCACCCAGACCGAACTGGTGCTGGACCTGATCACCACGCTGGCCAGCCGAGGGCACGCTGTGCTCGTCGTCTCGCACAACCTGATGGACGTCTTCCGGGTCGCTGACCGGATCGCGGTCCTGTACCTGGGCAGGCTCGCTGCGGTCGGTCCGGCGTCCGGATTCGACTCGCAGTCTGTCGTCGAGTACATGACCACCGGTTCGGCCAGCCGCTATGGCAACGGAAGCGGCACCGCGTCAGCCGCCTCGACTGGCGCCGGGAGTGGCTCGGAGGGCCGACAGACATGACATCTACCGGAAATGAGGGGCCGGCCACGCAGGCGGCAGGGCCCGTGGCGGTAGCCGGCGCAGCCGACGAGCAGGTCGGGGCAGTTGGCACTGGCACAGGCACAGCGATCTCACCGGACCTGATGGTCAACTCGCTCAGCGAGTACGCCAGGCTCTGGCTGCGCCGCGTGCGCAGCGGCGAGAGCGGCGCGCTGCCGGTGATCATCGGATTGATAGCGCTGGTGATCTACTTCCAGGTCTCGCAGAGCACCTTCCTGTCGGCGAGCAATATCGCCAACCTGATGGGCCAGGCCGGCTGGATCATCACGATCGCCATGGCGCAGGCATTCATCTTGCTGCTCGGCGAGATCGACCTGTCGGTCGGGTTCAACGCGGCCATCGGCGGCACCATCACCATGTGGCTGGTGTCGATTAGCCATCCGTGGCCGACGGCAATCGCCATCGTTGCGGGCCTGGTCGTCTGCGCGGCCATTGCAGCCGTCGAGGGCCTGATCATCGTCTGGCTGAAGATCCCGTCCTTCGTGGTGACGCTGGCCGGCCTGCTCGGCCTGAACGGCGTGCTGATCTGGCTGTTCGACGTCTCCCACGCGGTCAGCATCGGCGGCACGATCGCCAACCACAACAACTTCATCAACGACATCGTGAACGGCAACCTCAGTGCCAGCGCCGGCTGGATCATCCTGATCGCGTCCGTGCTGCTGGGTGGCATCTTCATGATCACGCGAGACCGGCGCAGGGCGAGCAACGGTCTCGCCGCGCCGCCACTGGGCGTCACCGTGCTCAAGCTCGGCGTGATGGCGGTGATCGGCGCGGCGCTGGTCTTCGTGCTCAACCTCAACCGTGCCGCGTTCGGCACCCTCGAGGGCGTTCCGTGGGTCGTCGTGGTCGTGCTCATGCTGCTGCTCGCGACGAGTGTGCTGCTGATGCGGACGAAGTTCGGCCGCTACATCTACGCGGTCGGCGGGAACGCCGAAGCGGCCAGGCGGGCCGGAATCAACCTGAACCGGATCAGGGTGCTGGCGTTCATGCTGGCCGGCCTGTTCGCCGGCATCACCGGCATCCTGTACTCGTCCTACCTTGGCTCGATGTCGGAGAACTTCCCTGGCGGCCAGTACGTGCTGTACTCGGTGGCTGGCGGTGTCATCGGCGGGGTCAGCCTGTTCGGCGGCCGGGGCCGGATGCTGGGCGCGGTGCTCGGCGGGTTTGTCGTCGCAGTTATCTACAACGGCGTCGACCTGCTCGGCCTCGGCGCGGCCGGGCAGTACATCTGGACGGCCCTGGTGCTGCTGGCCGCGGTCACCCTGGACGCGCTGGCACGCCGGGGCAGCACTGCCAGGTAAAGCCGGCTAGTTCGCGGAAGTACCTGCTCCGGCACCGAACGGCAAGAGTCCGGACGGGAAGGCAGCAGGTGGGGCAGCGCGTCGGCCTGCGGTCCGGGGCCTAGCTATAGCTAGCGCCGGGGTCCGGGGCCGAGCGCTGCCTTCCTGAGCCGGACCGTGCGTGCACAGGGTTCTCGCAGCGGACCTCCATTTTCTCTCACGACCGTCCGAGGGTTCGCACAGGATCAGACGGCATTATCGGGATCCAGCGCCGCGCCGGCTCGCGCTGCCAAGTCACCGGTGCTGCGGCCCGGTCGCCGACGTCCGGAGAGGATCCGCGTGTTCTTCATCTATCTGCGCCGTGAGCTGCGGCGGCGGATGCGGCAGAGCATCCTGATCTCGCTTGGCCTGGCCCTCGGAATCGGCCTGGTCATCACGGTGACGGCGGCGTCGGCGGGGGTCACCGCCGCGCAGGGAACAGTGCTGCACTCGCTGTACGGGGTGGGCACCGACATCACGGTTACCCAACCGCCCGCACCCGGCTCCGGGGCGGCCCAGGGCTTCGGCTTCGGGCTGCGCCAGGCCCTCGGCGGGACCAGGCCGTCAGCGGGGACCAGGATCGATGTCAGCGTGCTGCGCAGCCGCGGACTGGGGACTCTGGAGTCGTCGTCGGTGGCAGCCGTATCCCGGCTGCCAGGGGTGAGCGCGGCCGCCGGCGGGCTGACCCTTACCGACATGACATTGAGCGGGACGATCCCGAGCATCTCGCCGGCATCGGCCGGCGGTGCGACGGGACGGCATCGCGGCCTGCGGGCCTACCTCACCCCGGCCGCGTTCGGAGTCGAGGGGGTCGAGATCGGTCAGGGTGAGCTCGGGCCGCTCAGCTCCGGAAAGCTGGTCGCCGGCCACACCTTCACGGCCGCAGACTCGAACTCCGCTGTCGCCGTGATCGACTCGAACTTCGCGGCAGCGCAGAAGCTCGGCGTCGGCTCCGCTGTCACCGTCGGCGGCACGGGGTTCAAGGTCATCGGGATTGTGGCCGAGCCGCAGGGAGACAATCCGTCGGACGTCTACATTCCGCTGGCCCGTGCCCAGGTGCTGGCCAGTCCCGGGCTGTCCGGCAAGGTCAATACCATCTTCGTCGCGGCGGACAGCGCCTCGGGGATCGGCCAGGTCTCGGCGCGGATATCCCGCCTGCTGCCGGGTGCCGCTATCACCAACTCCGGCAACCTTGCGGGCGAGGTAACCGGGTCGCTCTCGAGCGCCGCCAGCCTGGCGGGCAGCCTGGGCCGCTGGCTGGCGATCGCGGTACTCGCGGCGGCCTTCCTCCTGGCGAGTCTGCTGACGATGTCCGCGGTCTCGCGGCGGGTCAGGGAGTTCGGCACGCTCAAAGCGCTTGGCTGGCGAAGCAGCCGCATCGTCGGCCAGGTCGTCGGCGAAGCCCTGGCCGTCGGAGCCATCGGCGGCGTGGCGGGAATCGGACTCGGCCTGGCCGGAGCGGCCCTGGTCGGCTCGCTCGCCCCGCCGCTGTCCGCCTCGGTTGGCCTGGTCACCGGCTCCGCGACGCCGGGAGGAGCGCGCGCGTTCGCCGGCGGCCGACCGCACGCCGGCCGCGGAGGCGGCGGGTTCCGGGCACTGGCGGCGGCCGGTCACACCGTGACCGTGCACCTGAGCGCGCCAGTGACGCTGACCGCCATGGCGCTCGCGGTGGGCCTGGCGATCCTGGGCGGCCTGGTCGCCGGCTCGCTCGGTGGCTGGCGGGCCAGCAGGCTGCGCCCCGCCGCTGCGCTGTCGAGGGTCGCATGACGCGCAGTCCGTCCCGTCCCTTCCGTTCGGAGAGGAAGCCGTGTACAAGCTAACCGGAGTGACCAAGACCTATCCTGGCGGCCGTGAGCCGGTGACCGCCCTGGCCGGAGTCGACCTGATCATCGAGGACGGGGCGTGGCTGGCCATCCAGGGGCCGACAGGCCACGGCAAGACCACGCTCCTGCAGCTGCTCGGCGCCCTGGACCGGCCGACGAGCGGCCTGGTCGAACTCGACGGACAGGACCTGGCCCGGATGCGCGACAGCGACATCACCAGGATCCGGGCGGAGTCGATCGGCTTCGTCTTCCAGACCTTCAACCTCATTCCCACCCTCAGCGCGCAGGAGAACGTGGAGACGGCGCTGGTCCCGCAGCACGTCGCGAGCGCTGCGCGTGCGGAGATGGCTGCCCTGGCACTTGAAAGCGTCGGCCTCGCGGACCGGGCGGCCCACCTGCCGTCGGAGCTGTCGGGCGGTCAGCAGCAGCGGGTGGCGATCGCCCGCGCGCTGGTGAAGCAGCCGGCCGTGCTGCTCGCCGACGAGCCCACTGGCAACCTCGACGAGGACACAAGAGACGAGATCGTCACGCTGCTGGAGGAGATGTGGGGCTGCAATGAGCTGACCATGATCCTGGTCACGCACGACAGCAGCGTGGCCCGGCGGGCGCAGCAGGTCGGCGTCATGCGCGACGGCCGCATCGCCGCCGTGAAGGAGAACCCCGTCCATCGGCCGATGATGGCGTGGGCATCGCCGGTCGGCACCGCGTCGCCTCCGGGCACGCCCACATCAGTGCTGGGGGATGGCGCGCCGGCCCAGCAGACCGCCGATCCCGACGATGCCGAGGCCCGGCACGGCAGCGGAGATGCGGAGTCCGCGCTGCCCCGCGCTGCGGAGCACGATGGAGCCGGCGGCGGACGGGGCGGCGAAGATCTCGGCCCACGCGACGATGGCGAGCGGGCTGGGTGCGGTCGCCATCGCCGGAGTCCGCAGGGCCCGGCGCGGGGAGGCGATGTCCTCATCGGCTTCCAGCCCGCCGCGGATCCGGAACGCTGACCACAGCGCGCGCGCCCGATCGCCAACAGCACGGCGGCACCGCCCAGCCCGAACCCCAGCCGTACCCAGGCGATCCGCGGGAACTGGGTGACGCCGGCCGGCGCGGTCACCGGCCCAATAGCCGCTAGCAAGAGCCGGGCGGGCCGCGCCGCGCGTAGCGCCCGGCAAGTGGCGCAGTCCACAACTGCCGCGGGCGACACCGGAATAGCTGGCATGGCACACTAGTTCACGGAAGTACGTGCTCCGGGGTCGGTGAAACTCCGAACCGGCGGTGATAGTCCGCGACCCGGCCGAAACCATCGGCTGGCTGACCCGGTGAAATTCCGGGACCGACGGTTAAAGTCCGGATGGGAGGCAGCACGTGCGCGGCGCCGCGCTGGCCCGGTGGTCCGAGTCGGCAGAGCCGCGGCTGCGCTGCTAGCGCATTTCCCCCCGGAGTCGGATGCATGACCCGATGGGTCGCAGGCTCCGGAGGAGGACGCGGTGTTTACCGGGATAGTGGAAGAACTCGGCGAGGTCGTCGGCATCGAGACGACCGGTGCCTCGGCTCGGCTGACCGTGCGCGGGCCGCTGGTAGCCGGCGACGCCAGTAGCGGTGATTCCATCGCGATCAATGGCGTGTGCCTGACAGTGACCCGGTCGGCAGATGGCGTCTTCAGCGCGGACGTGATGGGCGAGACCCTCAGCCGGTCCAGCCTGGGCGCCCTTGCTCCCGGCGCAATCGTGAACCTGGAGCGTCCGCTGCGGTCTGACGGCCGCCTTGGCGGGCACATCGTGCAGGGTCATGTGGACGGCACCGGCATCCTGCTGGCACGTCGGCCGGCCGGCAACTCCGAGGTGCTGCGGATCTCGGTTCCCGCGGTACTAGCCCGTTACCTGGTGGAAAAGGGTTCGGTGGCGGTTGACGGCATCAGCCTGACGATATCCGCACTCGGCGAGACTGGCGGCGAGCACTGGTTTGAGGTGAGTCTGATCCCGGCGACCCTGGAGCGGACCACGCTTGGCCGAGAGCAGCCGGGCGGAGTGGTGAACCTCGAAGTTGACGTGATCGCCAAATACGTGGAACGCCTGCTGGCCGGGAGCCCGCAGTGACCCGGCGGGCTGGCCCGGCACGGGCGGGCGGCAGCGAGCTTGACGACGTGCAGCGGGCGATCGCCGATATCGCGGCCGGCCGTGCCGTGGTCGTCATCGACGACGCCGACCGGGAGAACGAGGGCGACATCATCTTCGCCGCCAGCAAGGCGACTCCCGAGCTGCTGACCTTCATGATCCGCTACACCAGCGGCGTGATCTGCGTGCCGATGCCGGGGGAGATGCTTGACAGGCTTCAGCTGCCGCTGATGACGACCCAGAATGCCGAGCGGATGCGGACCGCGTACACCGTCAGCGTGGATGCCCGCGATGGCGTGACGACCGGGATCTCCGCTGCTGACCGGGCCAGGACCATACGCACGCTGGCCGACTCGGCGACCGAGCCGTACGAGATCATCCGGCCCGGCCATGTGTTCCCGTTGCGGTACGCGCCCGGCGGCGTGCTGCGGCGGCGGGGGCACACCGAGGCCGCGGTCGACCTTGCCAGGCTCGCCGGGCTCACGCCGGCGGGTGTGCTTGCCGAGATCGTCAACGACGACGGGACGATGGCCCGGCTGCCCGAGCTACGGAAGTTTGCCGACGACCATGGCCTGGCCCTGATCTCGATCGAGCAGCTGATCTCCTACCGGCGCCAGCACGAGCGGATAGTGAGCCGGGTGGTCGAGACCCGGCTGCCGAACGAGTTCGGCGAGTGGCGTGCGATCGGCTACCTGAACGCGGTCGATGGCACCGAGCATCTGGCGCTGGTGCTCGGTGACCTGGCTGAGCCCGGCCCCGACGCGCTGGTCCGGATGCACTCCGAGTGCCTGACCGGCGACGTCTTCGGATCCCGCCGGTGCGATTGCGGTGCTCAGCTCGACGCGGCTATGGCCGCCATCGCCGCGCAGGGCCGTGGCGTCGTGCTGTACCTGCGCGGGCACGAGGGCCGGGGGATCGGGCTGCTCGCGAAGCTGCGCGCCTACCAGCTGCAAGACCACGGGGCAGACACTGTGGACGCCAACACCGAGCTCGGGTTCCCGGTCGATGCGCGGGAGTACTCGACCGGCGCGCAGATGCTGACCGACCTCGGGGTGCTGTCGCTGCGGCTGCTGACCAACAATCCGGCAAAGGTCAGCGGGCTGGCCGGATTCGGCCTGGCGGTGACCGGCCGGGTCGCGCTGCCGTCCGTGCCGACGCCGCACAACCTGCGCTACCTGACGGTGAAGCGAGACCGCCTCGGCCACCAGATCGAGAACCTCCCGGTCGTGGGTGATCTTGGCGCGGTGGGACTCACGGCCATCGGCCAGCCGGTCGACGGGCGCGTCGGCGGAGCCAGCCTCGAGACTGCCCCGCCCGCCCCGGCAGCCCCGCCCGCCCCGGCAGCCCCGCCCGCCCCGGCAGCCTCCAGCGCGGGATCGGCGGACGCTGGCGCTCGCCCGGCTGCTTCCGGTGCCGGCTCGGCTGCATCCGCGGACTGGCCTGCGTCAGCCGCGGTCGTGCGGTGAGCGGGGCGGGCCGCCCGGACGGCCGGGTAGTCGACGCTGCAGGTCTCAGCCTCGCGATAGCGGCGACCCGCTGGCACGCCGAGATCACCGACCAGCTGGTTAACCGCGCGGTCGCCGCTGCCCGGGCGTGCGGGATTCCCGGCCCGCGAGTGGTGCGCGTGCCCGGCGCGGTGGAGCTGCCAGTGGTGGCCGCTGAGCTGGCCCGCCGCCATGACGCGGTGGCCTGCCTGGGTGCGGTTGTCCGCGGCGGGACGCCGCACTTCGATTACGTGTGTGATGCGGTGACCTATGGCCTGACGCGGGTGGCGCTTGACGCGGGCACCCCGGTCGGCAACGGCGTGCTGACGTGCGACACCCTCGATCAGGCGCGGGACCGCAGTGGTGCCGAGGGCAGCACCGAGGACAAGGGCTGGGACGCCGTGGTCGCTGCCCTGGAGACGGCGCTGGTGCTCAGGTCGCTGCGGGCCTGAGCGCTCTCTGGCGGCGCGCGGCGCGCGCTGCTGGCTCGCCTGGCGGGTCCTTGCGAGTACCAGGACTGGCCGGCATGCGGCCGCTGACGGTAACCGGCCGCTGACGGTAAGCGGCCGCTGACGGCCGGGCGAGCCGGTTTCCTAGGCCGCCATGCCGGCGGGACAGCCCATTCAGTCGCCTGGCCGGTGATTGCCGCTATGCGGTCGTAATCGGCGTCATAGTGCAGGATCGTCAGCTCGAACCGCTCAGCTGTCGCGGCAATCAATAGGTCCGGGATCGAAACCGATCTGTGCTGAGCATGCTGCGCCAGCAGGCCTTGCACATCGATGGCGCGCTGCGCAATCTCATCGGTCATCGGGAAGTACTCGAAAGCGGCGCGCTGCGCCTGGAAGTGGTCATGCCCACTGCCGATCCTGGCTCACCCGCGAACCACTGCAGTAGTACTGCCGCTGTCGTTCTAGCCACGGCAACGGTCCTGCTGCTGTGGTTAGCCGCGGCAGGCCGGGGCCACGCGGTAGTGGTAGCCATGGTGGTCGGTGAAGCCGAGCCTCCGGTAGAGCGCGCGGGCTCCGGCGTTCCCGTCGGTTACCTGCAGGTAGATGCCGCTGGCGCCACGCTGAGCGCCAGCCGCGGCGAGCGCGCTGGTCACGGCGGCGCCAAGGCCCATGCGGCGAAACCGCGGGTCCGCTTCGACAGCGGTCAGCCCGGCCCGGGCGCCGGCGTGCGCCACCCGGCCGATGGCGATTGTCTCCCCGCCGGCCCGGACCGACCCGAACGCCTGCCAGGGCGCCGACATCACCAGCCGGGCGGCCACCGGCGGCAGCGGCTGCCCGCGGTAGTGATACCTGGCCAGCCAGGCCTCGTCGGGCTTGGCGTCGATCGCCGCTGCTGTCTCGCCTGCCGGGCTGGCCGCCCAGGTTGCCCAGGTTGCCATAGTTGCTCCGGCTGCTCCGGCTGCTCCGGCTGCTCCGGCTGCTCCGGCTGCTCCGGCTGCTCCGGCTGCTCCGGCTGCGGCGGGCCGCGAGGCCACCTCCTCGGCAGCCGCTGTCATCACGGTCGCGGCATCGGTATGGATGGTCCAGCCAAGGCCCGCCAGCACGCGGTCCAGGGGGTTGGCTGACGGCTGGCCTGGCGGATACGGCACTGCGATCATGGCTGGCAGGCCGCGCTCGGCATTCCACGCGCAGACTTTGCCGATAGCCTCCGCGAGCGGCAGTCCCGGCTGCCCGGCCGCGAGCGCGCTGTTCGCCCGGCCGGTGAAGCCCTCGGCGGCCCGCAGCAGCCAATCGCCAAGCCGGTCTTCCTGGCAAGCCCGCCAGCCCGCCGCAGCGGCGTGCTCAAGGTCGTCGATCGAGATGGTCACTGGGCCCAGGGTGCCAGGATTAGCTGGCCGCCGTACTCGGTTAGACCGGCTGGCCGGACGTTACCTCCAGACAGGAGCTGCTCATGACGACATTGGCTGACGCCGAGGCGGTCGGCGGCCGCGACCAGTTCCTGGCGGTGATCTCCACCGCGCGCGCCGACGGGACGATCCAAGCGTCGCTGGTCAATGCCGGCGTACTGGCGGACCCTCAGACCGGGCAGCGGGTGGTGGGGTTCGTCACCTATGGCCGGGCCAAGCTCGGCAACCTGAGGGCCCGGCCGCAGGTGACGGTGACCTTCCGGGCTGGCTGGGAATGGGCTGCGGTCGAAGGCACGGCCAGGATCATCGGGCCCGATGACCCGGCGGCAGGAATGGATGCCGAGCGCCTGCGCCTGCTGCGCCGGGATGTCTTCACCGCAGCGGGCGGCAGTCACGACGACTGGGATGAGTATGACCGCGTGATGGCGGCCGAACGGCGGGCCGTCGTGCTGGTCACTCCGACGAGGATCTACAGCAACCAGCGCTAGCGGACGGCGACAGCCGGCATCAGGCCCGCCGTGCGCTGCCGGGCCTACGCTAAGGAAGATGGCGACTGCCGCAATTGTTGGCCCAGTGCCGGGCAGGACACGCGGCCCGGCAGACAGCAACTGAGGTGACCTGAGTGCGCGACATTCTTGATCCCATCACGAAGTGGTGGGAGGCGAACGACACGTTCGGGCTTGCCACGGTTGTCCGCACCTACAGCAGCGCACCACGGGAGCCAGGTGCCGCGATGGCGGTTTCGGGGGCCGGCGAGGTGGTGGGCAGCGTATCCGGCGGATGTGTCGAAGGCGCTGTCTACGAGCTCGCCGCCGAGGTCACCGCGAGCGGCCAGCCGGTCTTGCGTCGCTACGGGATCAGCGACGACGACGCGTTCGCGGTCGGTCTCACCTGCGGCGGAATCATCGACATCTTCGTAGAGCCCGCTAGCCGGCAGCGGTTCGCCTACCTCGGCGAGATCGCCGAGGACGTACGGCAGGGCATCCCGGTGGCGGTCGCTACCGTGATCGAGGGGCCGGGCATCGTCGGCGCCCGCCGGATCATCTGGGAAGGCGACCGCACGGCCGGCTCGCTCGGCGCGGGGGACCGCCTCGATGCGGCCGTCGACGACGACGCCCGCGGCATGCTCGCCCAGGGCCTGACTGGGGTACGCCGGTACGGCCCGGACGGTGAGCGGCGCCGGGATGAGCTGGCGATCTTCGTTCAGTCGTTTGCGCCCGCGCCGCGGATGCTGGTCTTCGGCGCGATCGACTTCGCTGCGGCGGTGGCTAAGGCGGGCAAGTTCCTTGGCTACCGGGTCACTGTGTGCGATGCCCGCCCGGTGTTTGCCACCAAGTCCCGGTTTCCGGATGCCGACGAGGTCATCACCGACTGGCCGCACCGGTACCTCTCCGGCAGCGCCACCGACGAGCGCTCGGTCATCTGCGTCCTGACCCACGACCCGAAGTTCGACGTTCCGCTGCTCGAGGTAGCGCTGCGGCGGCCGGCCGCCTATATCGGCGCGATGGGCAGCAGGCGCACTCACGAGGACCGGCTCGCGCGGTTGCGCGAGGCCGGGCTGACCGAGGCCGAGCTGAGCAGGCTCCGCTCGCCGATCGGGCTCGACCTCGGAGCCCGGACGCCGGAGGAGACCGCGGTAGCAATTGCGGCCGAGCTCATCCAGCTGCGCTGGGGCGGCACCGGGCGGCCGCTCACCGCGACGACGGGCCGCATCCACCATGGCAGCGTGCCAGCTGACCGGCAGGCGCCCGCTGGGGTAGCGGACGATCGGAGCGCGTAAGTGCCGCCGCATGCCGTGGCTGGCGTGCTGCTTGCGGCCGGCGCCGGCAGTCGGCTAGGACGCCCCAAGGCGCTGGTCATCGTTGACGGTCAGTCGCTGGTGCGCCGGGGCATCAGGCTGCTGCAGGGCGGCGGCACTGACCCCGTCATCGTCGTTACCGGTGCGACAGGACCGGATCCGGACGCGGGCGGCGCGCATGCCGGCGCCAGTGCCAGCCCGGCCGGCGGCGGCCCGACCGCTGCCGGGCCGCCGCGAAGCAGCCGCGGCGTGATCAGCGTGCACAACCCGGACTGGCAGGCCGGCATGGGCTCGTCGCTGGCCGTCGGCCTGCGCGCGGTACCAGCGGACTGCTCCGCGGCGGTACTCGCACTCGCCGATCAGCCGCTGGTCGGACCCGAGGCGGTGCGCAGGCTGCTGGCCGCGTACGCAGCCGGGGCCAGTGTGGCGGTCGCGTGCTATCACGGCCGGCCGCGCAATCCTGTGCTGATCAGCCGAGAGCACTGGCCGGAGGTAATCGCGCTGGCCGCCGGCGACGTGGGGGCCCGCCCGTTCCTGCGCGCGCACCCAGGCCTGGTGACAGAGGTCGAGTGCGCTGACACCGGCCGCCCGGACGATGTTGACTCGCCCGAGGATCTGGCCCGGGTCGAGGGGCTGCTCGCCGGGCTGCCGCGGGCTGACCCGGATGACCGGGGCTGACCCGGACTGCCCCGTTTCCTAGCCGATTCTGGCCGCCCGGATGCCCCATTGCTGCACGGTGCTGTCGCCTGGCTCGATCGTCAGCAGGTCGATGCCGGTCACGAACGCGTTGGGCGGGCAGGTCATCGGCTCGATAGCCAGGGCCCGGCGCCGCGCGTCCGGGCCGAGCGCATCGCCGGTGAACACCTGCAGCCAGCGGTAGCCGGCCCCGGCCCAGAGCGCAATCTCGGCGTCAGGGCCAGTCAGCCGTGCCCAGGCGCAGCCGTCATCGTCGGTGTACAGGCCGGTGAAGGCGGTGTCCAGCGAGGTGCTGCCGATCGGGCGGCGCTCCCGGAAGTCGTACTCCGAGCCTGCGACCTCCCGCGGCCGGCCGACGGGGATGCCGCGGCCGTCAGCGGGCTGCCAGCGCGCGGCAGGCAGCTGCAGCTGCCAGCTGTCGATCGTGCCGGTGCCTGCCAGCAGATACGGGTGCGAGCCGGTGCCGAACGGAGCCGGGCGGCTGCCGGTGTTGCGCGCCGTCACGGTGACCTCGAGTCCGCCCTGCGCGCTGAGCCGGTACCGTGCGCTCAGCGCCAGGCAGAACGGGTAGCCAGGCTGTCCAAGCAGCTGCAGCCCAAGCTCCACGAGATCGGGCTGCGAGTGGCAGACAGTCCAGCTGGCGAACCTGGTGAGGCCATGGATGGCGTTGCCGTGCGCAGGCTCGGACAGGTCAAGCTGGTAGCTGCGGCCGCCGAAGGAATAGGTGCCGTGGTCGACCCGGTTCGGCCAGGGCGCTAGCAGCTGGCCAGCGCCCGCCGGCGGCACCTCGTCGGCGCCATGCTCGCTGATGACCGCCTGGCCGCCGAGACTCAGGGAGCGCAGCCCGGCACCTAGTTCGGTAACAGTGGCCCGGTACTCGCCAGCGGCGATTTCGTATTGCGCACCGGTGAGCGGAAGAGTCGATTCTGGCATAGAGCCAACTCTGGCATCCGCCGGCCGAGCGCGGATGACGGCTCGCCCGAATCCTGGTTGCGGACTGGCGGCCAGCAAGAAAAATGCCGGCGGGGCTGCTTGGGGAGCGGGGGACCGTCAGCCCCGCCAGCACAACGAACCCTAGCCGCCGAGGCTGCACATCGGTGCGAAGTTCGCCAACCCCGCAGCTAGTTCTGGTAGCCAGACAGCAGCTGCGGCAAGCGCCTCAGGGCACGCCGTGACTGGCTCGCGTCGGTACCCCTGGCGTCGCCGGCCAATCGGGCATTACGCCGGGCGGCTGGCGGGAGTGCGCGCGAGGGTGCCGCCGCGGACGGCTTCGGCTGCCAGCAACCCGAACAGGTAGAAGCAAGCCGACTCTTCGGTGGCGAACAGCTGAACATCGCGCCGGCCACCGGCGGAGGAAAGGAAGACTTCGAACCCGCGATCGCACTGCAGCAGGCAGACGGATCCCTCGACGTCCTGGCCCACCGCGTAGCTGTCGGCCGGGATCCCGGCGAGGCTGGCGAGTTCAGCGAGCAGCCGTTCGGTCGGCATCGGGGTGCGTGCCGCTCGACGCGGGCCGGAGGGTGCTGCCATGGCTGCCGCGCGGTGGACCGGCGGCGTGGCAGTGGGCGGCGGAGCGGCCGGCTGTCGCGGCGGAGCGGCCGGCTGTCGCGGCGGAGCGGCCGGCTGTCGC
>JAJYUU010000202.1 GCA_021792405.1 Actinomycetes bacterium
GTCGTCGTGCCGAACGTTTTGCGCAGGCCGCTGACTTCGATAGCGTTCACGGAGCGACACCTTACAGCAAATTCATAAAACCCTGAAGATATGGGTAACGGGGAGGTCGTGGCTTACTCGTGTCCGCCCGGCAAGCTAAAACGTCAGCAGCGCCAGCAGGCAACGGCGGCCCGGTGCCTGCCCAACCGCGCAGCGGCCGGGACCCGGCAGCGGTCCGCGGATTCATCGAGCGGTTTACCGCCCAGCTCACCCAGGCTGGCTTCCCGCGGACCCCGGCACGCATCTTCGTTGCGCTGCTGACCTCGGACTCCAGCACGCTGACGGCGGCGGAACTCGCCGAGTTGCTGCAGACCAGTGCTGCGTCGGTGTCCGGCGGTGTGCGCTACCTGCTCCAGGTGGGGCTTATCGGGGCGGACGGCGAGCCGGGCTCGCGACGCCAGCACTACTGGATGTCCGAGCAGGTCTGGCAGGACATCGTCCGTTTGCGCGACCGGCAGTTCACCCGCTGGGCCGCCGAGATGGCGGAAGGGGTGCGCGTCCTCGGCCCGGATTCGCCGGCCGGCGTCCGGATGGCCGAAACGGTTCGCTACTTCGAGTTCATCAGCGGCGAGATGGCGGGCCTGCTGGCCCGCTGGGACTCGCGGCGCCAGGCGACCGATTCCGGCTGATCCCGGCAAACCCAGTAGGTTTACCCTGCCAGGATTACCAGTTGCGCCTCGTCGTCGGTAAGACTGGTAACCACCAGTGAAACTTGGAGGACTGTTACCCGTGGCGCGTAACCCGGCCGACCTCTACGAGGCGGGCCCTGCAGCGCCGGATGCTGACGGCAATCTTGTCATGCTGTACTACCTGGATGGGTTCATCGATGCCGGCGCAGCCGGACGGCTGCTGACCACGCACCTGATGACTAGCCTCGAGCATGAGCAGGTCGCCCGCTTCGACATCGATTCGCTGCTGGACTACCGGTCCAGGCGCCCAATCATGACCTTCTCCAAGGATCACTGGGACGACTACGACGCACCCGAGCTCGCGGTATCGCTGCTGCGCGACGTCGAGGGCACGCCTTTCTTGCTGCTGGCAGGCCTTGAGCCGGACCGCGAGTGGGAGGCCTTCACCGCCGCGGTCATGCAGCTATCTGCGGACCTGCGGGTCCGGCTCGCGGTGGGCTTCCACGGGATCCCGATGGGTGTCCCGCACACCAGGCAGCTCGGCGTCACCGCGCACGCCACCCAGCCTGAGCTTATCGAGGGCTACCGGCCGTTGGTCGACAACCTCCAGGTACCCGGTAGCGCCGCGGCCCTGCTCGAGTACCGGCTCGGCGCCGCTGGCCGCGGGGCGATCGGCTTCGCCGTGCACGTGCCGCACTACCTGGCCCAGGCTGCCTACCCGGCGGCGGCTGTGACGCTGCTGGAATCGGTGCAGCGCGTCACCGGACTGGTGCTGCCGGGTGACGCGCTGCGCGAGTCCGCACGCCGGACCGACCTGGAGATTGCCCGTCAGGTCGAGGGATCAGCCGAGGTGGCCGAGGTGGTACAGGCACTCGAGCAGCAATATGACGCCTTCACCGCCGACCGTGAGAGCTTGCTGGCCACCGGGGAGCACGTCCCGACCGCCGAGGAACTGGGTGCGCAATTCGAGCAGTTCCTCGCCGAGCAGCAGGGCCGCGATAACCACCCGCGGAACGACATCTCCACCGATCCGCCGGAGGACCGGGCCTGACGCTCCCGGCGCCATGTCACCGCCGGTCAGCTGACCTCGCGCAACCGCCCGGTCGCCACATCGAATACGAAGCCGCGGACCGCGTCGGTGTGCGGGACGAACGGGCTTGCCTTGATTCGCGCGATCGACTGACGGACGTCATCGTCCAGGTCGGTGAAGGCCTCGGCGGCCCAGGGCGGCCTGATCCCGGTCTCCCTTGCTATCGACGCCCTGAAGGCGTCGTCGGTGATGGTCAGCATCCCGCACTCGGTGTGGTGGATGAGGATGATCTCCGTCGTGCCCAGCAGGCGCTGGCTGATGGTCACGGACCGGATCGCGTCGTCGCTGACGGCGCCGCCGGCGTTGCGAATGACGTGGGCCTCGCCCGGGGACAAGCCGAGAATCTCATAGACGTTGAGCCGGGCGTCCATGCAGGCAATGACCGCCACGTCCGCCGTCGGCGGCAGTGCCAGCGTGCCGCCGGAAGCCTCGACATAGCGCCGGTTGTTCTCCAGGTACTCGTCGGTCTTGGACAAGACGGCAGATCCCTTCGGGGTTGGCCATTTCACATCGGCGGGCTTAGCCCAGCTACAGGCTAATTACCCAGATCTGCACGGCATCCGACACCTCTCGCAGATGCGCAATCTTGGCCGGCACCGGGGAGAAACGCGGCACGCGCCAGGGAATGCCGTCGTGGCGGGGCTGGCGGAGCGCAGCCAGCGCACCGCTTCGCGCGAGCCTAGCGCCGGGGGACGACGGGCCAATGAGCCGATCAGCGGTACGCGAAATTCAGGTTTCCGGCATCAGGGTGCACCGCGACGAGGTGGTGGTGCCCGCCCAGATCGGCGACGCGGTGCACGGACTGCTGACCTGTCCCGCTGCGCCGCTGGTCACCGGGTCGCTCCGCGCCAAGGGCCGGACCGTCCGGCTCGCCGACTTCCCCCGCTGCGATGACCCGTCAGGCGACTTCGACGCCAGGCTCTACCTCGCCACCTGCCCGCAGCAGGATGGCACGACGGCCGCGATCGCCGCCGCCGCGGCGCCCGGCGACGCGTTGTCGGCGACGGCTGCGCGAGCCGCGGTAGAGGAGTGGGCCGCGGTGTCCGGTAGCCGGACGTTGCTGCTTGCGGGCAGTCCATGGTGCAGCGGCGCGATGCACGCGGCCAGCGCAGCGACGCAGGCGGCGTCGGAGTGCCGTGGTACCGGCCGGCAAGTGCACGTGCTGGCACCTGCAGCGATCCCGGACGAAACGGCCATCGCGCTCGATGATCTCGGTGCCGTCATCACCAGCTCCCTGGCAGAGGTAGATCCCGGTGACGTCGTCGTCGTTCCCGCGCACGGGGCGACCGCCGAGATGCGCGCGGAGGCCATCAGGCGCGGCGCCACGATCGTCGACGCCACCTGCCCGCTGGTAGCCGCTGCGCAGACAGCCGCGAGCCGGTCCGCCGATCGCGGTCAGCAACTGGTGCTGATCGGCCAGCCTGGCCATGCGTCCACGGCCACGATTGCCAGCCAGGCACCGGGAGGCGTGACCATAGTGGACACCCCGGCGAAGACGGCCGCGGTACGGGCCGGTGATTCACGGCAGCTCTCGTATCTGATCCAGCCCGGCGTCACGCTGGAGGCCGGAGCCCCTATCGTCACGGCCCTCCGGTCGCGGTACCCGGCGGTCCGCAGCGCAGTGCCGGCAGATGTCTGC
The DNA here is from genome assembly GCA_021792405.1 of Actinomycetes bacterium. Taxonomy (GTDB): domain Bacteria; phylum Actinomycetota; class Actinomycetes; order Streptosporangiales; family Streptosporangiaceae; genus JAJYUU01. The sequence continues at coordinate 3,398 of JAJYUU010000202.1, forward strand.
TACGCGCCGTCCGACCGGGCCGGCACGATCTATTCCGTCGCGCTCGGCAGCGAACTGATGCTCGTGCTGGGCGACCCGCAGGCGCCTGACACCAAGCAGGTCTGCGGTTACGCGCGCGACTCGGGTACCCGTGTCCAGACGATTGCCGGAGTCCCCGACATCAGGCCCGCGATGCTCACTTCGGTCGACACCATCGGCCTCGCCGAGTCCACCTCCGCACCAGTGGGGCTGGCGGCTCAGGTAATCGGCGCGCTGTCCGGGCTTGGCCGGCTCAGCCTCGCTCGCCGCAGGCTGACCACCGAGAAATCGACGGTCGGGGTCTAACGCGCGGCGCGGGCCGCCGTCCGCCCGCCACCGACGGGACGGCTCCCGTGGCTCGATGGCCGGTGTGGCTCTATGGCCGGTGTGGCTCTATGGCCGGTGCGGTTCTATGGCCGGTGCGGTTCTATGGCCGCCGTGGCTCGATGGCCGCCGTGGCTCAATGGCCGCCGTGACTCATGGGCAGGCGGGGCGCGCTGCGGTAGGCTCGCTTGCATGGCGGACAAACCGGACGGCAAGCTCGGTCCGGTCCGCTCCTCCACCGCCAGCCGCTTCCAGCGGCGGCTCGCGGCGGGCGAGTTCGCCGTCACCGCGGAGATCGGGCCGCCGCGTGGCGCCGATACCGCCCCCGTCGCCAGGACGGCTGCGCTGCTGGCGGACTGGGTCGACGCGGTGAACATCACCGATAACCAGAGCGCTGCCGTGCGCCTGTCCAGCCTGGCCGGCAGCCTGGCCGCGCTCGGTGCCGGAGTCGAGCCGATCATGCAGCTCACCTGCAGGGACCGGAACCGGATCGCGCTGCAGTCGGAGTTGCTGTCCGCGTCGGCGCTTGGCATCCCGAACGTGCTCATCATGAGCGGCGATCACCCCCGGCACGGCGATCACGCCGACGCCAAGCCCGTCTTCGACCTGGACAGCACCCAGCTCCTGAAGGTCGCAGCCACGATGCGCGACCAGGGGCGACTGATGTCAGGCGGTGAGCTCAAGCCTTCGCCCACGTGGTTCCTCGGCGCGGTCGAGAACCCGTCCGGCCCGCCCCGGACCGGCTCGGGCGAAGCCGGCCAGGATGCGGACGACGCAGTCGGCAAGGCCGTCTACCGGCTGGCGAGCAAGATCGAGGCCGGCGCTCAGTTCGTCCAGACCCAATTCGTCTTCGACGTCCCGGCCTTCGCCCGCTGGCTGGCGCGAGTCCGCGATCTCGGCCTGGACGAACGCTGTCACATCCTCGCCGGGGTCGGGCCGATCCGGTCGCATCGTGCGCTCGCGCACCTGGCCAGGATCCCCGGCGTGATTATCCCGGAACACATTGCCGACATGCTGGCAGCTGCGAGCGCCGACCGGATCATGGCAGAGAGCGAGAAGCTCTGCAGCGAGATCATCGCCGAGCTCGCCACGCTGCCGGGGGTGGCCGGCGTGCACGTGATGGCCATCGGCGCGCAGAGCGCTGTCCCGGCGATCCTCGAGCAGGCCGGCCTCCCGCCATCGGCAAGGGCGGCGCAGTAACCCAGCGGCGGCGCAGATAGGAGCGGCGGCATGGCGGCACCGGAGCTACCAGTCATCGCGGCAGGTGAGCTGCCGTCGGGCGAGCGCTGGACGCTGCGGGCCGGAGGCACCAGCGACGAGTTCGGGACTTTCCTGGAAACGATCCACCCCGACGGCCGGCGTGACGAAGGCGGCATGGCCGGGCCGCCGCTATGGCCCGGCTCGATCATGAACGTGTACACCGGCGGCTCCGACACCGGGATGCGCCGGATCGTGGTGCGGGCCGACCCGCGCGTGGCGCGGCTGCGAGTTCAGCTAGGCGACGGCGAGCATCTCGGCTTGCCGCCGCTGGCAACCTTGCCCGATCCCGCCCTCGCGTTCTTCGCCACGCTGCTTCCGCGTACCGCGGCGCTGGACTCCATCACCGCCGTCGATTCCGCCGGCCAGAACCTCGAACACCAGGATCTGGTCCGGCACGAGCAGGCCTGGCAGCACTTCCGGCGCCGGACCGACGGCCAGTGACGCTGTGCCGCCCCCCCCCGCGTCACGGCCAGCCGCGAACGGAAAAAGTCAGCCGCGCTCGGCCCATGCCTGCCATGCGGTGAGCCAGTCACCTTCAGCCGCCGTCATCGTGGTGAACTCTGGCGGTTGGCGCCCGTGCAGGGTCCAGTGCGCCGACCACGCCCGCTGCGCCACGGCACTCGGCACGTCCCGGCCGACCGCAACATCGGCAATGGTCTCGGCTGTGGCCCTGTCTGCCAGATCCGGGTTGCCGAACCAGCTCGCCGCACGGGCCAGCTGGCCAAGATGGTTGGCCATTGAAGTGACGGCATCCTCGGCTTGTTCTCGCGGCTGGCCAGCGAGCGCCATCTGAGCCCTGATCGCGACCTCCCACCGCCGCCCGTAGTCACCGGGAAGCGATGCACTCCCGCGCGGTCCGCCTGCCTCTTCGGTCGCTCGCGCCATTGCGATCAGCATGTCGGCCAGCGCCCGGTGACCCTGCAGGCCCTGGGCCGGGGGCAGATCCCAGTCCTCCGGGCCGGGCCGCGTTCCCGCCTGGGCCAGGGCAGCTTCGACGCGCTCGCGCCGGCCTGCCAGGAACGGCTCTAGATCATCGACGCGGGCCAGGCGAAGCCCGGACACCGCCCAGCCATGTGCCGCAATCGTCACAAGCAGCGCAACGCCGTCGATCCCGACCCGGGTGATCGCCGCCCACACCTGCTCGTTGCCGAGCGTGTGCGTCACCCGGGGAACGCCGTCAAGGAGAACCGTCACCTCGGCGACAGCCCGGTCCGACAGCACGTCAGCATCATCAGTTTCGTCGCTCAGCACGCCTTGCAGCGCGTCTCGCAGCAGATCGGCGACCGGCAGCGATTCGGCATCCCCCGGCGCCGGAGCTGTCGACACGGTCACCCGAGGACCCGCAGCAGGGTCCTGACCCCCGTACAGCAGCCCGACTCTGGTTACCTCCCCGTTGACACTCTCGGTTCCGCCCAGGGCAACCGGGCCAGGAAACGGCGGGGCCAGGCCGACGACCGGAAACGACCCTCGTCTCAGCTCAGCATCCTGCGCCGCCCAGTGATTGCGCATCCGCTGGATGGCAGCGTCCCGTTCCGGCCCCGCTCGCAGGTATCGCATGAGCCGATCATCTCGCTATCCACTCCAGTTCGCGAGAGCAGCAAGGCGGCGAAGGCCTCGATCCCGTCGCCGACGCTACCTGGTGCCGAACTCGCGACCGGGCGTGAGCCCGCGTTGCTTCGTGCGCAGGCCAAATGAGGATGCTGCCGGACGGCTGTGCGTGTCACTATGCCCGGATGGACGCGGTGAATATCGACGCCATGCTCGCACGGTTTGCCGAGCACTGGTCGCCCAAGAAGATCGCCCAGGTAAACGACTATGACGTGCGGATCGTGAAGCTCCAGGGCGAGTTCACCTGGCACAAGCACGTCGATACTGACGAGCTGTTCCTCGTCCTGAGCGGCGAGCTCACCATCTTGATGCGCGACCGTCAGGTAGTCCTGCGGCCACGGGAGCTGTTCGTGGTGCCGCGGGGAACAGAGCACTGCCCGCGCGCCGATGCCGAGACCGCGGTGCTCCTGCTGGAGCCCAGCAGTGTCATCAATACCGGCGACGCGGGCGGGGACTTCACCGTGGCGGTCGAGAGCCTGTCGTAAGCGGCTTCGGGATGAATGCGATATAAGGTGCAGGGCTGTCGCGGCCGGGAATACAACCAGAGTTCTAAGAGCCTGTTTAACAACTCGCGGTTGAGCCTGGTTCGCAGGGATTTCTGATCTTCGTCGTGCCCTGGCGGCGCGCCTCCGTGATCATGAAGACGGCTCCTGGTAACTGCACGGGTGTCAAAGCC
>JAJYUU010000049.1 GCA_021792405.1 Actinomycetes bacterium
CATCATGATCGCCGGCCCTCCGTAGTCAACACGACACGCTGGGCCGGCTCACAGAAGATCACGCAGCCAGGCACTCACAACAGGTAACACCCGCACGCCAACCAGTCAGGTGACCTGAATGCTTACCTTATAAGCCGTCTTACCTTGGGAGCTCTCGGGCCAACCCTAGATCTCGATATCCGTGACGCGCAGTCAGAGTTCTGGGTACCAAGGGTCATCAGGGGGCTTGGTATAACGACCGCCGATCGCTCCATTAAGAGGTGGTTTAACTACCTTGAAATAGGATTCCACGTGGAAAGTGCGGCCTGGGATCGGCGGGCAATTTGGGCCCGTGTGAGCATCGACTTGCGGCGACACTTTCTTCAAGCTGTGGCCGCCGCCGATAAGCAAGGTGCATCTATATCTCTCGACGCGGCCACAGCGCCGTTGGACTTGCTGACGGTTATTCCGGATAGACTTGCTAAGGTCAAGGACGCCATTGACGGCTTTACAGATCTACTGGATAAGCACGGATCCGATGCGGAAAGCACGTTCCATCAGTACATCGCCAAGCATCCAGTCCTGCTGGATGTCTACGGTACCGCGGAGTCTAAGCCACGATTGGAGTACCCTCTGGGCGAGTCCCCTCTAGGTAAGAGATACGTGGAGCCTGACTTTCTGATTCGTTATCCTGGCAACAGATACAAGCTAATTGAACTTGAAAGGCCCTCGAAGCGACTGGCGACAATTAAGGGTGAGCCCCGTAGTGGTGTCACGCAGGCAGCCTGGCAAATTGGCGAATGGAAGGATTACATCCAGAACCACTATGAGTTGATCCGCGAACGCTATCCGGGTATTTCTTCGATGCCGCGCACGGAAGTAGTAATCAGTCGTTCCACGGCCGAACAGTCGGGAGTCTCGGACGTGAGCCGGTATCTTGCGATGGTAAGGCAGCAATTGAACGTTGATGAAGTGATCACTTATGACCTACTTCTAGAACAGGCTCGCGAAGCTTATGCCCGCTTGTCGGGCACGCTATAGCGGGCGCTGGAGTTGGTTGGGTAGCTAAAGGGTGACCCGGATACCCTGCGACCATGAACCGCCGCTGCGGCACCTCGAAGGGCTCTACCAGCCGCGGTTCGGGATCGGCAAGGACACTCCCGAAGGCAAGGCATTCAAACTTGTCTACAACTCGGTGTACGGCAAGTTCGCGCAGTCTGTCGGTGAACCCGTCTACGGCAACCCGGCATACGCGTCACTGATCACCAGGGGATGCCGGACCCGGATACTCGACGCCATCGCTACCCACCCGCGGCGAAGCGCCGCGGTAGCGATGATGGCCACCGGCGGAGTCTACTTCCTGACTCCGCACCCTCAGATCGACGCCCGGCGGGCCGCATGGCTCGCTGCCAACCCGCGGGAGAGAGACGACGAACGATCGCCTGGCGGTCCGGCGGTTCTTCTGCTCGTCCGCCCGGTGCCCTGCGCGGACGTTCGCTGAGCAGATCGAGGGTCTGACCGCGGCGTATGCTCGGCGCACTCCGTTGCTGCGCCGGATGCTGGAATCGATCGCGCTGGCGCTGGCAGGCCGGTCCGGGGCGCGGCTGGCCGGCGGGCTGGGGATCTGCGTCGGACGCAGCACGATGCTGCGACTGATCCGCGCCCTGCCAGATCCGTGCTCCGGAACGATCGAGGTGCTGGGCGTGGATGAGTTCGCGCTGCGCCGCGGTCATTCCTACGGCACGTTACTGGTCGGCATCGCGACCCGGCGGCCAGTGGACGTGCTGCCGGAGCGGTCCGCGGACTCCTTCTATGCCTGGCTGGATGCCTATCCTGGTGTCGCGGTCATCGGCCGGCTGCTATGCCGACGGCGCCGACAGCCGCCACCCGGTCGCCGGCGGCACCGGCGGGCTTTGGTCCGCGATTCCTCCTTGCCGCCGTCCTGCAGGGCTGTGAGCCAACTGAGGAAATTGTCCTCGAAGTGTCCAGCTTGCTTTCTGGCGGTTGGATTGATCACAACTGTCGATCCGCAGCGGCTAGCCATTGAACACGCGGGCAAGGTCGCCCGTCGCCAGAGCGAGTTTCTGTTTCCATGTCGTCATGCGGGTGAGCGTAGAACGCAGGTATGACAGTCACCCGCCGCGTCAGCGCGACTGGCCCGGCAGCCGCCAGCAACGGCACGAGGGTGTCAACCTGACAGCGAACGTGACCACCGCCACTTCCTCGGCTAGAAGGCGAGCTTCAGGCGCTGTCACTTGTGCTCGCGCAGGTAACAGCCGAGCAGCAGGCCGTGGGAGTTTGTTACGGCGCGGCTGCCCGGCACTGGTTTCGGCGCGGCACCACAGCGGCACCTGAATCAGGAAGTACCCGCCAGCCGCAACCGATAGGACCAGGGTCACCAGGACCAGAAGCGTGGCAGTGACAGTGCCTGCGATGAGCCCGGCCCAGCAGGCGATGGATAAGACGAGACCGACGATTCCCCAGTAGCCGCGTAACGCACCCATACCCGGAGGTTAACTCCGGGCGGGGAGCCTGCCGAGACGCCTTTCCCGCAGCGTCCCTCTCTACGCACGAGCGCGTCTGTCGTCGGGCGCGTCTCTCGGCGTAGCGGGGAAGCGTAGCGGAAAGTGACGCGAAAGCCCCGGAACGCTGTGTCCGCGCGCCCACGAGGCGGTTATGCACTGTGCGTGCCGGTCGCTGTGTGTAGTTGAGGCCCTCATGGGTCATCAAGATCAAGTCTCAGGAGGTCGCTCCACTCCAAGGGTTTGATTACGATAAATCGGTCATAACGGTCGCGGGAGCCGCCAGAAGGCCATGAACGGTGTCACCGAACCCATGAAAGGACCGGAGCGCGGTGATCAATGACCCGTACCGGGACGCAGACCTCGTCGGCCTGTACGACCACGACAACCCTGGTGGTGAGGATCACGCCTTCTTCCGCGCCCTCGCCGACCAGATCGACGCGCACTTGATCATTGACTTGGGCTGCGGCACCGGGCTGCTGACTCGGTCCCTGGCGCGGCCAGGACGAACCGTGATCGGGGTCGACCCGAGTCGCACCATGTTGAACTACGCCGTCGGTCAGCCCGGAAGCAAGTCGGTGGCCTGGATCCATGGCCGCATCGGCGCTCCCGCCGACCGGAGCAGCGGACCTCGTGCTATGCACCGGCAACGCGATCATGCACGTGAGCCCAGCGGAACTACCCGCCACGCTGATCTCCGTCGCGCTAGCCCTTCGCGCCGAAGGGATGTTCAGCTTCGAAAGCCGGACCCCGGCCCACCGTGCCTGGCAGCAATGGACGCCCGAAGCCACTGACAGCGAGCGCGTCATTTCGGCAGGGCGCCTGCGAGAGTGGCTTGAGGTCGTTGACGTCGACGATGGCCGCGTGGTGTTCGACGCCCATAACGTGTTCCCCGACGGCGAGCACCGGGTCTACACCAGCATTCTGTCTTTCCGCGGCGCGGAGGAGCTTCGGCGGGAGCTTGAAGCGGTGGGCTTCACGGACGTCACATGGGCCGGCGACTGGCACGGCGCACCGGTCCAGGAGGAGTCACGGGTCCTGGTGTTTCCGGGCACGGCGCGCTTGACGTGATTGTCAGCGCAAGCGGTGGCAAATGCCAGCAGCGCGGTTAGCCGCGGAGCCGCAGGCCGCGCGGGGTCGGCCGGAAGCCCGCCGCGGCGAGCGCGCCAGCCAGGGGCGAGTCGTAGACCTCGGCGCCGTCGGCGCGCTCGACCGTGAGCCTGCCGAGTGCGCCGGCCCGGATTGCCGCCGCCAGGGCGGCTGCAGCCGGCTCGAGCAACTCCGGCTCGCTGGTCCAGGACAGCAGCGTCTTGCCGCCGCGCTCCACGTAGAGGATCAGGTCGCCGTCGGCGAGCACTACCAGCGCCCCTGCCTTGCGGCCGGGCCGGTGTCCGGTCGAGCCGTCGGTGCCGGACCGGTCCGGCCACGGCAGGGCAGCGCCGTAGGCATTCGCCGGATCGGCGGCCGCAAGGACCCTGATCTGCGGGCCGCGGCTCGCGCGAGCATTCGCCTGGGTGTCCCACGGGTCGCCGGCCCGATCCGGCTCGCGCGCGGTGTCAGCCACAGCGCGCATCCGGTCCACCGCGCCAGTGAGCGCGAACTGGGCGGCGCCGAGACCCTCCACGAAGTACCCGCGACGGCACTGGCCGCCGTCTTCGAGCGCGCGCAGCACCGGGTACAGCGCGCCGAACCCGCCTTCGACGCGCTCGGCGGCAACTGAGCCGCGGATCAGGATGCCGTACCGGTCCAGCAGCGTGAGCGCCTGAGCGTGCAAGCGGCGCGTCGGGTCGCTGGCCGACGCCGGCACGGCCGACCAGCGACCGCTCACTGTCGGCGGCCCGGTATGCGAGGGCATCGCGCCGCGGCCGAAATGCGGCCGCCTCGACACCACGGAACCTGGCCGGGCCGGCACCTGGCGCTGGCCGTGGTCGCCGTCGGACATCACCGGCCGCCCGGCACGCAGCACCGTGCGCAGCGGCGCGAGCGTGTCATTGGTGAGCCGGCCAGCCCAGACCAGATCCCAGATCGCGCTCGCGACGTCGCGGTCGCTGACCGCAGCCGGCTTGCCCGCGTCGACCGCGAGTGCGGCCTGCACTCGCTCGGCGATCGTTCGGAAGAACAAGGCGCCGCCGCCGGCCAGCGCGCCGAGTACGGCCTCGTGCACCAGCGTGGTCGTGATGTCCGCGGGCTCTGGCAGCAGCAGCGGCGCCGCCCCGGCCGGCGTCAGGATGAGCCAGCCGTCACTGCCCGGCAGCGCACCCGCGCCCGACCAGACGATCTCACCCGCCGCGGTCAGCTCGTCGAGCAGCGCCGGAGAGTAACCGGGCACCCGCTGTGGCAGTACCAGCGTCTCCAGCGCAGAAGCCGGGATGGCTGCGCCGGCAAGCTGGTCGATCACCTCGTACACGGCGTCCGCGCGGGCGGCGCGCGGGCGGGCGCCGCCCGCGGCTGCCGGGCTCGCGCCCGCATTGCCGACAGCCGCTCTGTCCGCGTGCTGCCAGGCGGGCAGGAACGCGGCATAGACAGCCGGCGGCACCGCCTCGACCTCCTTGCGGAGCCTGGCAAGGCACCGGCGGCGCAGCAGCCGCAGCATGCCGACCTCGCACCACTGGATGCCGGCGGCTGGCTGGAAGTCTCCCTCGGATAGTGCGCCTTCGGCAGTCAGCCGGTGCAGCGCCCCGGCTACGACGGCGACGCCGAGCCCGTACCGTTGCGCGACCTCGGCCGCGCCGAACGGGCCGTGCGTTCGCGCGTACCGCACTACCAGATCCCGCAGTGGATCGGGAAGCGGCTCGGTGAACGCATCCGGCACTCCGGGCGGCAGCGCCACTCCGAGCGCGTCGCGGAGGCGGCCCGCGTCCTCGATCGCACTCCAGCGCTGCTGCCCGGCAATGCGCAGATCGAGAACGCGCCGCTGAGCGGCCAGGCTGGCCAGGAAGGACGGCGCCTGTGCCGGGTCGGCGGAACGTTCCGCCACCTCGGCAGTGGTCAGCGGGCCAAGAGCGCGCAGCATGTCCGCGACGGCCTCGGCGTCCCGGCAGACCCGGCCAGGGGCAAGCCGTTGCAACTCGCGCTCGGTCTCGCCGACGACCAGCGGGTCGAGCAGCTCACGGAGCTCCGCCTGCCCCAGTAGCTCGGCGAGCAGAGCCGAGTCGAGCGCGAGGGCCTGAGCCCGTCGCTCGGCAAGCGGCGCGTCGCCTTCGTACATGAACGCGCCCACGTAGCGGAACAGCAGCGACTTGCTGAACGGCGAGGCGGTCGGCGTCTCGACCTCCACCAGCCGGATGCGCCGGGCGGCGATATCGCGCATCAGCGCAGTCAGGCCGGGCACATCGAACACGTCCTGCAGGCACTCCCGCATGGTCTCCAGGCAGATCGGGAACGTGCTGTACTGGCTGGCCACCGCGAGCAGCTGCGCGGATCGCTGGCGCTGCTGCCATAGCGGTGTGCGCTTGCCCGGTTGCCGCCGCGGCAGCAGCAGCGCGCGAGCGGCGCACTCCCTGAATCTGGAAGCGAACAGCGCCGAGCTGCCCACCTCGGCAGTCACCAGGTCGGCAACCTCGTCGGGGTCGATCATGGCGATTCCGGCTGGCGGCGGGTCGTCGGCGTCAGGGACCCGGATCACGATGCCGTCGTCGGTGTGCTGAGCCTGGACGTCCATGCCGCCGTACCGGTCGCGCAGCCGCGCGGCGATCGCCAGCGCCCAGGGTGCGTGCAGCGCAGCGCCGTACGGGCTGTGCAACACGAGCCGCCAGTCGCCGAGTTCGTCCCTGAACCGCTCGAGAACCAGAGTCCGGTCGTCGGGCAGGTAACCGGTAGCCTCGCGCTGCTGATGGAGATAGGAAACCAGATTGGCGGCGGCAAGCTCGTCCAGGCCGCCGTTGCGGAGCCGGGAGATCGCCTCCGGCCTCGCTACCGAGCCGAGCTCACGGCAGAACGCGCCGATCGCCGCGCCGAGCTCAGCCGAACGGCCGGGCGCGTCGCCCTTCCAGAACGGCAGCCTGCCCGGCTGGCCCGCGGCGGGCGACACGAGCACCTGATCCGCGGTGATGTCCTCGATCCGCCACGACGTCGCACCGAGCACGAACACGTCGCCGACCCTGGACTCGTACACCATCTCCTCGTCCAGTTCGCCGACCCGGCGCGAGTGCCGGCCTGGCCGGTCGCTCTGCCCGCTGGCCAGGAACACCCCGAACATACCCCGGTCCGGGATCGTGCCGGCGTTGCTGACGGCCAGCCGCTGGCTGCCCGGCCGGCCGCTGAGCGTTCCGGTAGTGCGATCCCAGACCAGCCGCGGCCGCAGGCCAGCGAAGTCCTCGCTCGGGTACCGGCCGGACAGCATGTCCAGCACGGCCGCGAGCACGGGCCTGGTCAGCCCGCTGAACGGGGCCGCGCGCCGGATCACCTGCTCAAGCTCGCCGATCTCCCAGTCATCCAGCGCGGTCATCGCGACGATCTGCTGGGCCAGCACGTCGAGTGGGTTGCGGGGCATCCGCACTTCCTCGATCTGCCCCGCGCGCATCCGCTGGGTGACGACCGCGGTCTGGACCAAGTCGCCCTGGTATTTCGGGAAGAAGACGCCACGGGACTCATCGCCCACGTGGTGCCCGGCGCGCCCGGTCCGCTGCAGCCCGCTGGCAACCGATGGCGGCGACTCGACCTGGATCACCAGGTCGACCGCGCCCATGTCGATGCCGAGCTCGAGGCTGGACGTCGCAACGACTGCGGGCAGCGTTCCGGCCTTCAGTGCCTCCTCGATCTGGCTGCGCTCCTGGCGGGAGACCGAGCCATGGTGGGCACGTGCCACGATGGCGGGTGCCCCGGCGCTGGCGCCGGCCTCACCCATGAGCTGGGCCGGCGGCCTGGTGTAGCTGTCGCCGAACCCGGCAGCCAACTCGTCAGCACCCTCTGCGGCCCGTTCGGCCGCCAGGTCGTTCAGCCGTGCGCAGAGCCGCTCGGCGAGCCGCCGGGAGTTGGCGAACACGATCGTCGACCGGTTGCCCTGGATCAGGTCGAGCACCCGCTCCTCGACGTGCGGCCAGATCGAATGCTGCCGGACCGGGTCGGTGTCACCGGGGAGAGGTGCACCGCCGGGGCCGGCCGCCCGGATGACCCGGCCGTCAGCCATCGGCACGCGAGCACCGGCCCGCGCGGCGGTTGCTCCGGCAGCGTCAAACCCGTCGCTGCCCTGCAGGTCGGCCATGTCTTCGACCGGGACGACAATCTGCAGGTCAAGCCGCTTCTCGCTGGGCGGGGCGACGATCGTGACCGGCAGCGCACCGCCGAGGAACGCGGCGACTTCCTCCGGTGGCCGGACCGTTGCCGACAGCCCGATGCGCTGCGCGGGCCGCATACTCACCGGCCCGGCGCTCACCGGCCTGGTGCTTACCGGCCCGGCGCTTGCCGGCGCGCGGGCGTTCGGCCGGGCAGCGCCGGCGCGCAGCGCGTCGAGCCGCTCCAGCGACAACGCGAGATGCGCGCCGCGCTTGCCGCCCGCCAGCGCATGTACCTCGTCGACGATGACAGTCTCGATGCCGCGCAGCCCCTCCCTGGCCTGTGACGTCAGCATCAGGAACAGTGACTCGGGCGTGGTGATCAGGATGTCTGGCGGCTTGCTGGCCAGCTTCCGGCGCTCGTCCGCTGCCGTATCGCCGGTCCGGACCGCGACGGTGATCTCTGGCTCTGGCAAGCCAAGCCGCCTGGCCGCGTGGGTAATCCCGGTCAGCGGCGAGCGCAGGTTCCGCTGGATATCGGTAGCAAGAGCCTTAAGCGGCGATATGTACAGCACCCGGCAGCGCCGCTTCGGGTCGGCCGGGACTGCCTCGCCGGCCAGCTTGTCGATCGCCCACAGGAACGCGGCGAGCGTCTTGCCTGATCCGGTCGGGGCGATGACCAGGGTGTGGTCGCCCGCCCCGATCGCACGCCAGGCCTGCGCCTGGGCCGCTGTCGGCTCGGCGAATGCCGAGGTAAACCACGACCTCGTCGCCTCGCTGAAATCGGCAAGCCCAGGGCTCGCTACCGTTGCCACCCCTCCATACTGCCCGCTGCCGCCGACAGTCCGGGTCGGGTGAGCATGTCCGGCGCCGCCGCGCGGTGGCGGCTCGCGACCTGGCAGACTTCCTGGGTGGGCGAGCGTAGTGATCCGCTGATGAGCCAGGTGACCAGCCCGGAGCAGGTCACCGCTGACCTGAGACGGGAGGTTATCGACTGCTGGGTCCTGGTCAGCAACGCCGGAGGGGCGGTCGGGTTCCCCTTTCTTCCTGTCGATATCACCCATGTCGCACCCGTTGCTGACAAGCTCTTCGCTGGCCTCAGCCCTGAATGCAGCCGGCTCCTCATCGCGCGGACCGGGGATAGCCTGGCCGGCTGGGTGCACCTCCATCGCAATCCGAGCCCCGTCATCGCTCATTGGGGCACCATCAGCCATCTGCAGAGCCTTCCTTCTGTACGCGGCCAGGGGGTCGGAAGTGCCCTGATGGTGCGTGCCAGGCAGGTCGCGCGAGCAGAGATGGGCCTGGAGCAACTGCGCCTCGCCGTACGCGGCGGGACCGGACTGGAGCATTTCTACGCCAGGCTCGGCTGGACTGTGATCGGCGGTTGGCCCGGTGCGCTCAGGCTTGCCCCAGGTGACGACCGCGATGAGATACTTATGATCCTCAGCCCGCTGTGACGCGCGCTGGTAGCACGCGACTCACAGCATGAGCGCAATGGCGGCGACGGAGGCGTGCGTATTCGTCAGGCAAGGCCCGTTCCCGCCGTAGAACGTCCGGTAGGGGACCGACGGTACGGTCCGCGACCGCAGCGTCCACGGGAACGACGCCGACGAGCACCGCGCTGGAGGAGGGCTTGCCGGATGGCACGTCAGCTGATGACGGTGGAGCAGATCCTCGCCATCCTGCGCGATACCCCTGACCGTCTCGGGGGGTTGACCGGCGACCTGACCGAGGCCAGACTGCATGCCGCGCCTGAGCCTGGCGAGTGGTCGGTCACCGAGATTGCCGCTCACCTGCGGTCGTGCGCGGACGTGTGGGGTCAGGCCATCGAGATGATTGCCGTGACCGACCGCCCAACCATACGAGCCATCAGCCCGACCACCTGGATCGACCGCACGGACTATCGCGAGCTGGCGTTCGCGTCGTCCCTGCAGGCGTTCAGCAGGCAACGTGATCGGCTGCTCGCTCTGCTCGGAGATCTGCCAGACCAGGGCTGGTCGCGAAGCGCCACCGTGCTCGGGGGCGGCAGGCCGCTAGAGCTCACCGTGCACTCGTATGCGAACCGCCTGGCCCGTCACGAGCGGACGCACTGGAGACAGGTGGCGAAGACAGTGCGGGCACTTGTGGACTGAACCGGCGCCTGCCGGCGCTGCGGGGCCGGGCAGGCTTACAGCCAGGGTGGCTCGGCTAGCCGCCGCAGGCCGCCGGGAAGGAACGCCATGCCGCCGCTGAGTGCCGGCCGGTACGTCGCCGAGATCGAGGCAAGCACAGCAGGGCTGGCGGAGATCGTGGCTGAGCATGATCAGGGCCTGCCGATCCCGACCTGCCCGGAATGGACGCTGCGTCAGCTTGTCACCCATGTTGGCAGGGCGCACCGGTGGGCGGCAGAGATCACGCGTACGAGGTCGGCGGAGTTCATTCCGTTCCGTGCGGTACCGGACGGCAAGCTGCCGGATGATCCCGCCGGGCAGCGCGCGTGGCTGCGGGCCGGCGCGGCGCGGATCGTCGGCGCTGTGCGGGAAACGGGCAGTGCTCTGGTCTGGTCGTTCACCGGGCCGGTGCCGTCCGGCTACTGGCTGCGGCGGATGGCGCACGAGACCCTGGTGCACCGGGCCGATGCCCAGCTTGCTGCGGGTGACGAGCCCGAGCCGGTCATTGACGCGGAGGTAGCTGCCGACGCCATCGATGAATGGCTGATGCTGGTGACCGGCGGGCTCGGCGACGCCGGCGATCGGGCCGGGGCCCTGCCCGCCGGCGCTGGCCTGCACGTTCACGCGACCGATGACGGGCTGGGCGGCCGCGGTGAGTGGATGATCCGGCACGAGGGGGGCGGTCTGACCGTTGCGCCAGGTCCCGGCGAGGGCGATGCCGCCCTGGCCGGCCCGGCCGCGAGCTTGCTGCTCGTGCTGATGCGGCGACGGCCGGTTTCCGATCCGGCGGTGACCGTTCACGGGGACGGCGCCCTGGTGGATGGCTGGCTGGCAGGCACAGCTTTCTGACGACTGACCTTCTGTCTGCTGCCCGCCTGGGCGCCGGACAGGTCCCCGGCCGCGTGGGCGGACCGCCGCGCCCCATGTAGAGAATCAGTCGCGTGACCGTTTGCTCTTGGTCGCTATGACGAGTTCGGTGTCACCGGGCCAGTCCCAGAACAGGCCAGATGGCGAGTGCTCGCGCAGCAGGTGACGTAGATCGGACTCAAAGTCGGCTCGGCGGGTCCCGAACCATCGGGGCGCGGCGTACGACAGCGAGAAGTAGCCGGCCACAACGGTGTCGATGTCGCAGATCAGGTCGGGGCGGCCAGGCGCGTAGATGGTGCGCGAGCCGCCGAACCGGGTCTGCGACAGGGTGTCCTCAAAGCGGGCCGGCTGGCCCTCGTCCCAGGTGGCGAGGTAATGGCGCGTGCCCTCACCGAGGTAGTCGAGGATGAGCTTCCGCACCGCTGCATGAGGAATCTGCGGGTACCCCGGATCGGCAGGCCGCGGGCGGCCGTCGATGTGGTGTGAGATCAGGACCAGCGAGCCGCCCGGCATGAGCAGGTCGTACACGGCCTCGGCAACCGCCAGCCGCCGGACCCGGTGAAACGACTGCCCGAAGGTCACCACTCGGCACGAGCCGCAGCTCAGCGCCGCGATATCTTCCGCGACCCCCTGCACCCAGCGCACGTTGGCGACTCCCGCCTGCTGGCAACGCCGCTGGCCGGCGTCCAACATGCCGGGCTCGGGATCAAGCGCCGTCACCTGGCCGAACAACCGGGCCAGGGGCACTACCAGGACGCCGGGCCCGCAGCCCACATCGAGCAGCTGGCCGGTGCCATCAAGCGACAGCTCCCGGGCCATCGTGTCCGCCAGTTCCGCGGAATACGCAGGACGCCCGGCCGCGTAGTACTCGGCCGTCCCCTCAAACGCCCGCGGATCGAACACCGACGGCGAAGGCGTAACCATGCCTGCCATCCTGACGCATGCATCACGGTGCCGCGCGCGTCACTGCGTTCCTCCGCGTCAGATATGCGCTATCTGGTCGGGCGCTTGCGGATGGCGCGCGATCAGCGGCAGCTGGGCGCGCAGGATGCCAAGGCACTTCTCAGGCTGGACGCAGCGTTGTTAGATCTCGCCGCCGCGTGCTGACGGGAGCCGAAGATGCGGTGCGGCCTTCGCCGTCTCGAGGCGGGCTGGCTGCCGGGCGGTGGCCGCCCGCCGGTAACGGTCGATGACGAGACCGGCCAGCGCCGGATGGCTGCCGAGCGGCTCGGTGATCCAGTCGGCGCCGCTGCGGCGGAGCTGATCCTGGAAGTGGCCGGGCGCGAGCAGGTAACTAGCCACCGCGACCGGTCCGCCGGTCGCAGCCCGCAGTTCGGCGACCGCCGCGGGCACTGTCGGCTCGGTGCCGGTCGCGAACGCGCCGAGTACCGGCCCGCCGAGCTCGGCGGCCAGCAGGTCGGCCTGCCGCCGCACCTGGCCGGCGGCTGCCGGGTCGGACGAGCCGGCCGCCGCGAGTACCACCGGCGTTCCCGCGGGAACGCCGGCTTCGGCCAGCCGGGCGGTGAGCACCGTCAGCAGCAGGTCGTCGGGGCCGAGCGGGCCGGCGACCAGGGCACCGGCCGAGGTAGCCGCGTCCGCGATGTCGGCTGACAGGTGATAGCCGGAGGACAGCAGCAACGGCACGATCACCGCGTTCGGGCCAGCCGCGCCGAGCTCGTCGGGCAGCGACGGCTCGGCATGCCCGATGAACGCGACGCGGACCTCGAGCATCGGCGCCAGCCTGCGGACCTGCCGGGCCAGCGCGCTGATCACCTCGGCCGCCGCCGGATCCCGGCTGCCGTGCGCGACCGCGACCAGCGCCGGCCGGCTCACGCTGCCGCTCCGGGCATGGCCGGCAGCAGCAGCTCGCGCAACCGGACGACCTCGCCGATGACCACGACCGCGGGCGGCCGTACCCCGGCGGCTTGCGCATCAGCCGTCAGCCGTTCCAGAGTCGAGGTCAGCACCTGCTGGTCCGCCGTCGTGCCGTCGCGGATCACCGCGACGGGCGTGGCCGCCGCCCGGCCGCGCTTGATCAGCTCGGCCGCCACCGGGCCGAGGTGCCCGACCGCCATCAGCAGCACGAGCGTGCCGGTGCCGCGCGCCAGCGCTTCCCAGTCCACGATCGCGCCCGGCTGCGACGGGTCCAGGTGCGCGGATACCACGGCGAAGTCCTGCGTCACGCCGCGATGGGTGACCGGGATCCCCGCGCAGGCCGGTACCGCAATCGCACTCGTTACACCGGGAACGATGTGCACGGGCACACCCGCTTGGACACAGGCCAGCGCTTCCTCGCCACCCCGGCCGAACACGAACGGGTCGCCGCCCTTCAGCCTGGCGACTCGTTGCCCGGCCCGCGCCCTGGCCACGATCAGCGCATTGATCTGGGCTTGCGTCAGGTTGTGCGCGTGCGGTTGCTTGCCCGCGTCGATGATCTCCACGTCCGGATCAAGCTCGGCCAGCAATGAGCGCGGTGCCAGCTTGTCCGTGACGACGACGTCGGCCTCCGCCAGCAGCCGGCGTCCGCGAACGGTGATCAGGCCGGCATCACCCGGCCCGCCGCCGATCAGCGCGACGCTGCCGACGGCCCGCTGGCCGGGCCGGCCGGGGCCAGCCCGCCGCGGCCGGACCGGCAGTGTGCCCGCGGCCAGGGCACTGGCGATAGCCGCGCGGAGCCGCTGTGACCGGCCAGGGTCGCCCCCGGCGGTGACCGCGACGGTGACGTCGCCGTGCCGCGTCAGGGCTGGCGTCCAGGCCGCCGACACATCGGCGTCATCGGCTCGCACGCACCAGATCCGGCGGCGCTCGGCCTCGGCCGCCACCCGGGCGTTGACGGCCGGGTCGCTGGTGGCGGCGTGCGCGAGCCAGGCAGCCGACAGGTCACTGTCGCGGTACTCCCTGGCCAGCACAGCGACCGGCAGCCGGGCAAGTTCCGGCAGCACGGCCGGGGCGATGACGATGACATTCGCGCCCGCCTCGAGCAGAGCGCGGGTACGACGCAGCGCGACCGCGCCGCCGCCGACGACGACCGCGCGCCGCCCGGTGAGCGACAGCATCAGCGGATAACGAGCCTCACCAGTCGCAGCTCGCGGAGCGGCGTCGTCCGGCTGGGCGCTGTCGCCAGCCAGGTTCGCGCCGCTCTCGTGGCCGGCCTCGGAGCGCAGGTGACCGACCGTCATGACGTAGTCCGCGCTGCCGCGTGGTGCCGCAGCGGCCGCATCACGCCGACGAAGGTGAGGCTGAAGCTGCGGGCGCAGGCGCGGCACTCCCAGTCGCCGGCCTCGGCGCTTGCGGGACGGAGGTTCTCCTCGCCGCAGTACGGGCAGAAGAACGGCACCTGCCGCTCGCCGTTCATCCGGGCCTGCCCGCCTGCGCCGGCCTGTGCGCTTGCGCCGGCCCGTGCGCTTGCGCCGGCCCGTGCGCTTGCGCCGGCCCGTGCGCTTGCGCCGGCCCGCCCGTCCCGGCCAGCTCGGCCGGCCTGATCAGCAGTTCCGCGTCAGCGCGCCGCACCCAGGCGGCGAACTGCTCGCCCTCACCGCGGTCGGCCTGATAATTGCGCAGCAGGCCCTCGACGAAGTCCGGCAGCGCGTCGGCGGTGACCCGCAGGCCGCGCAGTTTGCGGCCGAAACCGGGGTCGGCACCGACAGACCCGCCGAGGTGCACCTGGAAGCCTTCGACACCGTCCACGATCGAGCCCTTCAGCCCGATGTCGGCAAGCTGGAAGCGGGCGCATGAGTTGGGGCAGCCGTTCACGTTGATCGTGATCGGGCTGTCGAAGCCGGGCAACCGCCGGCCTAGCTCCGTGTACAGGTCACGGGCCCGGCCCTTGGTCTCGACGATGGCCAGCTTGCAGAACTCGATGCCGGTGCAGGCCATCGTGCCGCGCCGGAACACGTCCGGGCTGGCTTGCAGGTCGACCGACTTTAGTTCTGCGACCAGCTCCGTCACGGCGCGTTCCGGCACGTCGAGGATTAGCAGCTTCTGCTCGGTCGTGGTGGCGACGCGACCCGAGCCGTAGGCCTCCGCCAGGTCAGCCACCTGCCAGAGTTGCGCACCAGACGTCCGGCCGGTGTGCGGGGCGACACCCACGTAATACCGGCCGTCGCGCTGGCGGTGCACGCCGATGTGGTCGCGCGAACCCGGCGCCGGTGCGGGCGGCGCCGGCCCGTCTGCAAGCCCGTTCCCGCCGAGGTACTCGCGCTCCAGGACTTCGCGGAATCGGTCGGTACCCCAGTCGGCGACCAGGAACTTCAGCCGGGCGCGGCTGCGCAGCCTGCGGTAGCCATAGTCGCGGAAGAGCCGCGCCACAGCCAGCCACACCTCGGCGACGCGGTCCGGCGGGACGAACGCGCGCAGGCGCTCCGCCAGCATCGGGTTGGTGGACAGCCCGCCGCCCACCCACAGGTCGAAACCGGGCCTGCCGTCCGGGCCGGTCACGCCGACGAAGGAGACGTCGTTGACCTCATGCGCGGTGCACTGGCTGGCGCACCCGGAGATCGCGGTCTTGAACTTGCGCGGCAGGTTAGTGAGGTCTGTGTTGCTGGTCGCCGCATCTTCGGCCGCTCGCAAGGCCGCGCTGGCGTCCAGCACTTCGGCCGCGTCGATCCCGGCGACCGGGCAGCCGAGGATGTTGCGCGGCACGTCACCGCATGCCTGCTGGCTGGACAGGCCGACCTCATCGAGGCGCGCCCAGATGTCCGGGACGTCCTCGATCGAGATCCAGTGGAACTGCACGTTCTGGCGGTCGGTGACATCGGCCAGGTCACGGCCGTATTCCTTGGCAACCCCGGCGATCGCGCGCAACTGGCTGGCAGTCAGCTGCCCGCCGGGGATCCGGACGCGCATCATGAAGTACGGGTCCTCGATGTCGGCGTCGTCGAGCGCGCCGGTCCTGCCGCCGCCGATGCCGGGCTTGCGCTGGGTGTACAGGCCCCACCAGCGGAATCGTCCGCGCAGGTCAGACGGGTCGATCGAGTCGAAGCCCAGGTGGGCGTACCGGTTCAGGATGCGGTCGCGGACGTGCAGTCCGTCGTCATCCTTCTTGAATCTCTCGGCGGGATTGAGCGGCTCACGGTGGCCGAGGGCCCACTGGCCCTGGCCGCGAAGCGGCTGAGGTGGCATCGCGAAGGTCCTTGCTGCTGGCATGTCAACGGGCAGTTGGCAGGGTGCCGCCGCGGCGAGACACCGCGTCGAGACACCGCGGCGGGACGCCGGGGCGAAACGCCGGGGCGTTTGCAGGCTGCCGGGGAATCCTTGGTCAGCAGAAGGCGGTACAGATCGCGCTGGATACGCGCAGCAAGTCGATGTGACGGCGGCAGACAAGCCACGAGCCGCGGCTGGCGGTCGGGTGGATCATAGCTGCCTCCCGGCGGGCTAGGCCTGGACTGAACTTGACCGTAACATCCGCCACTAGCAGTCGCGCAAGGGCAATTTTTCCTGCGGCCGGGCGCGCGGCAGGCGAGTCGGGCTAAGTCTGACCGAGCAGCGGCTCGTCGGTCGAGCGAATGTCGCCGGTCGGCAGCCCGCCCGGGTACAGTTCCCTGACCTTAGCCACGACCGAGATGGCGATCTCAACGTGCTGGCGCCGGGTGGCCCGGTAGAACTGCTGTGCGGCGGCGCTGAGCTTCGGGCGGGCATGCAGCGGCTTGTCGCTGACGGCGAGCAGCGTCGCGGTCGGCACCCGGTACCGGAAGCCGTTGGCCGCTACGGTCGCCGACTCCATGTCCACGGCGAGGGCGCGGGACAGCCGCAGCTGGTCGGCGACCATGGATAGCTGCAACTCCCAGTTCCTGTTGGCGGTGGTGAACACGATTCCCATCCGGCTTCGCAGGCCGCGTGCAGTCACCTCGTCGAGCAGCAACCTGTTCAGCGTGTAGTTCGAGATGATCGGCACGCTCAGCGGGAGAACGTCATCGAGCACGCCATCGTCACGCATGAACCCGGTGGCCAGAACCAGGTCGCCGAGGTCCTGGTGATTACGGAGCCCACCGCAATGCCCGATCATCAGCACCAGGTCAGGGCGGAGCACCGCCAGGTGGTCCGTGATCGTCTTGGCGTTGGACGGCCCGACGCCGATGTTGATCATGGTCAGGCCGGCCCGGCCGGGCAGCTGGTGGTGCCAGGCCGGCATCTGCCTGCCCGTCGAGTCAGGGCCAGTGCAATCCGGCAGCGCTCCCCGGAACTCATCGACATGCCAGGCGTAGTTGGTCAGCAGCACGTAGCGCTGGAAGCACTCGGCCGTGGTGCCGGTGTAATGCTGCAGGCGGTCGATAGACAGGGCCATCCGCTCCGGACCGAACAGGAAGAGCTTCTTGCGCCGCAGGTCTGACCGGGTTTCGTCGAGGGCCTGCGCGAACGCCGGGTCGTGCACGTCGAGCGCGGTGCGGCCGGGGCTGACCGCGATCCGCGCGCCTGCCGCCGCCAGCCGCCCGAGTTCGCGTTCCAGGTACCAGCGGATCGCGCCGGGGGAGGCGAAGTCACCATCCAGCCTTGGGTTGTGCGCCGACCAGGGCCGCTCCACGGTCAGCCGGGCGTACCGGCCATCGGAGTCCGCTTGCTCCATGGCATCGCAAAGCCGCGTCACCTCCGCGGCGCGCCGCTCGGCCGGCAGGGCGGAGAAATCCACCGACACGATCACCCCGCCATCATCGCAGCACCGGGTAGCTGCGACTGGCTAGGCGACCGTCGACTGGACGACCAGACCGTGGACGCTGTCCTGCTGCTCGGACCGCTGTACCACCTGCCGCTGCGGGCCGATCGGGTACGGGCGCTGCGCGAGGCCAGCCGGCTTCTGCGGCCGGGCTTGCCGTCGCCGACCTGGTGTGCGTCGAAGGTGCCGGCCGCCTGCTTAGCGATCTTGAGGACCGGATGGCCGATCAGCGCGACCGGCGGGTGGTGCTCGATGCTGCTGGGCGGTCGAGCACGTTCCCGAACTGCTGGGGAGGGGATCGGCTCGCACCTGATCGCGACCGGGTTGCGGCGCTGAGCAGCCGGCTTCGCGCCTGCCTGCCGATCGGCTGTCTCGCCGCTCTGCGCGGAGCCGACCGGCAGGCTTCTCGTCAGACGGTTATGTGGTGCATGTTCTGGTAGAGCACGATCGCCCCGTAGCCGATCGCCGCGATGATCGCGGTGATTACCAGGATCAGGACCAGCCGGATCGCCGTCCGCCAGAACGCGACGATCGTGATCGCGCCTAGCAGCACCAGGACCCGGATGCCTTCCGCATTCTGAGCCGCAGCCTGCATGCCCGCACCTCCCTCCGGCTGCTCCTCGGCGGAGGGCCTGGCCGGGCGGCGAACCGCATGGCCGGACGGGCATCTTGCATTCGGCTCTGGGCCGAGTAGCATCATCCCCATCACTAGACCCATCCTGCTGTGGACCCGGTCAGGTGACCTGGCACGGTCGATGCCCTAACATCGGCCGTGCTTTTGTGTTATCGCCTGTGCCTATCGGCGTCCTCACGTCACCAGGTGAGGCGCCAGGCAATCACCCCCCTTCCGCCGCTAGCGGCCATCCCCCGGGCCGTCCCGCATCGGCTCCTGCTATCACGGTCTCACAGCAAATGGCATTTGCCAATGGCGTTAGCCGTTCGAAGTGGCCAGGGCGGATACGGGCGTCTCCGCCGCAGCCGTGACGTTACCGTGAGGGGGTTTCGTGACGCCGTGCCGCCGTCGAAGTCCCGCGAGATTGGGCAGGTCATAGGTGCGGCGCACGATTGTCGAGTAAGCTGGGTCTATCCGCGTGTTCGTTATGCGGACAGGCCTGTTCGGTGTATCTTCGTCCCGTGGCAAGTGCCAATGGCGATGGTGAGAGGCCATTTCCGCGAGGGCGACGGCCTAGCCGGCGACCTGACCCCGCCGATGACGCTAACCCGACCGTACGGCAACGCGAGCTCGGGATACGGCTGCGCGAGCTGCGCACCGGCCTCGGGCTCACCGTCGAGCAGGTTGGCACCGAGCTTCTGTGCTCCGCTACGAAGATCAGCCGGCTGGAGACGGGCGCACGGCGGCCGAGCCTGCGCGATGTCCGCGATCTCTGCCGTGTCTACGGCGTGGACGATCCGAGCGAGCTTATGGATCTTGCGAAGCAGGCGCGTGAGCCTGGCTGGTGGTCGCGGTTCGGCGACCCTGGGCTTGAGCCTTACGTCGGCCTTGAGCAAGAGGCAGTCGCGATCACCTCGTACACGATGTATTACGTTCCGCCATTGCTGCAAACCGCAGAGTACGCTCGTGCGGTTGTCAGGGGGATTGGCCGGAGAATGGATTCGCGCATCCTGAGCGAGCGCGTCGAGGCTAGGCTGGTGCGGCAGCGGCGACTCGAAGGCAAGGACCCGCCCAGGTACCGAGCGCTGGCAGATGAGGCGGTACTCCGCCGAGAGGTGGGCGGTACCGCGGTCATGCGCGCTCAGTTGGACAAGATCTTGATGTGGGCGGCCCTGGACAGAGGCTCAATTCAGGTGATTCCGTTCAGCGCTGGCGCGCACGCGAGCGCGGACAGCAACTTTGAGCTGCTGGAATTTGGGGAGAACTCCAAGCAGGATCCGCTCGTCTACGTCGAAGGCCTGGTTAGCGCTCTCTACCACGAGCGCGCGAGCGATGTAGCGCGCTACCGCGAAGCGGTCGAGTACCTGCGTGAGTCGGCACTAAGCACGCAGGCATCGCTTGCGCTGATCGCCGACATCCGCGCGGATTACTCGAACGAGAACCCATAATATTCCACCAGAGAGATCGGCAGTTTAACGAGTAGGTCGAAAGGAGGTTAGATGCTGCACATGCCTCAGAGTCTGGGCGATTTGTCCTGGCGTGTCGCACGGAAGTGCAACAGCGGCGAATGTGTGAGAGTGGCCGCTCATGGCGACGAAATAGTCATCGGATCGTCAAAGCATCTCGACGGACCGGTCATCACCTATAGTCGCGCGGAGTGGGCGGCATTCGTGGAAGGCGTCCGGCAGGGCGACTTCGACGATCTTTAGAAACAGAGCGGGAACCGGGCGGGGGGACCTCTGCGAGGTCTGTACGTCCCCCAGTTCGGCCCGAAGGGCAGGGACTTAGCACGGCGTTCGCCGCGGAGGCCGCGCGCGTTTTGATCGGGACTGCAAAATCCGTGGTTCCTGCCATACTGCCCGCGCCAGCGCGCAGTCGGCAGGCCGCCATCTTGCCGGTGCACCCAACCGTGGCCTGCTGATGTACGCGGCCTGGGTGCTGGTCAGCCGCCCAGGGCCGTCCGGTTGTGCCGCTCAGCCGGGCGGGCTAGCCTGGCGCGAATGCGGCTGACGGAGTTCTGGGAGCGAATGCGAGCGCACTTCGGTGACGTTTATGCCGAGAGCGTCGCCAAAGACTATGTCTTGTCCGCCTTGGGCAACCGAACGGTCAACCAGGCGCTGGCCGACGGTGCGGACGCCAAGACCGTCTGGCAGGCCGTGTGCGATGCCTTCAAAGTGCCAGAGCGGCAACGGTGACCTGCGACCCGGCGATTATGCCGCAACTGCACGCGCCCGGCTGTCCGGTATCGTGCGCGCTCGATAGCGCGGCGCCCGGCCAGGCCTGCAGACGCTGATCGGCCCTGCCATGCGGCGGGTCGTGCTCGTCTCCGGGCCGACGGCCGCGGGCAAGTTGACGATTGCCGGGCCGCTTGCGACTGAACTCGGCTTCCCGCTGGTCGCCAAGGACCGGCTCAAGGAAGCGCTCCACGGCGCCCTCGGATCGGCCGTGGGCCTGGCGTGGTCACGGCGTCTCGGCGCTGCCGCGATGGAACTGCTCTGGGTCGTCCTGCGGCGGCGAGCCGTTCCGGCTTAACTTACCGGCGTGTCCGCTTCATGATCGAACAATTGTTCGTTAGAGTGAACTCGCTGGCGCTCGCCTGGGCTGGCGAGACCGGGAATGGCCGGCCGGGGCGGGCTACAGGCGACGAAGGCGGTTTCACCAGGCGGGCAGTGTCAGGCCTGGCAGTGTCGAACAGACAAAGGCAGTGTCGGACCGAAACTGTCGGAGGGGCCGCGTAGCGTCGCTGCCAGCACAGTAACTACAGGCCAGCAGGTGAACAAGGCTGCGAGTCCGGCTGCCGGGTCACGCGGCGAGGTCAGGTCACGCGTACGCGAGCGGCTCGGCAAGGCCCTCGGTCCTTCCCCAACAGGAGCTTCAGATGGCACCGAATGACAAGGCGGGTAGCGGCAAGGGCGTTGGCGGTGACAGGGAGAAGTCCCTGGAGACTGCGCTCGCGCAGATCGAGCGGCAGTTCGGCCGTGGCGCCATCATGCGACTCGGCGATGATGCCCGCACGCCAGTCGAGGTGATCCCGACTGGGTCAATCGCGCTGGATGTCGCGCTCGGGATCGGCGGCTTCCCCAAGGGCCGCATAGTGGAAATATACGGACCGGAGAGTAGCGGTAAGACATCGCTCGCGCTGCATGCTATTGCTAACGCGCAGAAGGCAGGCGGCATCGCGGCATTCATAGACGCCGAGCACGCACTCGACCCGGATTATGCCAAGAAGCTCGGCGTCGACACCGACGCGCTGCTGGTTTCCCAGCCCGACACCGGTGAGCAGGCCCTGGAGATCGCGGACATGCTGATCCGCTCCGGCGCCATCGATGTCATCGTCATCGACTCGGTCGCCGCGCTGGTCCCGAAGGCCGAGATCGAGGGCGAGATGGGGGACAGCCACGTCGGCCTGCAGGCCCGGCTGATGTCGCAGGCCCTTCGCAAGATCGCCGGCGCGCTGAACCAGACGAAGACCACCGCGATCTTCATTAACCAACTGCGGGAAAAGATCGGCGTCCTGTTTGGATGTATGTCCTATAATACCCGAATTACCCTAGCTGATGGCAGCCAGGAGAAGATCGGGAAAATCGTCAACCAGCGCATGGATGTGGAAGTCTTGTCCTACGACCCGGTGACCTGCCAGATCGTCCCGCGCAAGATCGTTAGCTGGTTCAACAACGGGCCAGCCGAACGGTTTCTGCAGTTCACCGTCACTAAGTCCGGCGGTAATGGCAGGTCTCAGTTCGCGGCGACCGAGAATCATCTGGTGCGCACGCCGGGCGGCTGGCGTGCTGCGGGCGAACTGATCGCGGGGGACAGGCTCCTAGTCAGTGAGCCGCATCGGCTGAGCGATCAGCAGATGCAGGTCGTGCTCGGCTCGCTGATGGGCGATGGGAATCTTTCACCTAACCGTCACGGCAGGTCCGGGGTCCGGTTCCGACTCGGCCATAGCGCGAAGCAAGCTGCGTACCTGGACTGGAAGGTGTCCCTGCTCGGCAACATCAAGTGCGCCCGCTCGGCCAATGCGAAGGGCGCTGTTTTTGCCGACTTCACCCCGCTGGCAGAACTCGCCGAGCTGCATGACGTCGTCTACTTTGGTGCTGGCAAGAAGCACCTGACCTGGGACTACCTGAAGGCTCTCACGCCGCTCGCACTGGCGATCTGGTACATGGACGATGGCAGCTTCACCCTTCGCCCTAAAGGGCTGCAGGAGCGGACGCAAGGCGGTTCAGGCCGGATCGAGATCTGTGTCGAGGCGATGAGCGAGGGCTCGCGGGAACGACTTGTGCAGTACCTGCGGGACACTCACGGGTTGGATGTCAGGCTGCGTGCCGCTGGTGCGCTCAAGAAGGCAGTCTTGGTCTTCAGCACAGCCGGGACGGAGAAGTTCCAGAAGCTCGTCGCGCCGTTCGTGCATCCCTCGATGGAGTACAAGCTCTTGCCGCGGTTCCGGCAGCAGTTCAGCGTCCAGCCCGAGTACGCGGAGCCCGAACTGCGACTTCAGCCTGCACGGATCTTGGACATCCATGTCAAGCCACGTACGCGATCCATGAACCGGTTCGATATCGAGGTGGAAGGCAACCACAACTACTTCGTTGATGGCGTCATGGTCCACAACAGCCCTGAGACGACGTCTGGCGGGAAGGCGCTGAAGTTCTATGCGTCGATCAGGTTGGACATCCGCCGGATCGAGACGCTGAAAGACGGCACTGAGGCGGTCGGCAACAGGACTCGCGTCAAGGTAGTGAAGAACAAGGTCAGCCCGCCGTTCAAAGTGGCCGAAATGGACATCCTGTACGGGCAGGGTATTAGCCGTGAAGGCGGCCTTATTGACCTTGGCGTCGAGCAGGGCATAGTACGCAAGGCCGGCGCCTGGTACACCTACGACGGCGACCAGCTCGGTCAGGGGAAGGAGAACGCCAGGAACTTCCTGCGCGACAACCCGGACCTGAGCAACGAGATCGAGAAGAAGATCAAGGAGAAGCTCGGCGTCGGGCCCAGGCTCGACTCCGATGCTGCGGCAGCTGGCGGAGGCGCAGGGCCGGCGGCAGCGCCAGGGCTGGCTTCAGTGACGAACCTGCGCGGCCAGTAGGCAGCCGGTGGCTGGGCGGCGCGGCGTGCGCGAGGGCGGTCGGCGCGGCAGCGCTGAGTTCGGCGGCAGTCCTGGGTCCGGCGGCACCGTAGTCAGCGGCACCGGGCCCGGTGGCGCGGCCGAGGCTGATCCGGAGGCAGTTGCCCGGCAGATCTGCCTGCGCATGCTGACGACCGCGCCGCGGACCAGGACGCAGCTCGCGACTGCGCTGCGGCGTCGCGGCGTCCCGGAGGAGGCCGCAGCAGCCGTTCTCGCGCGGTTCACCGAGGTCAGTCTCATCGATGACGCGATGTTCGCCAGGGCATGGGTGGATTCCAGGCATCATGGCCGCGGCCTGGCCGGCCGCGCTCTTGGCGCCGAGCTGCGTCAGCGCGGCGTGGCGGACGATGACATCCAGGCAGCGCTGAGCGAGCTAGGTCCGGAGCAGGAACTCGCGACCGCGCGTGAGCTAGTCGCACGCCGCCTCGCGGCAACTGCTGGCTTGCCCGGTCCGGCCCGGATCCGGCGGCTCACAGGTGTCCTGGCCCGCAAGGGCTACCCAGCAGGGCTCGCGTACCGGGTAGTCCGCGAGGCACTCGAGCGGGCGGGCGGGGACGGCCGCGTTTCCTTTGATGATCTTGAAGTTCTGCCCGAGCCGGACGACGATCCGGAGGCCGCTGGAGCGTAGAGGAACGGGGCGTTCGCATCGAAGATCATCTGCAGGTGCTTGCTCAAATCGTTATAAGCGCTTAGCCTCACGGCAGCGAGGTTTTTTGCTCCGTGCAACGAAGTTCGGTACGTGAAGGCGTTCTAGATACCAATGGCATGACGGCAGCCGGGCCAGGCGGGCTGCCGGAGGGTCCTGACAGTGGCGAACGAGCAAGCTAGCCGGGCACCGGCCCGGCTCGACGGAAGGAGAGCGGCACCGGGTTAGCGCGCCAGTCGCGTGCGGCTATCGGCAGGCACCGAAGCGGTCCGCGGGCCCGAACGGCCCGCAGGCCCGGTGGGAGGCGAAGCAGGAAAACGCCGCACGCCGCAGCCTGGCCTGCGGGCGGCGATGGCTAGCTCGCGGTGTCGGGGCTGCACGGTGCCGGGTTTGTGCAGTGCCGGTATGCCCGAACCGGGTGCACGGTACCGGGATCCGCCGCTGTGCAGTTCACGGCACGTGCTGCGGGACGCCGGCCGGCCGTTGCACGCGCAGAACCCCTCGCTGCGGGCAGAAATGCGCGCGATCGGCCAGCGACAGACGCGGGCCAAGTGCGGAGAGGGGCGGTCGTGAGTAGCGGCGGGGCTGTGCTTGCGGTAGTGATAGTCGGCTGCCTGGCCGCGCTGGGTGCTCTGGGCGTCTTGGTTGTCCTGCTGCGCCGCGGTAGCGGCGTACCGTCGGTGCCTCCTGGACGGCCGGAGGCCGTCGGGCTGACCGAAGCGGACACCGCACGGCTGCAGGCCGAAGCCGACGTTCATGCAGCTCAGCTGACGGCCCAGGCTGAGCGCGAGGCGGCTGAGATTCTCGGTAAGGCCGCTGCGGCGGCTGCCGCGGCAGCCGAGACGACGCGGGACGCCGAGGCAGCGGCCAAGGCGGCGATGGACGAGGTCAGGCGGCTGCGCGCGGACCTTGAACGGCGCGAGGATCGGCTCGGGCAGCGCGAGCAGCGGATCGACGAGCTCGCCAGGAAGGCCGACGAGCGCTCGGCGGACCTGGACGCGCGCAAGGCCGAGCTCGACCGCCTCGATGCTGATCGCCGCGCAGAGCTGGAACGGGTCGCGGGCCTGACCGCCGAGGCCGCGAAGGCCGAGCTAGTCGCCGCGATCGAGAACCAGGCCAAGCGCGACGCCGTGCGCATCGTCAGGGATATCGAGGCCGACGCGCAGAAGGAGGGCGGCAAACGGGCCCGCAAGATCGTGACGCTCGCGATCCAGCGGATCGCCAGTGAGCAGACCAGCGAGTCGGTCGTATCGGTGCTGCATCTGCCCGGCGATGAGATGAAGGGGCGGATCATCGGCCGCGAGGGTCGCAACATCCGTGCCTTCGAGTCGGTGACCGGCGTGAACCTGATTATCGATGACACTCCTGAGGCGGTGCTGCTGTCCTGCTTCGATCCGGTCCGCCGTGAGGTTGGCAGGCTGACGCTGGAGCGGCTCGTGCTGGACGGCCGGATCCACCCGCAGCGGATCGAGGAGGCCTACGAGCGCAGCAAAGCGGAGATCGAAGCGCTGTGCGTGCGCGCGGGCGAGGACGCGCTAGTGGATGTCGGGATCACGGACATGCACCCGGAGCTCACGAACTTGCTTGGCCGGCTGCGCTACCGCACGTCCTACGGTCAGAACGTGCTCAGGCACCTGATCGAGTCGGCGCACATCGCCGGCATGATGGGCAGCGAGCTCGGCATGGACCCGGCGCTGATGAAGCGCTGCACACTGCTGCATGACATCGGCAAGGCGCTCACCCATGAGGTACAGGGCAGCCACGCACTGATCGGCGCAGAGATCGCCCGCAAGTACGGCGAGCCGGAGGATGTCGTGCACGCGATCGAAGCGCACCACAACGAGGTCGAGGTGCGCACCGTCGAGGCGGTTCTCACCCAGGCGGCCGACGCGATCAGTGGCAGCCGGCCTGGTGCGCGCCGGGAATCGCTCGAGGCATATGTGAGGCGCCTCGAGCGGCTGGAGCAGATCGCGCTGGCGCAGGACGGGGTCGAGAAGGTGTTCGCGATGCAGGCCGGCCGGGAGATCAGGGTGATGGTCAAGCCCGGCGAGGTCGACGACATCCAGGCTCAGGTCATCGCCCGCGACGTAGCCAAGCGGGTCGAGGACGAACTCACCTACCCCGGCCAGATCCGGGTCACGGTGATCCGCGAGTCGCGAGCCATCGAGTTCGCCCGCTAGCCGGGGCGGCTCACGTTCGCTACCGATCCTGGTCGGTCCGGCCGGCAGTGATCTCGAGCTGAGGGATGCCAGGCGGGTTGAAGCCGAGGATCTGGCCGTAGAACGAGAGTTCAGCCTCGAGCGCGGCGACGACCGTCTCCGCCTTGCGGAAGCCATGCGACTCACCCTCGAAGGCGAGGTAAGCGTAGCTCGTCCCGTGTGCCGCCAGATCGGCAGCGATACTCTCGGCCTGCGCGGGCGGCACCACCGGGTCATCGAGACCCTGTAGCAGCAGGATCGGGCATGTCGCCGCGGTCACGTGCCCGGCCGGCGCACGCTCGGTGTAGGTGACCTCGAAACCGGGCAGCGGCCCGATCAGCCCGTCGAGATAGCGCGACTCGAAATCGTGCGTCGTCGCGGCGAAGCTGCGCAGGTCGGAGACGCCGAAGTAGGATGCGGCGGCACTGAACACCCGGCCGCGGCTCGTGCCCGTCGTGACGGCGGCCAGCGTGGTCCATCCCCCGGCCGAGCCACCGCGGATGGCTAGCCTGGCCGGGTCGGCGCCCGCCGACTCGGCGACCCAGCGCGCGGCCGCGATGGCATCCTGCACGTCAACGATTCCCCAGGCGCGGCGCAGCCGCTCACGGTACTGGCGGCCGTAGCCCGACGAGCCACCGTAGTTCACGTCGATGACGCCGATGCCGCGGCTGGTGAAGTACGCCTTGCCGAGGTCGAGGACCGCGGAGGAGATGCCTGTGGGCCCGCCGTGCACCCACACCACATACGGCGGCCGCTCCCCGGCGGGCCCGGTCACGTCGGGGTTAGCCGGCGGATAGAGGAACGCGTGGACCACCTGGCCGTACGGCCCCTCGAAGTCCACCTCCTGCGGGACCGGCAGGTAAGCCTCCTCGGGCTGGCCGGCCGGGCCGGCGCTGACAACCGAGGCTGTGCTGGTCCGGGTGTCGAAGAGGACGACGGCAGCCGATGTGGTCGGCCCGCCGCCGATCGCGGCCACCGAGTCGCCGTCCGCCGACAGATCGAAGGTGACCTCCGCGACTGGCAGGTCGAGATCGGTCAGCTCGAACGACTCCGGGTCCAGGATGCCCAGGCGAGCCAGGCCTGCACCGTGCGCGACGGCCAGCCTGCCGTCGCGCAGCATCGCGAACGGCCGCGCGCCCAGCTGCCAGAGCGGCGCGGCGAACTCCTCGTCCGCGGGGAACAGGGCCAGCGGTGGCTCGCCGGCCAGCCCGACCTGGTAGATGTTCCACCATCCGGGCCAGTCGGTCGCCACGTAGAGGCTGGCGTTGTCGCGCCATACTGGCGCCAGCACGGACTCACGCTGGCCGCCCATCAGCGGCCTGCCCTTGCCCGGCAGGCCGTCCTTGACCGGCGCAACCCGCAGTTCAGTGCCGTCCCAGGGCATGTGCGGGTGATTCCAGCAGATCCAGGCAAGCCTCGTCCCGTCGGGAGAAGGTGTCGGGAATGCGAAGAAATCGAAGCCATCGACAAGAACGCGGATCGCCTCTGCCTTGCCAGCCGCAGAGCCGTCCAGTGGCACGGCCACGATCGCGCGGCTGACCTTGCCGCCGTCGTGCCGTTCCTGCACGCACCAGACCTCGGTCCGGTCCGGCGAGAGGACGAAGTCGGCGAAGCGCAGGGCCGCGCTGCCGAGCGGGCCCCCGCCGCTGCCCACTAGCACCTCGGCCGGGTCCGGCGTCAGCGGGGCCGGCTCGCCGCCGCCAGGCCCGGCCAGGTACAGGCGCTGGTCGGCGTAGTTGGCGAACAAGATGGAATAGCCGCCGCCGGAAGCGGTCGTAGTGTCCGGCCCGGCCTCGGTGCCTGGGATGGGCAGGTACGCCCGGCCGCCGTACTCGTGCACGCGAGTCCTGGCGTTCCAGGGCGCAGGCAGGAGCATGGCCGGCTCGCCGCCGCGGCTGTGCATCACCGTGATGCGCCCGCCCTGGCCGGGCAGCCCCTGCTGCCACCACACGTCGCTGCCGAGCACGGTCGGGGAACTGACCCTGACCTGGCCGGTCGCGGCCTGTTCGGCCGTGATGGGTGATGGCCATTCGCCAAACGGGACAGCGGGAACACTGGCCTGCGCACCGACGGATTCTGCTGACGGGCCGTCCGGCCTGATCGGGCCGACGGCGGCCTCGTTACCGCTGTCTGTCATACGCATATCGTGCCCTATCGGCCAGCCGCCGGTAGCGCTGAATGAGCACTCTCGCCACAATCCATGCGGCCGCAGGTAAACCGCCGGGCCCGGTCGCCCGTCTAACGGGGTTAGCCAGTCGGCGGTCCGCCGCCGCTCCTGCGGGCGTCTAACCTTGTCACCATGGCCGGCGCAACCGCGGAGCGAAGTTTCGAGATCCGCACCTACGGGTGCCAGATGAACATGCATGACTCCGAGCGGCTGGCTGGCTTGCTGGAGGCAGCCGGCTACCGTCGCGCTGCTGCCGGGGTCGGCGCTGACGTCGTCGTCTTCAACACCTGCGCGGTCCGGGAGAATGCCGACAATCGGCTCTACGGAAACCTCGGCCACCTGCTGCCGGTCAAGAACTCCCGGCCCGGAATGCAGATCGCGGTCGGCGGATGCCTGGCGCAGAAGGACCGGGCCGCGATTACCGAGCGCGCGCCGTGGGTGGATGTCGTCTTCGGCACTCATAACATCGGGTCCCTGCCCGTCCTGCTGGAGCGTGCCCGGGTGCGCCAGCAAGCGCAGGTCGAGATCCTGGAATCGCTGGAGCGCTTTCCCTCGGTACTGCCGGCCAGCCGTGAGTCGCCGTATTCAGCCTGGGTGGCCATCTCGGTCGGCTGCAACAACACCTGCACGTTCTGCATCGTGCCCAGCCTGCGCGGCCGGGAGGAGGACCGCCGTCCGGGCGAGGTGCTGGCCGAGATCGGGGCCCTGGCCGCCGAGGGAGTGCTCGAAATCACCCTGCTGGGGCAGAACGTCAATTCCTACGGGGCGGGGTTCGGGGACCGGCTCGCTTTCCCCAAGCTGCTGCGCGCGTGCGGGAACGTAGCTGGCCTGGAGCGCGTCCGGTTCACGTCGCCGCATCCGCGCGATTTCACCGATGACGTCATCTCCGCGATGGCCGAGACGCCGAACGTGATGCCGCAACTGCACATGCCCCTGCAATCGGGCTCGGACGCGGTACTGCGCTCGATGCGGCGCGCCTACAGGCGGGAAAAGTACCTTGCGATTCTCGACCGGGTCCGGTCGGCGATGCCGGAGGCCGCGATCACCACCGACATCATCGTCGGCTTTCCGGGCGAGACCGAGCAGGACTTCGCCGACACCCTTGACCTAGTCCGGCAGGCGCGGTTCGCGGGCGCCTTCACATTCCAGTACTCGATCCGGCCGGGCACGCCCGCAGCGGACATGGCCGGCCAGGTCCCCGCCGATGTCGTCGCCGACCGCTACGAACGGCTGGCCGCCCTCGTCACCGAGGTGGCGCTGCAGGAGAACCAGAAGCTGATGGGGCGCGAGGTCGAGGTCATGGTGGCTGACGGTGAGGGCCGGAAGGACAATGCCACGCACCGGATGTCCGGCCGGGCCAGAGACAACAGGCTCGTGCATTTCACTCCCGCCGAGCCCGAGCCGCGACCGGGTGACGTGATCACCACGGTGGTGACCGGAGCGGCACCGCACTACCTGCTCGCCGATGGCGGCCCGGTGAGCGTGCGGCGCACCCGCGGCGGGGACGCATGGGAGGCGCGGCACGCGGGCGACGCCGACCCGGCAGGCGATCGCGAGATGGTCGCGGCAGCGGGAGGCAGCCCGGTCCTGCTCGGCATGCCAGCCCGCCGCCCGGGCCCGTGACCGCGGAGGCTCACGCTTCCTGCCGCGCATTAGCCTCCATGATCACGACCCGTCGTCGTCCTCGTCCTCGTCGTCGAAGTCGTAGTCGTCGTCTTCCTCATCGAACTCGTCGTCGAGGTCGAGTTCGTCCTCGTCCAGCTCATCGCCAAGGCCGAGGTCGTCCTCTTCGGCGGGCATGTCGAGGTCATCGGCGTACGTCATATTTCCCCCAAGCGCTGGGTGGCCATCCAGCCACCTCGCCTGTGCAGGGACCTACCCTGCGCCTGCCAGAATGAAGCAATGCTACGGCCAGTCATCGCTGTCGTGGGGCCGACGGCCGCAGGCAAGTCGGAACTCTCGCTGACGCTGGCTCGTACGCTCGGCGGCGAGATCGTGAACGCCGACTCGATGCAGCTCTACCAGGGCATGGACATCGGCACCGCGAAGCTGACCGAAGCCGAGCGGGCCGGCGTCCCGCATCATCTGCTGGACATCTGGCCGGTTACTCAGCCCGCTAGCGTGTCGGCGTATCAGCGGCTCGCCCGGCAGGCCATCGACGACATCAGGAGACGCGGCCGGACCGCGATCCTGGTCGGCGGCTCCGGGCTCTACGTCCGGGCCGCGATCGACAAGCTCCAGTTCCCCGGTACCGACGCCGGACTGCGCGCAAACCTGGAACGTGAGCTTGAGCGGGCGGGCGCGGCAGTCCTGCACTCGCGGCTGGCGGCGCTGGACCCGGCCGCCGCTGCGGCGATCCTGCCTGGCAACGGACGGCGCATCGTCCGTGCGCTCGAGGTCATCGAGCTGTCTGGCCGGCCATTCAGCGCGACATTGCCGGCGTATGAGTCGGTCTATCCGGTGACACAGATCGGCGTGGCCGTGCCGCGGCCCGAACTCGACCAGCGGATCGCCGAGCGGGTTCGCCGGATGCGGCAGCTCGGCCTGGTGGCGGAGGTCCGGCGACTTGAGCTAGCCGGGCTGCGGGCCGGATTCACCGCCAGCCGGGCGCTCGGCTACGCCCAGGTGCTCCGTTTCCTTGCTGGTGAATGCACCGAGGATGCGGCATTCGCGCAAACCATCACGGCAACGCGCCGGTTCGTCCGGCGCCAGGAGTCATGGTTCCGGCGGGACCCTAGGATCACCTGGATCCCGGCCGGACCGGACAGCGCGGACCGGGCGCTGAGCGTTATCCGGGCCGCAGGCTAGCCAGCCGGGCCGGCCGGGCGGCTAGCATCGGGCACATGCGGTTCGCCAAGGGGCACGGGACCGGCAACGATTTTGTGATCGTGCCCGACCCGCAAGGTCAGCTTGACCTGACGGTCGGGCTCGTGCGCGCCTTGTGCGACCGGCACTACGGCATCGGGGCGGACGGCGTGCTCCGTGTTGTCCGCTCGGCCATGGCCGGCACCGACGCGGCAGGGCAGAGCGCCGAGTGGTTCATGGACTACCGGAATGCCGACGGCAGCCTCGCCGAGATGTGCGGCAACGGCGTGCGGGTGTTCGCCCGTTACCTGCTTACTGAAGGGCTGGCTGTCGGACCGGAACTGGCCGTTGCCACCAGGGCAGGGACTAAGCCGGTCCGGGCTGAGGCAGACGGCCAGTTCACCGTGGACATGGGGGCCGCCGCTGTGCTAGGCGACGGCCAGGTGCAAGCGGGCGATCGGCGGATCGGCGGGCTGGCGATCTCGGTCGGGAACCCGCACCTGGCTTGCATCGTGACCGAGCCGCTGGCGGCCATCGACCTGACCGGTCCCGCCGTGCTGCGCCCGGCCGCGCTGCGCGCGGGGGCGAACATCGAAATCATCAGGGTGCTCGGCGACCGCAAGGTCGAGATGCGCGTGCACGAGCGCGGATCGGGGCTGACGCTGTCCTGCGGGACCGGAGCAGTCGCCGCCGCGGTTGCGGCAGCGGTGTTCACAGGGGAGTGGCCAGCGGAGACGACGGTGCCCTGGACCGTGCAGGTGCCGGGCGGCAAGCTCGCCGTGACACCGAGCATCACGGGCAGCTTGCTGACCGGCCCCGCGGAGATCGTGGCCACGGGGGAGCTGGCGGACGCCTGGCTGGCCGGCCACCTGCCCGCTGGGCTCCGCGCGGGCTGAGCCGGCTTCGATATCACGACCGGGCCGGGCGAGCCGCAGCCGCGGCACGCGGGTCTGGCTGGACGGCGAGCTTGAGGCCGAGGTCGACGAGCTTCCAGCCGGTTCTCGTCCGCAGTGACTGGCGTGTCTGGCGTGTCCGCAGTGACCGGCGCGCCCGCAGTGACTGCCCGGCGCCGGCGCGCTGAGTTCGCGGCTGCCGCCCGCTGATGCGGCCGCCACTCAGCCGGTGCATCTCGGCGTGGCGCTGGCGGGCTAGCTCCTCGAACATTCGCTGATTCATCTGACTTTGCCTTCCTGGTCGTCCCCCGGCCGTTGTGACGGCTGCGGGGAGCTGCGGAGATGCATCTGGACTGCCTACGGAACCACCGGGCTCGCGGCGTGGCCGGCCGGCCGGGCGGCGGATTCCGCCGCCTTGGTGACCCGGATGTCGCCACTGAGTGACTGGCACGCGATCCGCATCGCCGCGCCTGGCTCGGCCAGGTCATCCTCGCTGCCTGGGTCCAGGTCGCTGCGGATGCTGCCGGAGGTGCTGGCGAGATCGAGGTAAACGCCGATGCCCGGCACGACGCCGACCTGCAGGTCACCTGACACGCTGCGGAGTTCGACCTGGCCGGCCGCGACGGCCCGGAGCTCGATGTCCCCACTGGCCGTCTGCGCGGTCACCGAACTGGCGCAGTAGCCGATCGCGACGTCGCCGCTGGCGGTGGTGATCCGGGCGGGACCGTCGGCCCTCGCGAGCCGGACGTCACCTGACGCGGTGCGGATGGCGACGTCGTCGCCCGCCGTGTCGATGAGCACGTCCCCGCTGGCGGACTGCACGGTAACGGCACCGCTGATTGCCGCAGCGGTGAGGTCGCCGCTGGCGGTCTGCACGGCCAGGCCGCTGAGGCTGCCGACGCAGGCCAGGTCTGCTGAGGCGGTCTTGGCCGCGCAGGTAGATCCCTCCGGTGCCTTGATGGTCAGGTCCAGCCCTTGCCTGCGGCCGAATGCGCCCGTGCGCGGACCGCGGATGTACAGCTGCCCGTCCTCGAAAGCCACCTGAACGTGCGCCAGCAGGTCGCTGACGTCCGCGCCGGAGCGGCTGGGGGTAACTTCGACGGCGATCGTGCTGGTCGGCTCGCCGGACACCACGATGCTGCCGGAGATCCAGGAATCGATGCTGATGTCGACCGGATCAGGACATGCGAAATCCCACGTAGTCATGCTGGTGCCTTTCTGCTGGAACGCTGGTGCCTGAATGCGTGCGGGAACTGCTGGGCGGGCCGGCCGCTAGCTGCGGGCGAACCCGGTGTACCGCTTGCCCGTTCCGGGCCTGCCCGGCGAGGAAGGCGGGAACGGGGAGCGCTTGGCCGGGCCGCCGGGGGGATTCTCCAGGGCCCGGCTGATAGCCCGGACGAGCCAGGAGTTCACCGACTGGCCTGCCGACAGCGCCGCGGCCTCCACCCGGGCCTTCATGCCCTCCGAGATTCGCAGCGTCACGCGGCTGGTTCCCGCCTCGTCGCCGGCATCGGCCGTCTCCGGCGCCGCGTCATCCTGCGCCCGCGTGGTGCTGACGACGAACTCAGGCTCGGTGCCGGTCAGCCGGACGTCGACGGTCGCGCCGTCGAGGCTAGCGGTGATCTCGTCGGCCGCGGCCGACAGGACGTCGAGCAAGGCGAGTCGCACCGTGGAATCCAGGGTCTCCGACAGCATCTCGGCGGCCTTGGCTATGTCCGCACTGGCGAACCTGGTGATGGCGGTCAGTTCCCGCCGGAGCGATTCGGCGTACTCGCTGAGATCCATGACGTCATGATGACGCCAAAAGTGGCGTCAGTCAAGTCCATTTCCGGCGTCAAACTTGGCGCTACCTGACGCCATGCACCGCCAGGGCGGGTGCGGGCTCCTTGTCAGCCCGGCAGCGACTCAAGCGGAACGCCGCGGATCGAGGCGTCGAGGACCTCGGCGACATGCGCCACC